>JAKIZK010000017.1:0-30693 GCA_022708055.1 Bacteroidota bacterium
CTCAACGTGCAAATCCAATTTGATTTCATCACTTACAACTGCGCCACCTGTTTCGATTAAATCATTATACACCATTCCATAATCTTTACGGTTTAATTTTCCTGAGATAGAAAATCCGGCTCTGCGCAATCCATAAGGGTCGGTAATAACACCTCCAAACTCTACGGCTAATTCTATTGGCCTGGTCACATCTCTGATAGTCATTTCACCTTTTAGCACATAATCTTCGTCATTTTTCTTTTCTAGTGAAGTTGATTTAAAAATCAGGTTAGGAAATTCTTCTGATTTGAAAAAACTATCTGATCGCAAATGATCATCTCTCATTTTGTTTTTTGTGTTTACACTGCTTGTAACTGCCGAGAAAAAGGCAGTAGCATTTTCTATTTCTTCTCCATTTGTTTCAAGCCAAGATTCATATTGTTCAAACTCACCTCTGATTTTAGAGATGACCATGTGTCTTGCTGAAAATTGAATTTGTGAATGTACCGGATCGATGTTCCATTTAATTGTACTCATAATAGTTGATTTTAATTGTTTATAAAAAAGGATTTATTTTTTTTAAGATATGATTATGTATAAAAATTGCTTTTTTGAATTTAAATATTGCGCTTGAGATGATGCAGCTATGATATTTTACTTACAGCATTCATCATCAATTGCTTGAATTATTGATAGCAAAAGTCGATTATTAAATACCCCTGTCCATTGACTTATGTCACAAAAAAGGAAACAGGTTTTTCGGTATTATTTTGAATTGCTGATATGTTTTCGAACCCGGCTGAGCGTTTCCCGGCTCATGCCGAGATATGAAGCAATCATGTATTGAGGCACACGCTGTAAAATGTCGGGAAAGGTTTTTAATAGTTGGAGATATTTTTTGGTAGCATCAGTAGAGTAGGCTTCGAGTAGCCTGTTTTGTGTAGCCGCCAAACCTTTTTCAAGCAGTTTGCGATGATAATCTAAATAGAAAGGAGCTTTGATTAATAAATCATCCCATGCGCTTTTTGAAATAAAAAGAACTTCTGAATTTTCTAAAGCTTCTACAAAAAATTTAGTAGTTTCTCCGGAAATAAAACAACCCAAATCACCTGTCCACCATCCGGGCAGTGCAAATTGCAAAATATGTTCCGAGCCTTGT
This sequence comes from Bacteroidota bacterium, assembly GCA_022708055.1. Taxonomy (GTDB): domain Bacteria; phylum Bacteroidota; class Bacteroidia; order Chitinophagales; family Chitinophagaceae; genus JJ008. The sequence continues at coordinate 1,139 of JAKIZK010000017.1, forward strand.
TCATCAATAAAATAAGTTCTGAACAATCCTGATTTTACGAAAATTGCATGATGTACCGCATCTCCTTCTTTAAAAAGAAAATCACCTTTTAAAATTTGTTTATTTTTAAAATAGCCGTTCAGCAGTTCGAAATCTGCCTCTTTCAACTTTACGTATTCCTTTATTTTTTGAATAAGCAAATCATCCATTAGCATACTTAATTTTTTGGTAGCTCAAATATCGCTATCTTTTTCGTAGGATTTAATAGCAGCAATTTTAAACAGAAACTCCTGCCTGCCTTTTTGAAATTTAAAAACGTACTATTGATTTAGTGCGATTTTTTATAGTCGGGTAATTAGTCTGACATTGTTATTTGATACTTATCCCTTTTTCACGAACTTAGTTAGAATAACAATAGTTTGCTCATTTATTTTGCCTTCTATTTGTTCTGTATTATCGGGTACCAAACGAATACGCTTTACAATGGTTCCTTTTGCTGCAGTAAAACTGGTTCCCTTTACATTGAGCGCCTTAGTAAGTACTACGGTATCGCCGTTTTGCAATTCATTCCCAAAAGCATCTTTATGTACTTCCGCTACTTCAAAGGCGCTTAATGCCCATTGCATTACAGCTTCATCTATTTCTACCGCCGAAAGGGTACCGGAGGCCCAGTCTTCATCTTTGTATTGGTGCAAAATTCTGTAACTTAATGATTGTACACTCGGCTCCGTATTCCAAATGCTGCCTTCCAGACAACGCCAATGAAATCCTTTATCTGTTGCTTCCATTGCATCTGCACAAATGCGGCAAATGGCTACCTGATTTTCAATTGCATCATCCGGTCTGGGCGATACTGTATATTCAATGGTAGCTTCTTCTGTACTGCATAGCTCACAAAGGCCGCCGCAACGTTCATTTAATTTTGCACTTATTGACATCTGATGGGGTTTAAAAATTTTGCAATATTAAGGAAACATTTATTGTGAAGGAGAGATTACTCCCATAGAAATAAGACTCGGGCAATTGCAAAAAAATCTTATGAAAAACAGATTCATTAATAAATCTGCCAAATGCTTAATTAAAGTATTGTTTTTTCAAAAAATCAGCAACCTTTTTCCGGTTCACTTTTGTTTACCTTTATCAACATATCTTTAAAACTATTTTAAACAATATTTTCGCATAAATTATAATTTGAGGCGTTGTAATCAGGAGCTATTTTATGAAAAATTTTTTGGACTTTTATTGATATTTTTTGTTGGCGAAAGCATCATGGCGCAGCCACCTTCAAAAAGCGGTAGCACTTCGTATTCGTTTATCAATTATCAAAAAACTTTTGCAAGACCTCAGGAAGCATTAAAACGAAAGGAAGATACATTACAAAAACAGTTTGCGGCAGCAGGGCTTGCCTGGCCTGCAAAATATATTTATATCCGTTCTTTTAAGTTTGATGCACAATTGGAAGTATGGGTGAAGGATGAAATCAGCCAGCCGTTTACATTATTCAAAACTTACAGAGTATGTGCACTGGCCGGTACACTGGGCCCCAAAAGAATGGAAGGCGATTATCAGGTGCCCGAAGGTTTTTATTATATCAATGTTTTTAATCCACAGAGCAATTATTATTTGTCATTGGGGCTCAACTATCCCAATGCTTCGGATAGAATATTAAGCGATTCACTACGACCCGGCAGCGAAATTTTTATACATGGCAGCTGCGTTACCGTGGGTTGCATTCCTATTACCGATCAGCAGATTGATGAACTTTATATTCTGGCAAGCTATGCCAAGGATCAAGGGCAGGATTTTATTCCGGTGCATATCTTCCCGGTAAGGTTCAATAAAGAAAAAAGTGTAAAGTATCTTGAAACATTAACGAAAGATGATGCAGGATTAAAAAAATTTGCCGACCGGCTTGAAGATGCTTATGATTATTTTGAAAAATACAAGCAGTTACCGGTAGTGATGATAGGGCCAAAAGGAGAGTACTTGATTAATGATGCACCGCCAAAAAAACAAAAGGGTGAAGAGGTAGTAACAAAACAAGTCAAACCAAAAAGAATTCCCGTTGCACATATTGTACGATCAAATCTCAATCCGGCTTCAGCCGTACATCAATGGCCAAAGTTTGGAAAAGATAAAGATGACTTGATGAAGTATCTAGATAAATTAGGGAAAGAATTGGCTACATTCCTTCCCGAAGGAGTATCGAAATCATACATTCAGGTGGAGTTTATTGTAGATAAAGATGGTGTGCCTGTAAATTTTAAGATATTGAAAGGCACTACCGATGAAGACCTGATGGATGAACTGATAACCCGAATGGAAAAAATGGGACACTGGCAACCTGCACTGCTCAATGATAAACCGGTAGCCAAAAAAATGATACAAACTGTAACGGTTGAAAAATAATATTACTGCATCAATACCTGAATGGTAGTTTGTGTTTGTTGTCTCAATAATATTTTTTTATCTATAGTCAGCTTTTCAAATATTTCCTTATGAAAATGTCGTATGGTAAGCAATGACAGGTTTCTCATAACCTGTACATCCAGAAATGCAGATGCATCCAAAGCCAGCTTTTCTAATTTCTCTGTTCTGTCATCAAATACACATAAAAAACTAATGGCGCCATTCTGCGTTAGATTTGGTTTTAAATGCAATGATTCAAATAACTGGTACAACCTTCCAATATAATGCTCGCCGATAAATGAAAAATCTCTTGAACTCATTTGCAGCATCACCTGATTTTCTTTTAGCACGATAATAGGTGGCAACTGATGTACCACTTTATTGTGAATGATGGTGCCTGCCAGGTTAGGATCAATAAAACTTTTAACAAATAAAGGGATGTTTTTATTTTGAAGCGGCTTTATCGTTTTTGGGTGAATGATTTGCGCTCCATAATAAGCCATTTCTATTACCTCATTAAAATTTAATACAGGTATAGGAATAGCATCCGAAAATTGCTTGGGATCGGCATTCATTACACTTTCTACATCTTTCCATATCGTAAGACTTTCGGCATCCAATAAATTGGCAAATACTGCTGCTGAAAAATCGCTGCCTTCTCTGCCCAGTGTGGTACTTTCATTTTCATCGGTAGCGCCTATAAAACCTTGCGTTAAAACAATATTATTTTCAGCAAAAAGCGGATTTATATTATCTCGCACATTGGCCGTGGTAATTTCCCAGTCTATGTCCGCATCTCTGAAATCATCATCCGTTCTGAAAACATCTCGTACATCTATCCACTTATTACTAATTCCTTTTTCGTTTAAAAAATGACTGACGATACAGGTTGAAAATAATTCGCCGGTACATACCAGTTGGTCATAATAATAATCATAATCTTTTACCGGTTTATCATGCAACAACCATTCGGCCTCTGTAAAAAAATCGCGCAGCTGATTTTCGCAGGATAAAAAATGGGTTACCAACAGGTATTTTGCTGTGTTGAGGTGTTGTCGTTTGATTGTGGCAAATAATTCTAATGCTTCAGCGTTTTTTGATTCATAAAAAGCGTTTACCACTTTTTCAAGGGCATTGGTTGTTTTGCCCATGGCCGATACCACAATCAGTAATTTTTCGCCATTATAATTTTGCAATATGTCAACCAGGTTCTGCACCCTTTCTACACTATTGACGGAGGCCCCGCCGAATTTGAAAACTTTCATTTTGCGCTTGAATTATTCCGTTTTACAAGTTTGCAAAAGTCGGGATTAATCGGTTATGAATTGCAAAATCACTTTACCGGTACATGCTTTCATTCTCTTAAATTTGCTTTGCAAAACTGGCCATTATGAATGTAAACCGTAAGGTACAAACGCTGGATGAATTTACCATTCAACAACTAAGAGATATCCCTAATGCTACCGGAGAATTATCTCATTTGTTGCGAAATATTGGGTTAGCAGCAAAAAGAGTGAATACTGAAGTGAATAAAGCAGGTCTGGTAGATATTCTTGGCGATGCAGGCACTGTAAATGTGCAGGGCGAAGAAGTAAAAAAACTGGATGTATATGCCAATGAACAATTTATGGGCGTGCTCAGCCATGGTATTGCCTGTGCAGGAATAGCCAGCGAAGAGCTTGACGATTTTGTTCCTTTTGATGATGCCAAAAGTGTAAAATCAAAATACGTTTGTGTGTTTGACCCCTTGGATGGCAGCAGCAATATTGATGTGAATGTTTCCATCGGCACCATCTTCGGTGTGTATAAAAGAAAAACACCATTGGGTACAGTGGTTACAATAGAAGATTTCCTACAACCGGGCAATCAGCAGGTAGCAGCGGGTTATATTGTTTATGGATCTTCTACGATGTTGGTATATGCCACTCGCAGAGGCGTGCAGGGTTTTACTTTAGACCCATCAATAGGTGAGTGGACTATGAGCCATCCGGATATTAAATGCCCGGAGAATGGGAAAATATATTCGGTAAACCATGGCAATTTTTTTCAATATGAAGAGCCGGTGAAAAAATATATTGATGCCTGTCAGAATAAAAACAAAACAAACGGCGGACCTTATACGCAGCGTTATATTGGCAGTATGGTAAGCGATGTACATCGCAATCTGATTAAAGGCGGAATATTTATGTATCCCGGCACTACCGATAAACCAAAAGGTAAACTCAGATTGTTGTATGAATGTAATCCTTTTGCCTTCATCATGTCGGTTGCAGGGGGTAAGGCTACCAATGGCAAAATCAGAATTCTGGATATAGAACCTACCGAACTGCATCAACGAACACCCTTATTTATTGGCAGCAAAAAAATGGTAGAGGAATTAGAAACCTATCTGAATCCTGCTACATAAAATATTGAACAAAGTTTAAACGAATAGATAACTAAATATGCCAAGTTCAATTATTACAGTAAAAAATCTGGTAAAAAAATACGGAAGCTTTGAAGCCGTAAAAGGTATTTCATTTGATGTACAAGAAGGAGAAATTTTTGGCCTGCTGGGGCCCAATGGTGCCGGAAAATCCACAACACTTGAAATTATAGAAACACTTCGACAAAAAACAAGTGGCGAGGTGATGGTAGATGGTTTTAATTTAGATAAAAATCCAAATGAAATAAAAAGAATCATTGGCGTACAATTGCAAACGAGTGGCTATTATCCCGGTTTGAATCTGGTGCAATTGATTGAACTTTTTTGTGGATTGTATAATCAGCAAGTAGATGCAATGGAGTTGCTCGATTCAGTAAACCTGAGAGAAAAAGCAAAGGCACAGGTAAAAGAGCTGAGTGGAGGCCAACGGCAGCGGTTTTCTGTAGCCACCACTTTAATAAATAAGCCACGCATTATTTTCTTAGATGAGCCCACCACCGGACTTGATCCGCAGGCCAGAAGAAGCCTGTGGGAATTAATAAGAAACATCAGAGAAAAAGGAACAACCGTTATCATCACGACACATTATATGGACGAAGCAGAATATCTCTGCGACCGGGTAGCGATTATTGATTCAGGAAAAATAATAGCGCTGGACACACCGGATAAACTAATTGATAATTTGGTAGCATCAGGATTTGAAAGACCCAAAGAAATGAAATTGGCCAATTTGGAAGATGTATTTATTCACCTTACCGGACATTCACTTAGAGAAGCATAATTATGAGCATACAAAACAAACTAAAAGCATTTATGAGCGGAAAAATTGAAGCACAAAAAACTGCAGGTGCCGCATTTATGGCCGAAAATATTTCGAAGCCCGGCGTAAAAGAATTGCCCGGTGGCATACAATACGAAGTAATAAAGGAAGGAACCGGAGCCATGCCGCTTGTTTCAGAAAGTGTAAAAGCGCATTACAAAGGAACCTTGCTGGATGGAAAAGAGTTTGACAATTCTTTTAAAAGAGGTCAGCCCTTTACAGCGCCTTTACGTGCCTTAATAAAAGGCTGGCAGGTTGCATTGCCTATGATGAAGGAAGGAAGTCATTGGCGGCTATGGATTCCCTCTGACCTTGCCTATGGCGATCGTGGTGCGGGCAATGATATTCCGGGAGGCGCAACACTTGTATTTGAAGTGGAGTTGCTGGAAGTTGTAAAGTAATATTTTCAAAATATGGATCCACGGTATCCCATTGGCGTATATGAGCCACAACCATTTTCTATTGAGCAAAAAATAGAGTGGCTGGCTGATATCAAGTTTCTGCCTCTATTGCTGGAGCAGTCAATCCTCAACCTGGATGAAGCTCAATTGCAAACACCATACCGGGCAGGAGGGTGGACGGTGCATCAACTGGTGCATCATATAGCCGATAGCCACATGAATGCTTATATCCGTTTTAAGCTGGGTTTGACTGAAGAAAACCCAACAATAAAGCCTTATGATGAGAATGCCTGGACAAAACTGCATGATGTAGAAAAATTGCCCATAAATATTTCTATTACCCTTTTACATGCCTTACACACCCGCTGGCACGAAGCATTGAAGTATGTAAGTGATGATGAATGGAATAACCGTACCGTATTTCATCCAGTTCAAAAAAAGACCATGCGGCTTTGGTATCTACTGGGCTTGTATGCCTGGCATGGCAGGCATCATGTAGCTCATATTACTGCGCTAAGAGAAAGCATGAAATGGTGAAAAAATTTTCAAACAGATTTGCAAATGAAATGGAAAACACTTTCTTCTGAATATTTATTTAACGACCTATGGTTTAAAGTACGCAAAGAAAAATGCGAAACTCCCGGAGGAAAAATAATTGACCCATACTACGTTTACGATTTTTCGCCCTGGGTGGGTGCGCTGGCGCTTACCGAAGATGGAAAATTAGTAATGGTAAAACAATACCGACACGCTTATGGAGAAGTTGGCATTGAAATACCCGGTGGCTGTGTAGATGCTACTGATCAATCGAATGAAGATGCCATCGCAAGGGAGTTATTAGAAGAAACCGGTTATCAGTTTTCATCTTATGAATACCTAGGAAATATATCGCCCAACACTTCCACCAATAGTAATGTGCTTCACATGTATCTGGCCCGGGGTGGCAGGAGCGTAGCAAAGCAAAACCTTGATAATGGAGAAGAAATTGAAATTGTAATTCTTAGCATTGTAGAATTGAAACAACTACTTCGTGAGAATAAAATAAAACAGGCCATGCACGTCAGCTGTATTCTTTATGCGCTGGAGAAATTGGGTGAGTTGAAGTATTAAGGCAAATGCAAAATTAAGTTTATTATGTTTTCAAATGTTGAAGCCTTTGGCCCGCCTCCCCAAATGGCCTCAATACATTGCGGATATACTTCGCCTACTAAAAAGATACTGCCACAAATAATGATCAAATCATCTTTTTTCGCATGTAGCGAAGTGGCGTACAAGGCCAGGTTTACATTGGAATAAACTTGGCCCCGAAGCTGATGCCTTGCCGCCTGTTTTTGCAATGCTTCCTCATCCAACGCTCTGGGTATTTGCGCTTTGGTAAAATAATATGTTGCATTTTTGGGGAGTAAGGCTAAGGCATTATCAATATCCTTGTCTTTCACCATGCCAAAAACGATATGCAGGTTTCGGTGCGGCGTAAGTTCAATTTGCTTTACCAATTCTTTAATGCCGGCTTCATTATGTGCAACATCGGCAATTACCAAAGGATCTCGGCTGTTTAATATTTCCCAACGGCCTTTTAATCCACTTATTTTTTTACTGTGCTGCAAAGCCTCCAGCAAATCAGCTTCGGCTATCTGCCAGCCCTGATTGCTCATTTGTGTTACGGCTTCTAATACGGTCAATAGATTTTTAGTTTGATAAAGCCCGGTAAGGTCAAGCTGATATTGCTTACTGTCAACCTGATGTGGCTGTGTTACAGATATGTTTAGTAAATGATGATCCCATTTCCAGTCAGCAACGGTTCTTGTCTTGTCGGCAAAAAAGATAGGGGCATTTTTTTCTAAAGCCGTTTCTTGAAAAACATTTTCAGTTTCAATATTGGTTTCACCTATTACTACGGGAATTCCGTTTTTTATAATGCCTGCTTTTTCGGTTGCTATTTCAGCTAATGTATTGCCCAGCATTTGGGTATGATCTGCGCTGATGTTTGTAATTACTGAAAGCTCAGGAGTTATAACATTCGTGCTGTCTAATCTGCCTCCCAGTCCGGTTTCAATAATGGCAATGTCCACTTTTTCATTTGCAAAATATTCAAAAGCCATGGCTACCGTTATTTCAAAAAAACTGGGTTCAGTTTTTTCGATTTCTGGCTTTATACGTTCTGTAAAGTCAATAACAAATTGCTCAGGTATCTCCATTAATCCACCACTATCACCACTTATTTTTATTCGCTCTCTGAAATCAAATAAATGCGGCGAAGTGTATAAGCCCGTTTTATAACCTGCTTTATGAAAAATAGCAGCCAGTATATGACTTACTGAACCTTTTCCATTGGTACCGGCAATATGTATCGACTTAAACTTTGATTGCGGATTTCCTAAAAACTCGCAAAGCGCCCATGTATTGTTCAGGTCTTTTTTATAAGCTGCGGCACCCATTCTGCTAAACATGGGTAACCGGGTAAATAAATAATCAATAGTATCCTGATAAGTCATGAGTACAAAAATAAGAAAGGGTGCCACGAAAATATCGGGCACCCCATCATCCGTCCGAAAATATAATTAGTTTACTTTAAAGTTGAATTGAACAGTCAACATGGATTCATGGTCGCTTTTATCAAATTTGATATTCTGTAGGTAACGTACTACGGCATCTTTATAAGCTGCACTTGTGTTGGTAGATCCTTTTGCAATGCTTAAAAATTTACCTACACCTTCGGGTGATACGCTGATGTTGGCATAGATTACTGCTTTTGCAAGATCGCCATCAAAGGAATAGTAGCGTACAATTTTACGATCGCCTCGTACTATTTTAGGACCATTGCCTCCACCACCACCTGTACCATTTCCACCACCAAAACCATTGCCACTACCACCCCCTGCGCCATTACCATTTCCTACGCCTGATCCATTACCACGGCCACCACTTCGATCAAAATCATCGGCTGTGCCACCGCCTTTACCTGTTCCGGCTGTTGTTTTACCCATCACAGTTTTAGGATTGCGGGGAGCAGGTGTTTCTTCAACCGGTTTAGGTGTAGTTTTTACAGTTGATGAAGTAACCGTTTTTTTGGCGTCCTGTTTTACAATCGCATTTTTTGGTAAAGCAGGAGCTTCTTTATTATCATCGGTTATATCAGTTCGTGCATTTGATGCTTCAGGCTCACCGGCAGGTTGTGGTACATGCTTGGCTATGCCCGCTTCACCTACAGCTTGTACAGGATTTCCACCACCGCCACCACCATCAGCATTAGCTAGGGTTTCAGGTTCGTCAGGCAGGTTCAGTTCAACTTCAATTCCCTGATCAGTTATTGATTCTACAAAAACAGGAATTTTCCATTTTACCAAAAACATACAAAGCAATACAAAAGCGATAAAGCCTGCGGTAATAAAACCGGCTTCCGTTCTTCTGCGTCTGTCTTCCTGTGTAAGCTGCATTACGTAATAATTGTTCATACAAATTTAGTTTTCGTTGTTCACGGGTGGAAATCATTGTTTTTCACACCTGTTAGTAACGTTTCAAACACCGTGCAACTTGTACCGAAATGGTTAAATGAAATGTTAAGATGTAGAGAAGCGATTATATCAACCCAATTTGCGATAAATCCAATAAGGTAGCAGGCGCATCAGTTTGGCAATAAGCCACCAGCGTTTTGTGATATAAACTTTTCGTTTCTTTTTTTCTATGGCTTTTATTATTTGGCGGGATGCTTTTTCAACCGGGGCTATCCAAAACATTTTATCGCCACCATGTGCCATATCTGTATTTACAAAACCGGGTTCAATACAGGTAATATAAATTTCCTTTTTTAGTTTGCGGGCTTTGATGGATAATCCTTCGCAGTAAATAGATTCAAAAGCCTTGGATGCGGCATAGGCAGGAGAGTAGCTGCTGCCGCGATTGGCTGCTACGGATGAGATCGCTGCTATTTTTCCATGCCCCTGTTTTACAAAATAATTAAATGACCAGTTTGCTATTTCAATAAAGCCATTTACATTGGTTGTGGTAATTTTTTTATCAATATCCCAGTTCAACGTTTCCGAAGGCCGGCCCCAGCCGGCACTGATTACGATTAAATCCAATCCACCCAGTTTTGAAATCAGCATTTCCAGTTTTTGAATATTCTCATCGCCGGTTACATCAAAACATTCATATTCTATTAATGAAGGAAATTGCATTTTAATGTTTTGCAATAAAGCTGTTCTTCTGCCTGTTATGCCTACTTTATGTCCTATAGCTGCGTATTGTAATGCCATAGCTTCACCTATACCCGAGCTGGCGCCTACTATAATTATTTTTTTGCTCATTAAATAAACTAAACTCTTTTTTCTGATTTAAAATTTGCAATGATAAGGCCGGCAATAACCAGGATAAAACTAATGATATGTACTGATGTTATCTTTTCATTTAAAAACAAAACCGCTTCTATGCTGCTGAAAATCGGAATCAGATTACCAAACAATGCAGTACGGCCTGCACCCAGAATATGAATGGATTTATTCCATATCAAAAAACAAATGACAGAAGCGCCTAAGCCCAGAAACAATATTGCTGAAATATTTTGAAGATTGAATTCAAAACCACCCTGATGCTGCCATTTTATGATGTAAAAAGGAAGTAAAATCAAGGTGCCCAATAGGAAAGTAATAAAAAGAAAGCCGGTTGGCTTCATTGCTTTGTCTTTTTTCCTTACTGAAATATTATACACGGCAAATGCAAAAGCTGCAGCCAATACCCACCAGTCGCCTTTTGTAAAACGAAAACTTTTCAGATTTTCAAAATCTCCTTTTCCTAATAAAAATAAAATTCCTGCAATACAAACCAGCATACCCAAAAGCCGTAAACTTGTAATTTTTTCATTTAAAAAAATGCGAGCCAGCAATACTGATATTACCGGCGAGGTGCAAGTACCCAGTATGGCAAGATTGATGGCGGTGGTGTAGTGGCCTGCTATGTAAATAAATGTATTAAATAAACTAACGCCGGTTACAGAAGCCAATAAAATAATCCAGGGATTTTTGATCGCAATGGTTATATCGTCTTTTACATACTTCCATGCAAGCGGCAATATAAAAATTGCTGCCGTAAGCCATCGGTAAAATGAAAGTGTAACGGGCGGAATATTTTTAACAACGCCTCTCGCAATTATAAAATTGCCCGACCAGATTAAACAGGCAAGCACCGCAAGCCCTATTCCTTTTAAAATGGTATCCTGACTTTGCGTTGTTTGCATTTTTGATTTTGGTTCAATGAGGTACTTAATTAATGATGTGCAAAATCAGCCTCAAATCTTCCCTTTATTCTTTCAATAGGGGGATTGAAATATCCGAACTTCAAATCCGGAAATTCATTTCTGATTTCACGCAACAGATTTTTTACACCCATACATTCGCCGGTATCATGTACACCTATTTTCCCCAAATACCAATCGGGGTCAATATTAAAATTGCGCCACTGTATCATTCGCAAGCCCGTTTCTTTTATTATTTTTCTTAGTGCTTCATATTCATCAATCGAATCTGTCATGCCCGGAAAAACAAAATAATTTATGGATGTCCATCCACCATAGGAGTTTACAATTTTCAGGCTTTCAATGATGTCTTCAAATTCGTAATTATTGGGTCGGTAATACGGCAGATAAATTTCGCTTCTGGCCGAATTGGTGCTAACTCTTATGGAATTCAAACCTGCTTCGCACAAAATTTTTACAGCAGCAGGATTGGAGCCATTCGTGTTTATATTAATACTTCCTTTTGATGTATGTTTTCTTATTTCTTTTATTGCATCTCTTATAGTTTCCCACATGAGTAAAGGCTCACCCTCGCAGCCCTGACCAAAGCTGATGATGGGATAGGGTGCAGTTTCAAGATGCGGCACGGTAAATTCTACAATTTCCTCCACACTGGGTTTAAATGTAAGTCTGTCTTGTGTCGACACAATGGTTTCCTCAGCAGGTTGAAATGAAATACAACCCAGACAATTGGCATTGCAGGCAGGTGAAGCCGGAACGGGACATTCCCATCGGCCCAAAGAATAATTTCTTGCAGCAGGGCAATGGTAAGTGAGGGCACAGTTGTTCATGATATGCTGTACCAATCTGTTTTGCGGATAATGTTTTAAAAGATAAGTAGCGCCTTCGTTTACTTCATGTTGATTGTATCCTGCACATTCCTGTCTTATATCTTGTTCAATCCTGATGGCGGGAACATAAAACTGATTGTTGTGCCAGCCTGCTGCAGTATAACAAAACAAAGGCAGGGTAGGAGCATCGGCAGCAGTTTCATACGCAGCCAGATAAAAACCCGTATGTGCAGGCGGAATGAAAGCAGCCACGGCCCATCCTTTTTCGCAAAGTCGCATTGCACCGGTAGCTACATCAATTCCAATGCCTCTTCTTCCCGGCAATTCATATAGCGAACCACCATCGGGCAATAAAATCCATTCATCTTCCGGCACAGGCAGTGCATCCCAACCGCTTCTGCCGGTTGCATAAAGCGTTTGGTCTTCAAAGATATTTCCCTTACCATCTGAATATAAAATAAAAGGTGATGCCATAAAAAAACAAAGATTGAAAATGAATAATCCGGCACAAGGAATGAAAACCCAAATAGCTTCATTTTTGATTACAGTTTGCAAAAGTCGTTAAATTCTTTTAATCTGTAAATGAAAGTGATTGAAACAAATTAAAATCAGCATTAACATGTGTTTCGTTGCTATTTTTGTAAAAATCAATTCCCTTGCCACACGAAGCCATTTCAGTCTTTGATATTTTTAAAATAGGAGTAGGGCCTTCCAGTTCGCATACCCTGGGGCCCTGGCGTGCTGCACAAAGATTTGTTCAAACTTTAAATGACAGTTCCAGATTGTTTGATGTTAGCTCTATTCGGGTTTTATTGTATGGTTCACTCGCCAAAACAGGGAAAGGACATGGTACAGATGTAGCTATACAATTAGGATTATGTGGCGACGATCCTGTCACCTTTGCCGTAGATCAGATTGATTCAAAAATCAATGACATTAAGAATATGAAGAAAATGGTTTTGATGGGCTTGCATGAAATTGATTTTGATCCGGCAGAAGATATTGAATTTCTATATACCGAATCGCTTCCCTTTCATCCCAATGCAGTTACTTTTTTGGCTGCATTAAAAAACGGTGAAAATGTTGCAGAAACATTTTACTCCATTGGTGGTGGCTTTGTAGTAAAAGAACAGGAAGAGAAATCGTCAACTACAGCGGTACAACTTCCATTTCCCATTGCTACGGCTGATGATTTATTGCATTGGTGTATCAAAACCGGACTTTGCATTCATGAAGTTGTTCTTGAAAATGAGCTTGCCTGGCGAAGCGAAAAAGAAACAAAAGACGGCGTGCTCAACATTTGGCGGGTAATGAAGGAATGTATTTACCGGGGTTGTCATACAAAAGGTATTTTACCCGGTGGACTTGAAGTAAAGCGCCGGGCTTTTGAATTAAATAAACGATTATTGGGAAATGCAACTTATACCGATTACAATTCATGGCTACATGCAATAAGAAGCGGGGGGCAGCATTTTAATTATATTCTTGATTGGGTAAGTTGTTTTGCTTTGGCTGTTAATGAGGAAAATGCATCTTTCGGAAGAGTAGTTACGGCACCTACCAATGGTGCTGCAGGCGTAATTCCTGCTGTATTACAATATTATATTGCTTTTTGTGCAGATGGTCTTGCAGAAGAAAAGCTCAATGAAAAAATCATTCAATTTCTGCTTACTGCAAGTGAAGTGGGCAGCTTGTTTAAAAAAGGTGCTACACTTTCGGCGGCCATGGGTGGTTGTCAGGCCGAGATTGGTGTATCATCAGCCATGGCTGCTGCCGGACTTACAGAATGTATGGGTGGCTCGCAACGTCAGGCAATGATGGCTTCAGAAATTGCGATGGAACACCACCTGGGTCTTACCTGCGATCCTATTGGCGGGCTGGTGCAGGTGCCCTGTATTGAGCGAAATACAATGGGTGCTATCAAAGCGATTACGGCATCGCAACTTGCTTTGCAAGGCACACCCGATTTTGCAAAAGTTTCTTTAGACGCAGTTATCAAAACAATGTGGCAAACGGCGCTTGATATGAATTTGAAATACAAAGAAACTGCTGATGGTGGTCTGGCTGTTAATGTGCCTTTGAGCCTGCCCGAGTGCTAAAAAAAAGAAGGCATCTCTGCCTTCCTTTATCTGTTGATTTTAGTTTTTGTTATCCTCTTTTTACAGGTGTTTTAGCTGGCGTTTTTGTAGGCTTGCTTGCTCTTTCTACTGCTTCCAGATTTTCTTTTGCTCCTACAAAACCAGGGAATAAAGTTAATGCCTGATCAAAATATTTTTTGGCCTCCGTAAAATTTTTAACATCCATTCTTAATACGCCGATAAGATTGGCTGCTGCTGCTGCTACTGAAACAGCTTGCTGATTTCCACTCATTGAATTAAACTGAACACCCATTTTTTTACTATTTGTATCTGCTAGTACAAATTTGGCTGAAGCCTCAGCTTCTGCAGTACGTTTTAACTGGTATTGACAAACAGCTAATTTATACGCCTGATAAGGATTTTTAGTTTTTGGCACTACTTGCTCAAATAAACTGGTGGCAGTTTTTGGATCACCCAGTTCGTCATAACATTCGGCAGTTCTTGCCATGGCATCCAGATTATTGGGGTCTGCTTTTGACACTTCTTCTGACAACAGCAATGCACTGTAATAGTTTTTTGTAGAAAAATAAAGCATGGACAGGGTGTCTTTAAACGTCAGGTTGTTTTCTACTGCTAAATAACCTTGTAAAGCATTGATGGCAACATTTACATCATTATAACCCAAACCCTGAGTATATAATTTAAGATAATGTTTTTTTAAAGCTGCACTGTCTTGTGCCTGCACACTTGCCAGAAATCCGAAACACAAAAATAATAGACTAATTTTTTTCATAACTAAAGTTTAATATGAAGGGTAAAAATAGCTCTTCCCTAACAAATAATAAAGCAAATTTCTGGCATTTTTTTAAAATTTAAACAAGGACTAAGTAATGGTCGGAAAAGTAAAAATGTTATAGATTGTAAGGTTACATAGTTTGATACACAGACTATGGAGGTGCAGGCTCGCAACAATTTATTGGCGAATAGATATCATAACAAAGAAACGAGATCAGAGGCTATTTACTACTACCATTTTTTGTCTAAAAAACTGATGAGTAGTGCCCCGTTTTGCTTATTCTACTTCAATATTTTTTGTTTTACTGTAGTTTCTCCATTTTGCAATTACCGCTTCCATATCTTTTGGTAACGGAGATTCAAAAAACATTTCTTTTTCCGTTTCGGGATGTATAAAACCAAGAGTTCTTGCATGTAATGCCTGTCGTTTACAAAGTTGGAAACAGTTGTCGACAAACTGCTTGTATTTGGCAAATACGGTTCCTTTTACAATTCTATCGCCACCATAAAAATCATCGTTGAATAAGGGGTGACCCATGTATTTCATGTGTACACGTATCTGGTGTGTACGTCCGGTTTCTAAAACACATTGCACCACAGTTACATATCCCAATCTCTCTAATACTTTAAAATGGGTGATGGCTTCTTTTCCATATTCGCCATCGGGATAGGCTTCAAATAGTTTTCGAAAACGCTGATGTCTTCCTACATGTGCAATGATAGTGCCTTCGTCTGCGTTTACATCGCCCCATACCAATGCCAGATATTGCCTTTTTACACTGTGGTCAAAAAACTGTTTGGCTAAATGCCGCATGGCTTTATGAGTTTTGGCCAATACCAATAAACCACTCGTATTTTTATCTGTACGATGAACTAATCCAAAACGAGGTAACACGGCTTCAGTAATATCAGGTAGTTTTTGCTGTAAATAAAAGGCCACACCATTCAGCAATGTGCCTGAATAATTGCCACTGCCCGGATGTACTACCATGCCTGCAGGTTTGTTGATTACCATCAGGCTTTCATCTTCATATACAATTTGTAAATCAATTTTTTCGGGCATTATATCTGTTTCTTCGGGACTCATATCCGAATAAATGATAACAGCATCGCCCGGTTTTATTTTATAGTTAGATTTTACGGCACTGCCGTTTACCAGCACCATACCCAGGTTGATGGCTTGTTGAAGCTTATTACGTGTGGCGCCTTCAATGCGGTTCGAAAGAAATTTATCTATACGCAGTGGCTCTTGCCCTTTATCAATAGTGATACTAAACCGCTCATAAAGTTCTTCGCTGTTCTCAGTATTATCTGCTTCATTTTGCTGCAATGCTTCATTCATGAGTGTAAAGATAAAGCTTGCAGAATTGGTTATGCTACGAAGGTGTATTTTTGCCTGACGGTATGGAAAAAGAAAAAATTTGGTTTGAAGACCTGGGGCTGATGGAGTACAAAAAGGCCTGGGATTATCAGGAGTCTTTATTTAAAAAAAATCTGGAAGTCAAATCTACTGTTTATTCGCTTCCGCATGAAGCAAATACAAAACTCACCCCGGCTACACAACATTATTTATTATTTACCGAGCATCCACCTGTATATACATTAGGAAAAAATGGAAACAGCAATCATGTTTTACTCAATCAGAATGAATTGCTGGCAAAAAATATCAGTTATTTTCAAACCAACCGCGGTGGCGATATTACATTTCATGGACCGGGCCAGTTGGTAGGTTATCCTATTCTTGATTTAGAAAAATTTGAAACCGATCTTGGAAAATATCTGCTCAATCTGGAAGAAGTGATCATACTTACTTTAGCGGAATTTGGTATTTCGGCCGGCCGTTCTCCCGGCGAAACGGGAGTGTGGATTGAGCCTGATGTGCCGGGTCGTGAAAGAAAGATTTGTGCAATGGGTGTGCGTAGCAGCCGCTGGATTACGATGCATGGGTTTGCCTTAAACGTAAATACCGATTTATCGTATTTTAATTATATCATTCCCTGTGGTATTGCCAATAAACAAGTTACTTCAATCCAAAATGAATTAAAACAACCAATCAATATTGTACGTGTAAAAGAGAAAATAAAATTGAATTTTGAAGAAGTCTTTGGTGCAACGATTTTATCAGAAATCTTTTGCTAAATAAAACTTGTGACGTTCAATAAGCTTGCCTTCATCATACAGTTCAAAATGAAACCAGCCGGCATGGTAAAAATTAGATTTATCTAATTTAAAATCTCTTTCTTTCAGTTCTTTCAGTTCAAATAAGAAAGTTTGATTATCGTCAAAAAATTTGATTGTATAATGTTTCAGCTTTTCCCCCTCGGGTAGTGATACTCTTATATATCCATCTCGGTTAGTATAAACATAAAGCGATGGCGTATATGCTGGCACACGGGGTTTTGAATAAATGGGGTTGGGGCTGGCAATTGTATCGCCAAACTGATATTCATCAATCTTTATTACAATCGGCTGTGCCTTCACAATCACTGGCTTATTGTCAATATAAATCGTATCTGTTCTTACAATTACTTTTTGGCCATTTTGAACTAGCGTATCCATTCTTCCGGTATTAGCGGCAATTTTTTTCTTAATTAAAGAATCGGGGTAAGGTCGTTTTGATTTACTGAAAAGATATTGGCCTTTGTCAAGTTGAATATAGATACGGTAAAACATGCGGTCATTTTGTGCTCTTGTATCCATATAACCGTTTTGCACAGCCATAGGATCGGTAACAGTTAGAATCGTTTTGAAATTACTCATACTATCGGCTGACCGTTGCACACTAATTTGTTTTACAACCGGAAAGTTATTTACCCAACTGATAATGTTTTTTCCCGGGCCGCTATTCATTACAAAAAATTCGGGCAAGGTATCCTGCCCGGAAATTAAAGGCTGCTGTGCCTTCAAATTTCCTGTAATAATGAACAGACAAATGAGAAAAGGGAAAAAACTATTTTTCATGAATTCAAAAGAAATTAATGGATTGTTGGTGTGTATAAACAAAGATAGGCTTGTACGGCAAATAAATTAAAATATTAACGTTCCCTTGCCGAGTGATGCATTGCCTTGCAAGCCTCCGCAGTGAATGAGCAGCAAACGGCTTTGTGGCAGAAAATATTTTTTATGTACAAGGTCAGAAATTCCAAAAAACATTTTGGCCGAATAAACAAAGTCCGATGAAATGGAAGTTTGTTTAAAAAAATCATTCATAAAATCAATAAGATCCTTATTGTACTTTGCATAACCGTCAATATGATACTCGTGGTGTATATGTAAACGAGCTTGTAAATCGGGTTTTAATGAAAGTATCGCATCTTCAAGTCCGGTAAAATTTTTTAGAACTGAAACAACTTCTATGCTTTGTCCCGGTAACGCTGCATGAAGTAAACCCGCCGCCATGGTACCTGTGCCGGCAGCACAACAAATATGTGTGTATTTATTTTTGTTGTTTAGTTCCAATATAGTAGCCGCACCTAGCATTCCCCTTTTTCCATATCCGCCTTCGGGAATTAAATAATATTTATCGTCATTGAAATTTTCGGGTAACTGTTTGCCTTTATAATCCGTTCTGCTCATATATTCCAGATGCATACCAAATTTTGCAGCGTCAATCAGAGTTTGCGAAGATGTTTTTGGTTTTTCGCCACGAATCATTCCGGTTGCTTTTATTCCCAGTTGATGACATAGGGCCGCAGTAGCAACAATATGATTTGACCAGGCTCCGCCAAATGTTACAATTTCTTTTTTTCCGGATATTTTAAAGTCATCCAAATAAAATCGGAGTTTAAACCATTTGTTTCCGGAAATTATGGGATGTATCTTATCGAGGCGAAGCACATCTGCCGATAAACCTGCATTTAAAAAAACCGGATGTATCAGCGGATCAGTGGTTATATTTTCAATATTTATTTCTTGCAATTTTTTTCAAAATACAGAAACGAAATTAGTTTATTTTCGCCCCTGTTAATTGAATAATATGAGCAAACCCACATTGGTAATATTAGCAGCCGGTATGGCTTCCCGCTATGGGAGTATGAAGCAAGTAGAAGGCTTTGGTCCGGCCGGGGAAACAATCATGGACTATTCCATTTTTGATGCCATCCGGGCAGGATTTGGAAAAGTAGTTTTTATTATAAGAGAACAATTTGCTGAAAATTTTAAAAACATATTTGAGCCTAAGTTAAAAGGCCGTATTCAAACAGAATATGTTTTTCAGGAGTTGAATTTTTTTACAAATGATTTTAAGATACCCGCCGAAAGAACCAAGCCCTGGGGCACAGCACATGCTGTGTTGTGTGCAAAAGATGCAGTAAGAGAAAACTTTGCTGTCATCAATGCCGATGATTTTTATGGGAAAAATGCATTTCAGAATGCTGCTGCATTTTTGAATGTGGGATGCAGTGAAACGAATTATGCCATTATTGGCTACGATCTGATAAAAACACTTTCCGATCATGGCTCCGTAAACAGGGGCGTTTGTGCTTTGAATAATGATGGAAATCTGGCTTCGGTAACGGAAAGAATTAATATTTCAAAACAAGGAGATAAAATAATAAGCGAAGACGGTCTGGAGCCAAAAGAGATAGCACTAAATGCTAAAGTTTCAATGAATTTCTGGTGTTTTCATCCTTCTTATTTCGATTATACAAAACAGATGTTTGCACAATTTTTGTCAGCACACGGTCACGAATTGAAATCAGAATTTTTTATTCCTTTGGTTGCCGATGAATTTATTAAGAAAACCGGCCAGGTGCAGGTAATTCCTACCAGTTCATCTTGGTTTGGCGTTACCTATAAAGAAGATGCACCCTTTGTAAAGGCAAATTTAGATTCTTTGATTGCGAAAGGTGAATATCCTGATAATTTATGGAGTTAAGTGAGTCTAAAAAACTGAGGAACGTTAGCTCAGTTGGTTCAGAGCGCTGCTTTGACAGAGCAGAGGTCACTGGTTCGAGCCCAGTACGTTCCACTGTTGTTACCAAAATTGTACTTTTTATATTATTATTGAGTGTAAACAATTTATTATTTGCTCAACGAAATTTAATTGTTGAGTATGGAAAATATTTTAAGTTAACATCAAAAATTACAAATAAGGAGGTTGAGGGATTTGACTATGAAGGAAGTTTGTATGTACAGGGCGACTCATTAACATTTTTTACACTAAAACCTCAAATGCCAGATATTAAGAGAGGCACTATTGGAAGGGAAAGGGATCATCACGCATTATATGCTTTTCCTAAGTTACAACGCACCATTTCAGAAAATTTCTGGACACATCCTTTTGGTTTGATGGAATATAAAATGGATACAGCCAAATGGCATTTGTTTGAAGATACACTCACGGTTATGGGATATTTATGCAAAGCAGCAGCAAGAGATGCCGTTAGGGTTTGGTACGCAGTTGACATTCCTGTTGCTTCGGGTCCTTTTCAATATTTTGGTTTGCCGGGTATTGTATTAATGGTAGAAAATTTTAAATATAAAAGAAAATATCAGGCAACTTCAATCAGGGAATCAAAGTATAAAATAGTAATCCCCAAAGCAAAATTCAGAGCCTGTAAAGACTGTGATTCAAAAATTGAAGAGATAAAAAAATACTTTCCCGATTAGATTTTCCAGTTCACAATCTCATTGGCCCATTCAGTACGGTGCGGAGTGGTGATGCGAATATAATTATCGGTATATCCTTCCATCATGCCGGTTTTGGAATGTCCTTCAAATAAAACAGGGCGGGTTTGCCCCCGATGTTGCTCCGTAAAATACTGCATCTTCATATAAGAAAGGTTTCTCAAAATCTTATTCCTTTCATTTCGAACCTGTACCGGAACAACAGGTTTTAAATTGAGCGCATAAGTATTGTCTCTTTCCGAATAAGTAAATACATGGAGATAAGAAACATCTAAGGAATGAATAAAATCAAAAGTTTCTTGAAACAACTCCTCCGTTTCGCCGGGAAAGCCCACAATTACATCTACACCAATAGCGCAATGGGGCATTAGTTTTTTTATCTGTGCACATTTTTCCGCATACAATTCTCTTTTATATCTGCGCCGCATGGCACCCAATATTTTATTGCTTCCGCTTTGCAGGGGAATATGAAAATGCGGCATAAATTTTTTGCTTGCTGCTACAAATTCAATAATGTCTTGCGTAAGTAAATTAGGCTCAATAGATGAAATGCGATACCTTTTTATGTCGGCAACATTTTCTAATTGCCGGATTAGTGAAAAGAAATTATTTGCCGAAGCCTCATTGGGTTCAGATGATTTAAAATCACCCAAATTGACACCCGTTAGTACAATCTCCTTTACACCTGATGCGGCAAGGCTGTTTGCATGCTTGATTACATTTTCTATACTATCGCTACGGCTTTTACCTCTTGCCATTGGAATGGTGCAAAATGAACAATTGTAATCGCAGCCATCCTGCACTTTTAAAAAGGTACGTGTACGGTCGTTTACACTCCAGCTTGAATGAAAATTTTGTACATCTTCAATATCGCAACTGCAAATTTTTGATGAATCACCTTTCGACAGTTCTTTGATATGCTGCCCAATATTAAATTTTTCTGCAGCACCCAGTACCAGATTTACACCTGGAATTTCAGCAATTTCTTTTGGTTTTAATTGTGCATAGCAGCCGGTTACTACCACCAGACTTTCAGGCGCCTTGCGTTGGATGCGGCGCACAATCTGCCTACATTCTTTATCGGCATTATCTGTAACCGAGCAGGTGTTGATAACATATACATCGGCCAGATCATCAAAATCCTTTTTTTCAAAACCATCCGATTCCATCATTCTGGATAGCGAAGAAGTTTCTGCAAAATTGAGCTTGCAGCCAAGTGTATGAAACGCCACTGTCCTTTTTTCCGACATAGCGGCAAAGGTAAGCCTTTATCATTTTTTTTCCATCTTATAAATGCAACGTATGCTTTATTGCATTTAATCATATTTTTATCAAAATCTTTTTGAAAGTGAATAATAAATGGGCTCCTTTCATTCTTATTCTGGTGCTGGGTCTGCTGCTTTTTGTTATTAAGCGTTGTCAGGCAAAAAACGAACCTGCACCAAAGCCAAAAGTAACCAACAACGATCGTAGTAAAGATCCGGCAGCAAATGTAAACCGCGACAGGGGCTTTGATAGACGGGTTTCTTATCTGGAATATAGCAAACATGCAAAATGCAGAATGGAATGTAGGCATATCAGTATGGCCGAGGTGGAAGATATTATGAGAAACGGTAATATTAATTATAACAAAAGCGATTTGCAAAATGGCCGCTGCCCACGCTATGCTTTGGAAGGCATTACAAAAGACAATCAACGGGTAAGAATCATTTATGCTCAATGCAATGAAGCTACCACAGTCGTAACGGTAATTGATCTGGAAACTGAATTTAGATGCGATTGCCCGGGCGATGATGCTAAATACAAAAACAAAGGTTGATGAAATTCTTACTGCGGCCACTACATTGGTTTTATTCAGTTTACGCATTCATCACTTTTGTGGCTGTCATGTTGCTCGTATTTCCATTTGCCATTATAGGGTCGATGTTTGGAAAAATAAAAGGCGGCAATTTTATTTTTATGCTTTGCCGTTTGTGGGCTGATATTTGGTTTTTTTTGATTTTCATCCGGCACAAAAAAATATTTGAGGCACCGCATGATAAAAGCAAACCTTTTATTTTCGTTAGCAACCATATTTCATATTTAGATGCGGCCATTATTCCTAAAGCATATCGACAACCCATTCGTCCATTGGGTAAGGTTGAAATGTCAAAAGTCCCGGTATTTGGATTTATTTACAGAAATGCTATTGTTACGGTTGACCGCAGCAGTGCAATGAACAGAGCCAACAGTATCAGAGTTTTAAAATCCATCATAAAAAAAGGAATTTCAGTAATGGTTTTTCCCGAAGGCACTTTTAATATGACCACAAAACCTTTGAAAGATTTTTATGATGGCGCTTTCAGAGTGGCTATTGAAACGCAAACACCGCTAAAGCCTGTTTTATTTCTGGATGCTTACAGAAGAATGCCATACGAAAGTTTATTTAGCATGTCGCCTGGCCTTAGCAGAATCGTTTATTTGGATGCCATAGGCGTTGAAAATCTGACATTAGCTGATTTGGAAAAATTTAAGTTGCAGGTTTTTAACTTAATGGAGAAAAAATTAATAGAATATAATGCCGCATGGCGTAATGCAAGATGATAGAATTAGATTTGTATTTTAATGAAGGAACAAGAAAAATATATATTAGCTGCATATGCGGGCATTAACAGTTTTGCAGAAATCATTATTCCTGCTGCGCTTCCTCAAAATTATACATGGTCTGTTCCGGCTCATTTAAGAGATGCAGTACAACCGGGCTGCCGGGTAGAAGTGAACTTGGGTAAAAGAAAGAAATATGCCGGTATTGTGAAGCGATTGCTTTCCGAAAAACCGGCGCATTTTGAAACAAAAGACATTTTAAATGTGTTGGATACACAGCCGGTTGTTTTTGATGAACAGCTACAATTGTGGGAATGGATTGCAGCTTATTATATGTGCAGCGAAGGTGAAGTGATGGCAGCAGCATTACCGGCACATTTTAAATTATCAAGCGAAACGATTTTAGTGCTTAATGAAGAATTTGGCGATGATTTTTCTGCGCTTGATCACGATGAATATCTTGTAGCAGAAGCATTGCAAATTAAGAAGGAGTTAAGCCTGACGGAAGTACAGCAGATTCTGGACACACACAATGCCTACCCGGTTATTAATAAACTTTTGCATAAAAAGCTTTGTCATGTTTGGGAAGCGTTAAAGCAAACCTATTCACCCAAGAAAGAATCGTATGTAATACTGCAGCCGCATTATAATAATGAAGATTCGCTAGCTGCTTTGCTCAACCATCCTGAAGAAAACGGACTGAGTCGTGCACCCAAACAAATGGAATTGCTGTTATCTTATCTTCATTTGGAAAAAACTATTGGAGAGGTTACTAAGTCAGCTTTAATTAAGAAATCGGGAGCATCTGAATCGCAATTGAAAGGATTGGTTGAAAAAAATATTTTAAGAATAGAGAAACGATCGGTTGACCGCATTCAATACCTGCCCAAAAATGTTTCAATAGATTTTGAACTGAGTGAAGCACAGCAAGCGGCGTTGGACAATATTCTTCATCAATTCAAAGAGAATGAAGTTTGTTTGCTGCATGGTGTTACTTCAAGCGGCAAAACCAATATTTATATAAAACTTATTGAAGCTTACATTAAAGCAGGGAAACAAGTGTTGTATATGTTGCCCGAAATTGCACTTACTTCTCAGGTCATTCGCAGATTACAAAAACATTTTGGAGGTTATATTGGCATTTATCATTCTAAGTTTTCGCAAAATGAAAGAATTGAAATCTGGAATAAAGTAAAATCGGGTGAATTAAGCATAGTATTGGGTGCCCGGTCGTCCTTGTTTTTACCTTTTCAGCATCTGGGCTTAGTCATTTGCGATGAAGAGCACGACACTTCTTACAAACAACAGGATCCTGCACCCAGATATAATGGAAGAGATGCTGCAATATATTATGCAACCTTGTTTCAGGCAAAAGTGTTATTGGGCAGTGGCACACCTTCGGTAGAAAGTTATTATAATGCAACAACGGGAAAGTATGGAATGGTAGCTTTGATGCAACGATACGGTGATTTAAAACTGCCTCCTATAGAATTTATCGATACCAGAAAAATTGTTCAAAAAGATAAGGGGAAAATAATGCTTACGCCTGCATTGATTGATAAAGTAAATGAGGTAGTAGCAAAAGGCAGGCAGGTGATTCTTTTTCAAAACAGAAGAGGCTATTCGCCATATATGGTTTGTGAAATATGCGGATGGATTCCACATTGTAATCATTGTGACGTTTCGCTTACGTTTCATAAATTATCCAATAAGCTCATTTGCCATTATTGCGGCTCCAGCTATCCACCGCTGCATACTTGTGTTGCCTGTGGCAATGATAAGTTTGTTCAAAGAAATTTTGGTACCGAAAAAATTGAAGAACAGTTGCAGGAAACTTTTCCTGAGGCCAAAGTAGCCCGAATGGATATTGATACCGTGAAAGGGAAAAATGCACACGATGTACTCATTCAGCAGTTTGAACAAAAGCGAATTGACATTTTGGTAGGTACACAAATGGTTGTAAAAGGGCTTGATTTTGACAATGTGGATCTGGTAGGCATTTTGGATGCAGATGGCTTGTTGCATTTTGCAGATTTCAGGGTAAACGAAAGAGCATTTCAATTAATAGAGCAGGTGAGTGGCAGGGCAGGTAGAAAAGAAGAAACCGGAATGGTGCTGGTACAAACTTCTCAACCCAAACACCCGGTATTGCAATGGGTGCAGCAGCACGATTATCTTTCTTTTTTTAAACAGGAATTGGAAAATAGAAAGCAGTTTGCCTATCCGCCATTTAGCAGAATTATACATCTCAGTTTTAAACATAAGTTTAAAGAAGTGGTAGAAAGGGCGGCGCATCAATATGCGTCAGCATTAAAAAATAAATATGGTAATTATATTGTAGGACCAGCTTCGCCTGTTGTTGGTCGCATACGCAATCAATTTCTAATGGAATTGCTGCTCAAACTGCCACGCAACGGAAAATTTATAAGTCAGTGTAAGAAAGATGTGCTGGAAAATATCGCCATTATGCACCAGGAAAAAAATTTCAGAAGTGTGACCGTAGTGGCCGATGTTGATGTATTGTAAATTTAATTATTCCTTTTCTTTCTGTTTTTTGCAAGCCAGTTTTCAAAAGCGGGTAAGTCAAAACTGCTCAAGTTATTTTCCTTAGTAAGCCCACCTTTTTGTGCGGCCAGTACGCCATATTTCACATCATCAAATCCTGTGAGAAAATGTGCATCGGGGTTAATTGAAAGCAATACACCTTTTTCAACTGCATAATCAATCCAGCGCCAGTCAATATCCAGTCTGCGCGGGTGTGCATTTATTTCAATCACTACATTATGATGCGCACAGGCTTCTATTATTTTTTTATGGTCAACGGGATAGCCATTGCGGCTAAGCAACAGCCGGCCGGTCATGTGTCCCAATATATTTGTAAATGGGTTTTCAATAGCAGCCAGCAATCGCATCATTGCTTTTTCTTCATTCATCTGTAACGGACTGTGAATGGAAGCAATGACCAGATCAAAGGTTTTCAAAATTTCATCATCATAGTCGAGTCGCCCGTCGTTTAAAATATCACTTTCAATGCTTTTGAAAATTTTAAAAGGCTTTAGTTGTTCGTTCAGTTCATCAATATACAGATGTTGTTCTCTTATTCTGTCTTCTTTCAGCCCGTTGGCATAGCCTGCCGTTTTGGAGTGATCGGAGATGACCATGTATTCAAGCCCCCGACGGATACATTCCTTTGCCATTTCCTCAATTGTATTAGTACCATCGCTCCAGTTGCTATGGCCGTGTATGATGGATTTGATATCGGCCACTTGTATCAGTGGGGGCAATTGTTTTGCAATGGCTTTATCAATGATTGATTCATTTTCTCGCAGGCATGGATTGATATATGCTATATCAACTGAGCTAAAAACAGATTGATCGTCTAATGCAGCAGCATCATATTTAAGTGTTGGAAATTTTTTATGAAAGGCTGATAAAAAAGCTTCACTTCCGGTTGTATTAAATAGGATTTCTGCAAGATTATGGGAACCTGTGTATAGTCGAAGCTTTAAACCATTTTTTAATTGGTATAAAAGAGATCGATCTGTTTCGGCTAATAATTCCGGCGGTTGTGCCGTCTGAAATTTTGGTTTGATAACCGAGTTGGATTCAAGAACAACAAACTCCAGTTCTTCAATAGTTGTTTCTTGCCGGCGATAGCTGCCGGTAACATGTACTTTTGATGAGCCAAATAGATTTTGAAGATAACTGTTTACCATAGGAAAGATGGCATCCAGTTGCGCATATAAAAAATGTCCCTGGCTTTGCAAATAAAAACTTATCGATTCCAGTACATTTTGCTGAGTCTTTTCGCCAAAGCCTTTATAGCGGGTAAGCCGGTTTTCATTGCATGCGTATTGCAGTTCGCCAATGGATTCAATTCCCATTTCTTTCCAGATGGAATGAATTTTTTTGGGCCCAATACCTTTTATGTTCATCATTTCAATAACACCCGGTGGGGTTATGCTTATCATTTCTTCCAATGCCGAAAGTTTTCCGGTGTCTAAGAGTTCAATAATTTTTTTAGCGGTACTGTCACCTATTCCTTTTATTCCGGCAATTTTTTCGGGTGGTGTGTCTTTTAGCGGGTGGGGGAGTTTCTCAATATTGAAAGCCGCAATAGCATAGGATTTGGCTTTAAAAGCATTTTCGCCATGAATGTCCATGAGCTTTGAGAGTAGCGAGAAGTTGTCGGCAATAGAAGCGTTATCCATTGCACTAAAATAGCAAATTTGATAACCTGCCGGCCGGTTGATTCTATAAATAAAGTAAGGAAAAAGGGATTCGGAAAATTACTTCATTAGTATATTTTCATTTGTTATAGATTAAACCCATTTGCTGAATTACATTCTTTACAAAAAGCAAATTCTATGATGAGGTATTTATTTCAACTATTCATCTTGGTTTTAACCATTATTGGGTGTAAGAAATCAGACAATGGAATACTTGTTCCACCTTCCGATCCCGGAATGCCTCTGGTAAATCAGATGAATGTTCAATATGGCGTAGCTCCCGACACTTCGGGCAATAATGTAAATCTTTTGCTTGATATTTATTTTCCCCCAGCCGCCACAACGGCTAAAAAGTATCCTTTATTTGTAATGATACATGGCGGAGGATATGTGGGCGGTGATAAAAATGGAAATGCTGATGAGTGTCGTGTAATGGCCGATAGTGGTTTTATTGCAGTGACGATAAACTACAGACTGGGTTGGCGCAAGGGGGCGGGCAATTGTAACGGTGATACGGCTGATTTAAATAAAGCAATGTATAGGGGTTTGCAGGACGCACATGCTGCTCTTAGATTTTTAGTTTCTAAAAAGAATGAATACGCCATAGATGAGAACTGGATTTTTATTGGAGGCTCCAGTGCAGGTGGTAATATTGCGTTGAATACTGCATATATCAACCCAATGGTAGCCATGCAAGCTTTCCCAGGTTTGAACACTTTATTGGGAGCGATAAATACCAGTGGAAATAGTTTAACAACGAGTTT
The DNA here is from genome assembly GCA_022708055.1 of Bacteroidota bacterium. Taxonomy (GTDB): domain Bacteria; phylum Bacteroidota; class Bacteroidia; order Chitinophagales; family Chitinophagaceae; genus JJ008. The sequence continues at coordinate 29,331 of JAKIZK010000017.1, forward strand.
CTCCATCAAAGGAGTTTGTAATATGTGGGGAGCATTAAAGGATTTTTCGTTGGTAAGTAGTGGAAATGCAATACCGCAGATATCTTTCCATGGTATGATGGATAATGTGGTGCCTTATGATTTCGGTCGTTTTCAAAATTGCCCCAATTATATATTAATGAGCGGCTCCTTATCGCTGCATAGGCAATTGGTTAGGTTTAATAAATCAGTGATTACACACCTTAGTATAACCGGCGGACATGGACATGTTGAGTTTTCAGTTCCATTTATGATGAGTAATACAGCTTGCTTTTTTAAGAAAATTATGAAATCTACTACGGTAAGCCCTTTGGTGATAACGGGTGTAGTGAATAGTTGCAATATGTAAAAGATGATACGATAGCAGCTACATGTTTGGAAAAACATACTGTTCCTGTTTGCATCTTTGGTATTAGAGCATAAATATTTGAAATAAAAAAGTCCTTCGTAAAACGAAGGACTTCTGAGTATTCTGAGAAGAAAGTAACTTACTTCTTCTTAGCAGCTTTTTTCTTAGCAGCTTTCTTCTTAGGAGCAGCTTTTTTCTTAGCAGCTTTCTTTTTTGCAGCCATTTTTTTAGAATTTAATGTTAGTAAAAATGGGTTAACGATATAAAAATAGTGAATTTTTAATATCACCCAAATTTTTTTTCAACAAATTTTAAAAAAGGGTGTGCATTACTTAAGCTTCAGCAATTGCAACAGACACATAAGTTCTGTTGTTTTTTCCTTTGCGAAACTCAACAAGACCATCTGCTAATGCAAATAATGTATAGTCTCTTCCAACACCAACATTTTTTCCCGGATGATAAACCGTTCCTCTTTGACGCACAATTATGTTGCCGCTTACTGCCGGTTGTCCACCAAATATTTTTACGCCCAGGCGTTTGCTTTGCGAGTCTCTGTTATTTTTTACACTGCCTTCACCTTTCTTATGTGCCATGGTATGAAGTTTTTTTAATTATAGATTGAATTCAAAAATGGATTAAGCGATTGATGTTACTTTAATCTTTGTATAAGCGGTACGATGACCTTTCTTTTTGTGAAAACCTTTTCTTCTTTTTTGCTTGTAAGCAATAACAGTATCGCCTTTTACATGATCTACGATTTCGGCATTTACAGTTCCACTACCTACATTCAATTTGCCATCGGCATCTACCAATAATACTTCCAATGCCACTTTATCACCGGCATTGCCACTTAGATGTGGTACAAAAAGGGTTTGGTCTTTTTCAACTTTGTATTGTTGACCCGCTACTTTAATTACAGCTACCATACATTTAAAAATTAACTCCGAAGGACCCCTTCGGGGGACGCAAAGGTAAGGGAATCTGTCTTTTTGGCAA
>JAKIZK010000017.1:30747-34026 GCA_022708055.1 Bacteroidota bacterium
TTTTTGCCCCGGCAAGCTTTATATTTGTATCCTTGTTCAGTAGCGATTGCAGATAGTATGAAAATCAAGTCATTCTTTGCCAGGCCAATTGCCTCATTTGTGCACAAAAATATCCGAAAAGGGATGCAAACTGCCCTTTCCGACCAGGAAAATATCCTGAAAAACCTGTTGAAAACAGGCAGAAATACAGAATTTGGCAAAGAAAGCCGATTTCAAGAGGTTAATAATTTTGAAGAATTTAAGCAGGCTGTTCCTATTCGTGATTATGAGCAACTAAAACCCTGGATTGAAAGAATTAAGCAAGGTAAACACAATATATTATGGCGTGGCCTGCCTGAATATTTTGCAAAAACATCGGGCACTACCAGTGGTACAAAATATATTCCCATTACCAAAGATTCTATACCTAATCACATTAATACAGCCCGCAATGCATTGCTTTGTTACATGGCAGAAACCGGTAATGCCGGATTTGCCGACGGAAAAATGATTTTTCTTTCCGGCTCTCCGGTTTTAGAAAGAATCAGTGGCATACCTACCGGAAGATTAAGCGGCATAGTCAACCATCATGTTCCAAAATATTTGAGAACCAACCAGCTTCCATCATATGAAACAAATTGTATTGAAGATTGGGAAACCAAGTTGAATAAGATTGTTGATGAAACCATTCATAAAAATATGACGCTCATCAGCGGCATACCTCCCTGGATGCAAATGTATTTTGATGAGTTAATTAAACGCAGTGGAAAATCCGTAGGTGAATTGTTTCCCAATTTTAGTGTAATGGTGCAAGGCGGTGTAAATTTTGAACCATACAAAGCCAAACTTTTTGAAAGTATTGGTCGCAAGGTTGACAGCATAGAACTCTTTCCTGCGAGTGAAGGTTTTTTTGCATTTCAGGATTCGCAGCAAGCTGAAGGCATGTTATTAAATACGAATAGCGGTATCTTTTTTGAGTTTGTACCTGCCGCAGAAATTTTTAATGAAAACCCAACCCGCCTTAGTTTGAAAGATGTAAAAACGGGAGAGAACTATGCCTTAATCATTAGCAGCAATGCAGGATTGTGGTCTTATAATATTGGAGATACAGTGAAATTTATTTCTACCAATCCCTATCGCCTGGTAGTTACGGGGCGCACCAAACATTTTATTTCGGCCTTTGGTGAACACGTCATTGGTGAAGAAGTAGAAGCCAGTATGCTAAAAGTAACCGAAGAAGAAAATGTAAGCGTTACGGAGTTTACGGTAGCACCATTTGTAAGTAAGGATCAGGGAAAATCTTATCACGAATGGTTTGTAGAGTTTGAAAATAGTCCGACAGATATTCATGCATTTGCAAAAAAACTGGACGATCAACTCAGAACAAAAAATAGTTACTACGAAGATTTGATAGGCGGCAGTATTTTACAACCATTAAAAATAACTCCTGTACGAAAAAACGGATTTATTGATTACATGAAATCTATTGGTAAATTGGGCGGACAGAACAAAGTACCTCGATTGAGCAATGACAGAAAAATTGCTGACGAATTGATGAAATACACAAAATAAATTCATGTCTAACGAAGTTCAAGAAAAACGAATTGCAATATTTGGCTCTACCGGTTCTATTGGTAAGCAAGCGCTGGAAGTAATTGCCGCTAATCCTGATAAATTTTCGGTCGAAGTTTTAACGGCACATCAAAATGATGCATTGCTGATTGAACAGGCTATGAAGTTTAATCCAAACATTGTAGTGATTGGAGATGATAATAAATACAACACCGTTAAAAATGCATTGAGTGGTACTGATATAAAAGTATTCGCCGGTGAAAAATCGCTGGAAGAAGTTGCTTCAATGGATTGCTATGATTTTATGCTGGCAGCCATTGTGGGATATGCAGGTTTAAAGCCTACATTAAATGCCATTGAGAATGGAAAAACTGTTGGGCTTGCCAATAAAGAAACACTGGTAGTGGCCGGCGATATTGTTATGCGTAAAGCTGTGGAAAACAGAGTGCCCGTTATTCCTGTTGATTCAGAACATTCGGCCATTTTTCAATGCCTGGTGGGTGAAACCAGAAACAGAATTGAGAAAATAATATTAACGGCATCAGGCGGTCCTTTTATTGGGCGCAAACCCAATTATCTGGTAAATGTAAAAAGGGAACATGCATTGCAACACCCCAACTGGACCATGGGAGCTAAAATTACCATTGACTCCGCCACGCTGATGAATAAAGGATTGGAAATGATTGAAGCCAAATGGCTTTTTAATTTACAACCCGAGCAGGTGCAGGTGGTTATTCATCCGCAAAGCATCATACACAGTATGGTTCAATTTGAAGATGGAAGCATAAAAGCGCAAATGGGTTTGCCCGATATGAAACTGCCCATTCAGTATGCAATGGCTTTTCCAAAAAGAATTAAGAATGATTTTCCAAGAATGGATTTTAAAAAAATTAACAATTTAACTTTTGAGGAGCCTGATGTTAAAACATTTCGCAACCTGAGCCTGGCTACTGATGCATTATTTAAAGGGGGAAACCTTCCCTGTATAATGAATGCTGCCAATGAAATTGCGGTTTATGCTTTTCTTAGAAACAGGATCAACTTTCTGGATATGACGGATGTGATTGAGAAAACAATGGATGCCGTTACATTTATTGAAAAACCCAGTCTGCAGGAATATTTTGATAGTGATGGTGAGGCTCGTAATTTTGCGGCAGATTTAATAAAATTGTAAGCTGGTTGTTTCAAAAGATTACAATTACCACAAATTTCAAAACGACAACTTTTTATTTACAGCCTACGTCTTAATATTTGAATTTTGTGGCAATTCTTAAAAATCAACTTTTGAAACAGCCATATTTTTTGATACTATGAATAATTTATTAGCAATTGACTGGAGTACGGTGGGTGTTAAAGCCGCTCAGTTTATTTTATCTTTCTCAATCTTGATACTGTTGCACGAGTTTGGCCATTTTATTACGGCCAAATGGTTTAAGTGCAGGGTAGAAAAATTTTATCTTTTTTTCAATCCATGGTTTTCGCTTTGGAAAAAGAAAAAAGGTGAAACAGAATATGGCTTGGGCTGGATTCCATTGGGTGGTTATGTAAAAATAACAGGCATGATAGATGAGAGCATGGATAAAGAGCAAATGAAGCAGCCACCACAGCCTTATGAATTTCGTAGTAAACCGGCCTGGCAGCGGCTCATCATCATGCTGGCAGGTATTATTGTCAATATTTTACTGGCTATTGTGATATTCATTTTTATTCTCTGGATTTGGGGAAAAG
>JAKIZK010000180.1:0-520 GCA_022708055.1 Bacteroidota bacterium
CCTTCCACCGGATTTTTCTGGGCAAACCCTTTGGTTCCGATTAAAGTATGAAGACGACTATACGGACGGGGACTTGTTACATTATGTTCCAGCATAATGGTTTTACCTTTTATTGTACGGATCACGGTTGTATTCATATCTCCCAATGCATATTCTTGTTTGGCAAAATCCGATTCTTTACCGAATTTTTCTTCAGCATAAACTGTCATTCCTTTTTGATCGGACGACATAGAGACCAAATAATCCATTTTATCACCGCGGTGAATATTCAAGGCATGAGCGACAGGACCTTTATCATTGAAATTATTAAATCTCAAATCATGATTATACCCTCCGGCCACATGCATTAATTCCCCAAACAATCCATGTTGAGCCATATTTAACGTTGTCAATTCAAAAAAATCATAACAACAATTTTCAAGCATCATACAATGTCTTCTTGTTTTTTCAGCCGTATCTACTAATTGCCAACATTCCCGGATGGTTAATGCAGCAGGGACTTCAACGGCAACGTGTTTCC
>JAKIZK010000180.1:581-861 GCA_022708055.1 Bacteroidota bacterium
ACACACATAAATTAAATCAATATCCGCACGTTCACATATTTGTTTCCAATCATCTTCACCAGTGTATAAATCAGCATCCGGTTTTTTAAATTTTCGAATAGTTTCCTGACCTTTTATTGTGTTTTCAGGACTGAGGTCACATAATACTTTTATATTTACACCTTCTATCTGGCATAAACGTATTATTGCATCCAATCCGCGACGGCCAACTCCGATAATTGCCGTGCGAACCGTGTCTATGGGTTCGCAACGAAGTGCTAACACATTAGTTTGTTCGGCG
>JAKIZK010000181.1 GCA_022708055.1 Bacteroidota bacterium
GGAGCTCTTTAGTATGGATCATTGGCAGGCATTTTTTGAAAATGAAGCTGATTTAAAAAGAGCCAAGGAGCATCAATTAGAGAGAACTATTACCATTTTCCCATGGATTGCCATCATAGATCAATTTCAACATTGGGTTTACGAACATCCGCAACATAGTGTAGAAGAAAGAACCAGCGAATGGATGCGCATATTAAATCAATTTTCTACCAGTAGTATTGATTATTCTGGTTTAGATGAATTTAGAAAAATTGGATGGCAAAGACAGTTGCATTTATTTGAAGTGCCTTTCTATTATATTGAATATGGCATTGCTCAATTAGGCGCAATTGGATTGTGGATGCAGTACAAACAAAACCCAAACAATGCTTTAGAAAATTATATGAACGCTTTGAGTTTAGGGGGCACTAAAACCTTGCCTGAATTGTATAAAGCAGCTGGGTTAGAATTCAATCTAACGCCAGCTTATATTAAAACATTAATGGAATTTGTAAAGACCGAAATGGATCAGCTTAAATAACAATGAGTTATTCTGGCTTAGGTCCATTGGGTGGATTATTGCCTTGAGCAGGTCTAGGGGGTCTATTTTGTTGAGGTCCTCTAGGTCCACGTGGTGCTTGCGGATTATTTTGTGGTGGATTATTCTGCTGCGGTCTGCGTGGTCCTTGGTTCGGGCCTTGATTAGGTCCTTGATTAGGTCCTTGCCCTTGTTGAGGAGGTCTATTTGGGCCTCGCTGAGGACCATTCCCCTGAGGT
>JAKIZK010000182.1 GCA_022708055.1 Bacteroidota bacterium
AAAACCTACAGAGACGAATATATGAATACACTGCATCTGGAATATCGTCAATATAATTGGAATGCCAATAAGGGTTATGGAACCCTAACACACCGCCGAGCCATTGAAGTTTATGGAGTATCACCTTTTCATCGAAAATCCTTCCGGCTGTTGAAGGTACAAGCCTCCTTATTTGAGTCCGAATAAATACCGTTTGCAATTGATTGACAAATTGTAATTTCATCTACCCTTATTTTGGTAAAAATATTTTATGCAACTCCAGGCAGTTACTACGTTAACGGCAATTACCCCCGAAGTTTTTAAGAAAGAATTTTATTTACCCGGCATTCCGGTTGTTATTAAAAATCTTTCACATGATTGGCCTGCTTATCAAAAATGGAACTGGCAGTATTTCAAATCTTTGATTGGTGAAAAAAAAGTACCACTATATCACAATGAAAAGAGTGATGCTTACACCCCAATCAACAAGGCTGATGATTATAAAACATTCAGCGAGTATGTAGATATGATAAGTCAGGGACCGGCAGCCTGGCGTATTTTTCTTTTTAATATTTTTGATCATGCCCCACAATTATTAAAAGACTTTACCTGGCCCGATCATTTAGCCGGTGGATTTGTAAAAAAATATCCGATGCTGTTTACCGGTGGGCAGGGAAGCATTACACATATACATTTTGATATTGACCTGTCTCA
>JAKIZK010000183.1 GCA_022708055.1 Bacteroidota bacterium
ATCAAAGAAACTACTCCACCAACCTTTTCGGTTTTTAAATTCAACCAGGTAAATCATAACGGCAATAACCAGTATGGCCAGCCCTGTTGTATAAATGGTATAACTGCTTGTCCATATTTTTTTATTGATAGGAAAAACCATATCCCAACAAAAACCTGTAAACACAAGCACACAACCAGCAATAAAAAGGCCATTGAGCATTTCGGGTGTTTTTCCTTTTTGTATTATGTAGTTGCCTACCAGGTAACCAAGTATAACCTGTACAATAGCGGCAAAGCTACTCATCAATCCTTCGGGGTCAAATGCAATTCCTTCACCATGGTACATGTGTTTTTCGCCAAGTACTGCTTTGTCAACATTTGTACCAAACCAACCCGATAAACTATAAGGATCAGTTGGGTTGGCAGCCACACATAAAAACCAATAAGCCAGCAGCATAAACATACCCACTACAAAAGAGCCTTTAATTTTGAAAAAATGTACTATAACTGAAGCAAAAAAATAACTAACAGCAATGCGTTGCAGTACCCCAAATATGCGTAGTGTTTCAAAAGGTTTGGCAACTATCTCACCAGCATCATTGTATTTTATAAATGGAAACCAGTTAAGAAATACACCAATAAAAAATATAAGCAAAGTTCTCCTGGTTATTTT
>JAKIZK010000184.1:0-341 GCA_022708055.1 Bacteroidota bacterium
TTGGACCTGTTTAAAAACAACACACCAAAAACTTCATGCCTCAAATCTGTAAGCCGGGCTTTAATATATTGTGCGGTTTGGCCGCTACTGGTTATTGCCGGATTGTTTACCGGCATTGCCGATTCTCTTCTTCTGCCCAATTCCATAGCTGCAACAATTGATATTGCCTTGGCCTCGCCAATGCCTTTCACTTTCATTAATTCTTTTATTGACAATTTTCCTAACTCTATTAAATTGTCCTTTCCAAGTTTTAAAACTTCTTTTCCAAGGTCAACGGCAGTTTTTTGTCTGGAGCCATTATGAATAAGAATTGCCAGCAACTCAGAATTACTAAGATTTTC
>JAKIZK010000184.1:375-636 GCA_022708055.1 Bacteroidota bacterium
AGTACTTGTGCTCTTGCATTGCTCCAAATTAGCTAATATTTTTATTCCATCAAGCATAGAAATTGAGCCCCATTTTTTTTAATTAAAAAATTAAAATCCATTTTTATGAAACCCAAAACCATGACATCTATGGGGGCCATGCATCCCTTTCTGTTTTTTGCAATTGTTTATATTGTTGCTTTGCTTATGGCCGTTTTTATTTGCTCTTCATTATTTTACAGCTGCCAGGCAAAGGGAACTAAAAACTTGAGTGAATATGTT
>JAKIZK010000185.1:0-346 GCA_022708055.1 Bacteroidota bacterium
GATGATTAATTACAAAAACAGCGTATCCATTTTGCACCAATGATTTTTCCCACTCACCATAATAACTGCTATCAAATTTGATATCTTCTTTTAAAGGAGGTTGGTCATAATTTGTAGGATATGGAAACCCCCAAGCACTTCCCGGAATAAAAATAACAGCCTTGTGGTTAGATTTGATCGGTAAATAAGCGTCCATTAGTAAAGCTGTACCCGAAACCATTCCATAGACAATGTTTTCAACTTTTTTAGTGCTTGTTAGTTGCGAAAACATCTTAAGGTTGTTTGTTGCTATTATACACAGTAGCAATAATAATTTAAGTCGTATCATTTTTTTAGGTTTTTAATT
>JAKIZK010000185.1:372-609 GCA_022708055.1 Bacteroidota bacterium
GCTGAAGCTGGGATTTGCAATTAGCTGATGTTATAGGGTCAAGGTAACTTGCATAAACTCAATATCAGTTCAACTCATAAATTTATACCATTACACCCACTCTCCCAAAAAACCAAACATTGCTTATCATCGTCTTAATTTTTTGCATTTTATATTGTTATTAGTACAATTCATTTTACCTCATGTAAAATAAAAAGCTCCCTCTAATAAAGGAGCTTTTTAAAAACAAATATTATA
>JAKIZK010000186.1 GCA_022708055.1 Bacteroidota bacterium
TTTGACAAAATGCTTCAGAATGAAGAAATCAAGGTTATCGTCACCGCTCTGGGGACGGGTATTGGCGCGGGGGATTACGATGTCAGTAAATTGCGCTATCATAAAGTCATTATCATGACGGATGCCGATGTGGACGGCTCTCATATCCGCACTTTGCTTTTGACCTTCTTTTTTCGCCAGATGCGCGAGCTGGTTGAAAGAGGCCATTTGTTCATCGCCCAACCTCCTTTATTCAAAGTCGTAGACAAAAAGAAAGAGCTCTACATTCAAAACGAAGAGGCCATGAAAAGCTATATCCTGGAAAACGGCGTCGATCGCGTTAAACTTTTAATGAACGACGGAACGCCTTTTCCGCTTAACGGAAACCGGCTGCTTGCGGTCATTAAAAAAATCATGCGGATTGAGGAAATGCTCGACCGTCTGGAAAAAGAACAGCGCGACCGTCATTTGATCCGGATTCTGGCGGGCGATCCCGGTCTTTCTGAAGACAGCTTCAAAACCGAAGCGGATCTGAAAGCCGTTGCGGAAAGAACACTGAAGGCGGCCGACAATCCGGCCGTTACTTACAGCGTCGTGACGGATCCGGATCATGGCGGCT
>JAKIZK010000187.1 GCA_022708055.1 Bacteroidota bacterium
TGATAGTTGCCTGTCTGTCAGCAGGCAATTCAGATACATATTGTTCAACCGTTGTGGCTTTGGATTGCATAGATAAAATTTAAAAATTTAATATTCGGAAAAATTCAGTCCATGGACCAATTTCGTCCTTATACTGCTTTGCCATTACTCTTGTAATTTGTGCAATATGCGTTAAATCGTGAACCACCCAGCAGGCTAACAAATGCTTAAGCGAAACCGCTCCTAACGTTGGGTGTATTCCCGTTCTTTCTAAATCTTTTGTTGAAAGATTTTGTTCATTGAGCCAATAAATATTTTCATTCCTTAAAAACTCAAATTCCGTCAACAATTGATTTAGAGATTTCCCTTTACTTTCTCTCTCCTGTGCAAAACGATCAAAAGGCTCAAAAGTCTTTTGATTAGTTCCCTGTAATATTATTTTTGCCCTAACAACCCAATCTGTTTTTTCACCATAAATTAAATGACCCACTACATCAAAAGGTGAAAAGGTTTCCGGACCTTCATTTGCGTTCGTCCAATTTTCACCCAAGTTCTCTATCAAACTTTTTATTGTTCCAGGTGTGCGCTGTAATATGACAATTGCTTGAT
>JAKIZK010000188.1:0-230 GCA_022708055.1 Bacteroidota bacterium
GGCTACCCGAGGTCTTTTTTCTGAAGTCTTCTTTAATTGTTATAAAGATTTTCAACGAAATAAATTGGATGAGTGACTGAAATCAATCCCCACAATTTGCTGTGGGGACTAAACCGTCGTACGACCTAATGAAAAAATTGGAGGGTTCTCCCGCAAAGAAGCGGGACTCCCTCACCGCAAAAGACTTCGGTAATCTGTCGCTTTTCGTGCATAAGCTAATTTACTAACTT
>JAKIZK010000188.1:240-560 GCA_022708055.1 Bacteroidota bacterium
CGGAAACTCGGCAAGGAAGAAAAAGGGGTTTTTATTACTAATGAAGACTACGGATAGCTGGGTTTATTTCTCAACAATATCTCGAAAAAGTTTAATTAGTTGGTTTAATTTCAAAGCATCACCAGAGGCTTCAAACTTTCCGTCTTCAATCTTATAACCATACCAATCGTCATTATTTTTCTTTATAAAACGCCAAGGCATGTTATTTAAATTTTCTTGAGTAGACCCAATTATATCTATTGTTAAAGCCCAACCGGGGTTATCAAGTGTTTCAATTTTTATTCCGTAATTATGCTCCCAATCTGAATTACAATTCTTTT
>JAKIZK010000189.1 GCA_022708055.1 Bacteroidota bacterium
CATTATTTCTACGCCAGTCGTCTTTTTGGTACAGTTTAAATTCACCTGTCTGTAAGCCGTATTTAACAAATTCTTTTTGGTCGGGAAACGAACTTCCTTTAATCGGATAAGGATAAAAATAATCGTCCATGTGTATCGCATCTACATCATAGCGAGCTACAATGTCTTTTACTACTTTGGCTATATGGGTGCGGTTTTCGGGTATACCGGGATTAAAAAACAATTGGTTGCCAAAATACACAAATAAATCTTTGCGTTTCCAATATAGGTGATCGGGGTGCAGTTCGTTTTTGCGGTTTGCATTGGCACGATATGGGTTGAGCCATGCATGAAACTCCATCCCTCTTTTGTGACATTCGTCAATTAAAAAAGTCATTGGGTCGAAACTATCGGCAGGAGCTTTTCCTTGTTTGCCCGTAAGAAAACGGCTCCATGGTTCGTAAGACGATTTGTAAAAAGCGTCAGCTTCGGGGCGTACTTGAAATATCAGTACATTCATGCCTACCGATTGGTATTCGTTGAGGCGTTGAAGTAAGAAATTTTTTATCTGTTCGTTGCTT
>JAKIZK010000018.1 GCA_022708055.1 Bacteroidota bacterium
TCATCGCTCCATTGATTGCTTTGTTTTTGGATATGCTGAGCAACCCTGCCTGGTACGAGGCTAAATTGCACATTAGCTTAGGGCTGCACAATATTTCAAAATCCATTTTTAACGGCTATATAATCGGCAATGAATTGATTTTGATTAATGGTATTTTGACTTTTGCAGGCTTATGGATTATTTCTAAGCCCGGCGAAAACAAAGTACTTGTACAGGCTTAATCGTAATAAAAATTGTTGCACTTGATTTAGAGTTCATAAGCTCTGCAACAAGTGCATTGGTTTTATCTTTGCACAATGGAACTTATAAATAAGCTGGTGCAGCAATATGCCGAATTGCATACTTCTTCTGAAGATCCTTTGTTGCGAGAAGTTTCAATATTTACCAATACGCAGCACGCAGATCCACAAATGCTAAGCGGACATTTGCAGGGAAAAGTATTGGAAATGATCAGTTACATGTTGCGGCCACGTCGTATTTTGGAAATAGGAACCTTTACCGGATATAGTGCTTTATGTCTGGCAAAAGGATTAACAACAGATGGTCTATTGCACACCATTGATATAAGAGAAGCAGATGTACAACTGGCAAAATCTTATTTTGAAAAATCGGAAAACAGCCACAAAATCATTTCGCATTGCGGCAATGCCATTTCTGTTATTGAAACCTTAGATGAAGAATGGGATTTGGTATTTATTGATGCTGATAAACCTGCATATATAGATTATTTTAACCTTGTTTTTCCCCGTCTAAGGAAAAACGGTATTATTTTAGCAGATAATGTTTTTTTTCATGGGCAGGTGTTGGACAATCCGGTAAGCGGAAAGAGTGCGAAAGGAATAGACGCATTTAATAAATTTGTAAACGATAGGAATGACATTGAAAAAGTCATGCTCACCATCAGAGATGGCTTGTATTTAATAAGGAAACTGTAACAACTTTCTTATGCTAAGATTAAAAACAGGCATATTACTGATTACTATTTTTTCGTCGGTGAGCTTATTTGCACAGCAAAAAGAATCGATAAAAAATTATATTGCTCAGTATAAAGAAATTGCCATAGAAGAAATGAAAAGAACCGGTGTGCCAGCAGCTATTACATTGGCGCAAGGCATTCATGAGTCGGGTGTAGGGCAAAGCAAGCTGGCAATGATTGCTAATAATCATTTTGGAATTAAATGTAAGTCAAGCTGGACAGGAGCAACCATTACACATACGGATGATGCCCACAATGAGTGTTTTAGAAAATATACTTCAGCAACCGAGTCCTATAAAGACCATTCCGATTTTTTAAAAAATGGTCAGCGTTATGCTTCTCTGTTTTCATTGGAGCCTACTGATTATGTTGGCTGGGCAAATGGTTTGAAACAGGCAGGTTATGCAACAAATCCAAAATATGCACCTGTATTAATAAAGTTGATTGAAGATTATAATTTACAGGAATACACATTGCTTGTTTTGGGCAATGGACATTTGAATACTACTGCGGAAATAATGCCAATATCAGATTCAAACTTGATAGATAGAGAAAAAATTGACACAGACAAGAGCACTTTGGTACAATTACATTCACCTGTTTACCCTGCCGGCACATTCAAGATAAATGAAACAAAAGCGGTGATGATGAAAAAGGGAGAGAGCTATCTGGCTTTGGCAGAACAATATAATATTGACTTATATAAGTTGTTTGAAATAAATGATATGAACCCTGCAGAGGTGAGCAGCAGGGATCAGCTTTTATACTTGCAGCGAAAAAGAACAAAAGGGAAAAATAAATTTCATACGGTACAGGTTGGAGAATCAATGCATGACATAGCGCAGGCTGAAGCCATAAGATTAAATAGTTTGATGGAGCTCAACTGGCTGGAGACGGGCATGCAGCCTGCACCCGGCGAAACACTTTCTTTGCAGGAAAAATCAATTTCAATTCCCAAATTGGTTTTGAAAACAAATTATACTTTAGAGCCACACATTATTTCAAAAACCACACATTAAAAATTTTTTAAAATGCCATTAGTAAAAATTCACGATAAATCATTTGAAACATATCTGTCGGAAGAGACCATCAGCAACCGAATAGATGAACTGGCCGCCGGTATCAATAAAGATTATGCAGGCAATCGCCCCCTTTTTATTTCTATACTTAATGGCTCGTTTATGTTTGCCGCCGACCTGTTTAAAAGACTTACGATAGAGGCCGAACTCTGTTTTATTAAATTAGTCTCTTACAAAGGCATGAAATCAACCGGCAAGGTTGTTACTTCCATTGGGCTTGAAGAAGATATTTTTGGGAAGGACATTATCATAGTTGAAGACATCGTAGATACGGGTAAAACACTACACGACTTTTTACCACAACTGCTTCACCAGCAACCCAAATCATTAAAAATAGCTTCACTTCTGCATAAATCAGAGGCGACTATTTATCCCCTTACAATTGATTATGTAGGCTTTGATATACCCAACAAATTTGTTGTAGGTTATGGGCTTGATTATGACGGGCTTGGCCGCAATCTTAAAGAAATTTACCAGTTAGTCTAAAATCAGCCAACACTCTCAATTTTTTTTTGTACTTTATCGGGTTATTAGCACCCGTTTGAAGACCTTATTCTTCATATTAGTATTTATTAGCTTTCAGATAATTGTATCTGCCCAGAAATTTTATTTTCGGGGTGAGGTACAGGATGAGGCAGGCAATCCATTACCCAATGTTACAATTCAGCCTCAAAAAACGGGCTATCTTTTTAAAACGGGAGCCTCAGGAACTTTTGGCATTGTTTTAGAAAACAGCACAGATACTTTGTCTTTTTCTTTAGAAGGATTTTGTAAAACTAACATGCTTGCCAGTGCAGATAACTATATCCGCATCAAGCTTAAGAAAATGTCATCGTCTGCCGTAAGAAGAGATAAACTACTTTCTCTTACAAAAGACTTGAGAAGAGAAGATCAAAAGGAATGGTACACCGGAAACGAAACCTATGCAAGTTTATTAGAAAATCATTTTGTAAACGCAAAACGATTTCCTAATACAGGCATGTCGCTCAATGTGGACCGGGCATCTTATAGCAACATTCGAAGGTTTATATCTTTAAAATCATTTGTGCCGCCCGATGCTGTACGTATTGAAGAGATGTTGAACTATTTTAACCTGAACTATAAGGAACCGGAGAAAGGACAGTTGTTCAGTGCACGCACTAAAATAAGTTCATGCCCGTGGAATCCTGAAAGTCAGTTATTTTTTGTGAACCTATCTTCTGCAAAACTGGATTTAGATTCATTGCCACCAAGCCATTTGGTTTTTTTGATTGATGTGTCTGGATCAATGGATATGCCCAACCGATTGCCGTTATTGAAATCTTCTTTTCGGCTTTTAGTAAATAATTTGCGTGATAAAGATTCGGTGGCCATTGTGGTGTATGGCGGGCTCACCGGCGTTATGCTCAATACAACCAGTGGTGCAGAAAAAGAAAAAATATTTAAAGCGATTGATGAACTGGAACCCGGCGGTGCTACACCCGGCGAATCGGGCATCAAACTGGCTTATAGCGTGGCACGCAATCATTTTATAAAAGGAGGCAACAACAGAGTAATATTGGCGACCGATGGAGATTTTAATGTGGGGTTAAAAACAGAGAATGAATTGGATTCATTAATTACCGCACAAAAGGAAAGCGGCATCTATCTTACCTGTCTGGGTGTGGGTATGGGAAATTATAAAGACTCAAAAATTCAAACACTGGCTCAAAACGGAAACGGAAACTTCTCTTATCTTGATAGTTATAATGAAGCCGAGAAAGTTTTATTGAAGGAATTTACACAAACATTGTATTCGGTGGCTGATGGTGTGTATATGAATGTAGAATTTAATCCGGAATATGTAAAGGAGTACCGATTGATTGGGTTTGATAATAAAGTAGGCGCACTGCGAGATACATTATCGATGGTAGAAGGTGGAGAAATTGGGTCGGGACATTCAATGGTGGCCATGTTTGAAATTATACCTACAGAAAAAAATATAGCTGACATAAAAAGTGGATCAGCTGATGTTGCCGTTGCTAATATTAAGATGAACTATAACCTGCCCAGGCAATCCAAAGAATATGTTTTTACTTATCGCTGCCCGCTCAATTTTTCTTCATTTGAGCAATTGGATAAATCATATTGGTTTTCAACGGCAGTTTCCATGTTTGGAGCTTTATTGCGTGAGTCTAAATTTATCAGGAATACCAGTTTTGATGATATTATCAAAATAGGGACTACCGCCATTAATCCAAATGATTTGTCACAAAAAGAATTTCTAAATCTGGTGGATCAGGCAAAAAAACTCTATTCAAAAACGAAAAAGAAAAAAGAAAAAGAGAAAAAAGACAGAAAAAGCAATTAAGAAAACATCTCTTTTATTTTATCAAAGAAACTTTTATCACTTTTATCCGGCTGCGGTTTAAAGTTGGGTGAGGTTCCCAGTTTTTCCAGCATGGCTTTTTCTTCGCTACTTACATGCTGTGGTGTCCAGATGTTGACATGTATCAACTGATCACCTTTTTGATATGAGTTTACTGCAGGAAATCCCTTTCCTTTCAATCTTAATATTTTCCCGCTTTGAGTGCCCGCCGGTATTTTTATTTTTGCCTTACCATCAATGGTGGGCACTTCTACCTGTGTGCCAAATACTGCATCACTAAATGTAATGTGAAGATCATAAGCTACATTCAGCCCGTCGCGGTGCAATTCTTTATGCGCTTCCTCTTCTATTAATACAATCAAATCTCCGGGAGAGCCGCCTCTTTCGCCTGCATTTCCTCTGCCACTTACATTCATTTGCATTCCTTCTTGTACACCTGCGGGAATGTCAATACTCACAGTTTCTTCACCATATACACGACCTTCTCCTTTACAACTTCCGCATTTTGCCGTTACGGTACTGCCTTCGCCATTACAAGTAGGGCAAGTTGTTACTGTTTGCATTTGCCCTAGAAAAGTATTGGTTACTTTTCTTACCTGCCCACTGCCGCCACATGTGCCACAGGTTTGTACACTACCTTTATCCTTAGCGCCGCTGCCGCCACAAGTGTTGCAGCTTACATATTTTTTTACTTTAATATTTTTTGTAACCCCTTTCGCTATTTCTTCGTAAGTGAGTTTCAGTTTTACACGCAGGTTGCTGCCTCTTGTACCGCGACTGCGCTGCCCACTTCGGCCCCGTTGCCCACCACCAAAAATATTTCCAAAAAAATCTTCTCCAAATACATCTCCAAACTGGCTGAATATATCTTCCATATTCATACCGCCACCGCCACCAAAACCACCCCGACCATTGTTGCCAACACCTGCATGGCCATATCGGTCATACTGTGCTCTTTTATCTGCATCACTCAATATTTCATAAGCTTCAGCAGCTTCTTTAAATTTTTCTTCGGCAGCTTTATCACCCGGATTTCTATCTGGGTGGTATTGCATAGCCACTTTTCGGTAGGCTTTTTTTATTTCATCTGCCGATGCGCTTTTGCTTACACCCAATATTTCGTAAAAATCTCTTTTTGACATATAAATCTGCAGTTATCAGTTTGAAATTATTATTTACCTACCACCACTTTTGCATGACGAATAATTTTATCATTCAGATAATAGCCTTTGATAATCTCATCAACAACCTTTCCTTTTAATTCATCTGATGCAGCAGGTATTTCAGTTATGGCTTCATGCAAATCGGGATTAAAATCTGTTTGAACTGATTCCATCACTTTCAACCCACGAGCTTGTAAAGTATTTCTTAGTTTATTAAATACTAAAAAAACACCTTCTTTCAAGCCATCTGTATTTTCAGATGTTTCAAATTGTTTTTGTGCTCTGTCACAATCATCCAATACATCGAGTAAGTCGGTGATAATGTCACGTCCTGCCGTTTGTATCAATTCAATTTTTTCCTTTGCATTTCTGCGCTTAAAATTATCGAACTCGGCAGCCAGTCGCAGGTATTTATCTTTCGATTCTTCCAGTTCTGCATTTATTTTTTCAAGGGCAGATGCTTCAGCTACCGGATCATTCAAGTGAGTAGTACCACTTATGTTTTCATCGGTATTGATGTCCATATTCTGATTTTCTGCTTTGTTGTTATTAGCGTTTTCGTTCATGTCTAACAATATTCAATTTGTAATTGCTTAGTTTTTTAGGCATTCCCCGGTGCAGGGGCTGGCAAAGGTAGGATTGTCAATAATACTGCCAATTGAAGAAATGGGACATTTTGGCTTTAGATTTCATGCACAACTGACAAGAGTAACTGTAAATCAGGTCATTATTGTACCTTGCCCCCATGAATAAGGTCTATTTAAAAAGAAAAATTTCACCTCGTGTAGCCAATGGGCATCCCTGGATTTTTGGAAATGAAATAGAAAAAACGCATGGCGACTGCAAGGCGGCTGATATAGTGGAAGTGTATAGCCACGATAATAAATTTATGGGCAGCGGTTATTATAATCCTCAGTCGCAAATAATGGTTCGTTTGCTCAGCCGGAAAAAAAGTGATGTAATCAATGACCGGTTCTTTTTCGATAAAATCAATTATTGCTGGGAGTATAGAAAGCGGTTGGGATATACTGAAAACTGTCGCCTTGTTTTTGGCGAAGCCGATTCATTGCCACAGCTGATCATTGATAAATTCAACGATTATTTTGTGATACAAACCCTGGCCTTGGGTATTGATGTGTGGAAACCAGCCATCGTAAATGCCATTCAAAAAATATTTTCGCCCAAAGGAATTTATGAAAGAAATGATGTGCCCGTAAGAGAACTGGAAGGATTGCCACAACAGAAAGGTTTTTTATCGGTGCCATTTGATACCAAAATAATCATAAATGAAAATGGTTTAAAATTTCATGTAGATGTAGAGAACGGACAAAAGACCGGATATTTTCTTGATCAACAAGATAACCGGCGTGCCATACAGCATATTGTAAAAGGGGCTGATGTTTTAGGGGCTTTTACTTACACCGGCACATTTGAAATACATGCTGCTCATTATGGTGCAAAGTCTGTACTGGGATTAGATATTTCTGAACAGGCTGTGAAGCAGGCAAATGAAAATGCAAAATTGAATGGGATGGAAGGAATTTGTCGTTTTGAAACTGCAAATGCATTTGATGTTCTAAAACAATGGGGAAAGGAAGGCAAAAGTTATGATGTTGTAATGCTTGACCCACCAGCATTTACTAAGAGCAGGGCAACCATTCAAAAAGCCATCACCGGTTATAAAGAAATAAATCTGCGAGGTATGAAATTGGTAAAGCCCGGCGGTTTTCTGGTTACTTCATCATGCACCAATCTGGTACAGGCTGACTTGTTTTTACAAATAATTGAAATGGCGGCAAGGGATGCAAGAAGAAAATTGAGACAAGTTGTTTTTCAAACACAATCGGCTGATCATCCCATTATCATGGCTATGGAAAACACACACTATTTAAAGTTTTTGATAGTGCAGGTAGAATGATTAATAAAATCTATTTGGAAACTTGAAACTTGCCGGATTTTACAACCTTTCCGGTAGCATCTACTAAATGATACATATAAATTCCGCGATTGAAGTCGGATAAATCAATTGATTGCTTTAAAGTAAGGCCGGGACTTTCATACATTTTCTTTCCTAAAAAACTATAGATCTGAATGGTAAGTCCTTTTTCAAAACCTTTTTGTAAATCAAAAGTGATATACGAAGTAGCCGGGTTGGGATAAATTTTTACAATAGGATCTTCGTTGCCTGTATTTGTAACAGGTCTTGTTGATTGAGCAAGCGACTGCGTGGCAATCAATAGTATAACAGATAATATGGTAAGAAATTTTCGCAACGAAACAAATCTATATTTATTATTCTAAAAGTAGGCCAAATTTTTGAATTAACAATCGTAAAACTACTATTATGTATAAATTGCACATATTCAATTAATTAGAGTATGGCGATTTCAAGAATTTAGAACATTTTTAGTGAAAATTCAAAATTGAGTTTGTTTAAAAAGAAATCCTTAAAGCTTATCTAATCTCATGGTTTTTGTATCAGTGCCAATAGTTTGCGATGCTTCCACATAAATCCAGCTGTTGCGGTCAATATGCCAGCTTCCGTTAATAAGGTTAAGTGGATAACTGGCTCCTGTGAAGTTGGCCCAGGTAGTCATAGAGCTGGAATTGCCATCCCATGTGCCTTTTTTCTCAAGAATGTTATTCTTTATAGCATCAACTGTTTTGTCGCTGTAATATTTGAATTTATAGCCGGAAAAATCTGTTGTAATATCCACGCCATTCATGGTAAACTTTGTAAGCGTCCACTCACCATCGGTCATCGCCTTTACGACCAGGTCTTCTTTTACATTGTCAACTGTTTTTTTGCAGGAGGCAAAAACAATTAGAGATAAAATAATAATAATTCCTTTTTTCATAACCAGCACAAAATAGATTTAAATAATGGCTTTTGCAAGAGCAATTTTTCCAAAGCTTAACAATGAAATTGGCTACTTTAAGCTAATGATAAACAATGAAAAAGCATTATATTCATTCAGAAATATGAATTACAAATGAATAAGCCTTTATATCAGTTTTTTACAAAAGATCATCGTCGTATTGAACAGCTTTTGGATCAGGCCTGTGAAAACCCAGATGTGATTGATTTGGAATATTATCATCAGTTTCGCACGGGCATACTGAAGCATATTAAAATGGAAGAAAAAATACTTTTCCCTGCGGCTCAAAGAGCTAATGGAAATATTCCCATTCCACTAGCTGCTAAGCTGAGATTAGACCATGGTGCGATTACTTCATTAATGGTGCTGCCCCCTACGCTTGATGTAATAAAAGTAGTGCGTATTATTCTGGATGAGCATGATTTACTGGAAGAGGAGCCGGGAGGTATGTATGATAAATGTGAGCAATTGACGGAGTTTGAAACGGATCATATTATCAAACAATTGGAGGCCACTTCTGAAGTGCCCGTGCACCCACCCAATGAAGCAGTTTATGCAATGCAAGCAGCGAAAAATGCATTAAGAAGAGCCGGTTATGATTATGAAGAAATGATCAATAGTTGACAATATATTTATCTGCTAATAGGTTGTGGAGTTGAGTACAATGCATTATTTGCTCCACCCAATAAGTGCATTTTTTTATCACCACCATTCACTGCATCACAACTGGCGATGGAAAAGGTAGTACCCAGCCCCAGTGTATGAAAATAGACTCTTTTGTCATCGGGGGTAAAATAGGGTACAGCATTTGAAAGATTGTCGTCCATTAATATTTTTTTATCAGTACCATCGGGGCGAATGCGTACAATATCACTGTTAAAAGGGGTCATAAAAAACGGACAGGTTGTAAATGAAAGATAAGTACCGCTATTACTCCAGCAGGGATCAAAACAATATAGATTATCGTTGGTAACTCTGGTTTCATTATTCAGCTCATGATTGGTTGCATTGTAATCAGCTACAAATATTTCAAAATCATCGTTCCAGCCATTTAGTTTATCATTGGGTAGCGATACATAAACTATTTTGTTTCCATCGGGCGACCAGGCCGGGTCTGCATACACTTTATTTTGAGTGGAAATAATAAAAGGATTGTTTCCATTTATATCAGTAACAATAAGCCTCCACTCATAATTATTAAAACCTCTTGCAGGATCTGTACAATAAGCTGCCATTAATATCTTATTGCCGTCGGGGCTAAATTTTGCAACACCTTGTTTTTGCCAGCCAAATTTTCCTTTGGGAATTATGAGCCGTGGATTGCTGCCATCAATATTAAACACCATCAGTTCGGCATTGTCATAGTCACTGGTTGCATTGTCGGTTTGCAATGGCCCCTTTTTGATTGATCTATAGCAAAGAAATTTTGAATTGTCATATGACGCCCTTGGCCACCAATAATTATAAGATAAATCATTGGTCAGGTTTTTTTCCGATTGTCCGTCGTAGCTAAATATTTGTACTACAGCCTGTGTGGCATCACTCTTATCATACAATATTTTAATATTGCTAACCGGCGGCTCTACCGGACCCGGATTGCATGAGTAGATAAATGACAATATCAGAAAAATGGGTATATACTTCTTCATTTCAGTTGATTTTAATGGATAGTAGAAAGCAAATACGATGCAGTTTTAAAATAGAGTTTGTTAAATAATTTAAAAGCCTTTCAGTTGGATAATATTAAAATTCAAAGGGGATCATCAAAATCTGGCAAGCTAGAGAATCATTAAGGTGTTAACTTGACAAATCAGTAATTGTTTTCCAAACATTAATCACCTGCAAACCTAATTTTAATCATAATATAGAAACTACTTGTGGCTAAACTTAGTATAACAATTCAAAAAAAATAAACCTTCAAGTGACCTCAGTTTCTTTACAAAAATCTGAATGTTTTACTTGTAAAGTAAGAAGTTGCTCCATATTGGATACTTGTGGCAATGAAACACTGGCAGCTGTAAGCAATTATAAACTTTCAAAGAGTATTCGTAAAGGGGAGAAATTGTTTTCCGAGGGTGACCCGATTCGTGGTGTGTGTTTTATTAAAAAAGGGTATGTAAAAATTGAACTCAATGGCAAACAGGGCAGACCCTTGATATTAAAAATTGCCGGAAGAGGCGCAATTTTGGGATATAGAATTAACTCAAAACATACATATTATTCTTTTTCTGCCACCGCTGCATCCGATGTGCAGTATTGTTATATTCCCAATGAATCATTTAATGTTATTCTTCAAAAATGCCCTGATTTAAAACTGCAGATCATTAATCAGTTACTTGATGATTTGGAGATAGCCGAGAAGAAAGCTATTTATCTCGCACATAAAACGGTAAGAGAAAAAATTGCAGAGGCTTTATTATTATTAGCAGAAGCCTATCAGTATGAAATAAAAAGACAAAGTTTCAAAATCAATCTTTGCCGCCAAGATATTGCCGACCTGGCCGGTACTACCAAAGAGCAGGTTTCAAAAACGCTAAAGGAGTTTGAAAAAGAAAAACTGATTAAATGTTCTGCAAAAAAATTCAGTTATATAAATATTCAATTATTAAAAGAAGTAGTTGGAAACACCTATGCTCCACACTCCATATAATAAAGGGATTGTTCTTTAAAAAAATACGAAACCGTATTTATCTCAATATTTATCGCTTCGCTAACGAATTCCAGAGTTTTATCGCAAGTAGCTTTATGTCAGAAACTTATTGTTGCAGTAAAACTTTTTTATTATGGAAAACGATCAGCAACCTGAAATCAAGAAAGTCCCCTTTTACAGAATGATTATGGATGACTTTATGCTGTTACTCTTTTTGGGAGTTACCATCTATGCCATTTTTTACCTGCTGTGGGGTGTTATGGAACTTTCCAATTTGCCCTCGATACCCGAGGAAATAAAAAATAACCTGATAAAATAAATTCTATTTTTTAAAAAGCCAGTTATGAGTTTATTAAGTCCTGTTGAAGGTTGGTACTACAAGAAAGTATCCAAAGACGAAAAAATGTGGATGGTAATTGCGCTCATTCTTTGTCTCTCCTTATTTGTATGGATGATTATGTGGCATGTGTATGGAAAACAAAATCCATCGAGCATCACATATCGTACCAGCACAGCTGAGTTTGGAAAACTAAGTGAAGCGTATATCAAAAAGAATATGATAGGCGCTGACAATGGGGTACCAGTAGTACGGCCCGATGCAAATAGTGATGTATTCCTGCTTGCTGAAATGTGGCGCTGGAGTCCTGTACTCGTTTTGCAGAAAGATCAATCCTACAAGTTTCATATCTCATCTAGAGATTTGGTACATGGATTTTCCATTCAGCCTGTCAATATGAATTTTCAGGTTTACCCTACCTATGATTATGTTCTTGAATTTAAACCTACCGAGTCAGGCGAATTTAAAATCATCTGCAATGAGTTTTGCGGCATTGGCCACCATGCCATGATTGGGAAAATAGTAGTTATAGAAAAAGATGAAGATTTAAAATTGTATGGGTATGAAAATTTTAAGAAAGCAGCATCCACCGACACGGCAGCAAATAAAGACGTACCCTTAACTGATGCAGAAATGGCATTGATGGGTGAACAAATATATACACTTAAAGGATGTGGTGCTTGTCATAAAACCGATGGTAGCAGCCAGATAGCGCCTAGCTGGAAAGGACTTTTTGGCAAAGAAGAACATGTAATTGAGAATGGCAAGCAAATAAGTGTGAAAGTGGATGAATCATATATCAAAGAGTCCATCAAAGATCCAACCAAAAAGAAAACAGTAGGTTTTGAAAATACACCCATGCCGGTATTCCCCCTTACTGATGATGAAATAGCGCAAGTCATTGCCTATATCAAAACATTAAAAAACTAACCCGTAAAACTTGAAATTATGTTTCGTACTTGCGATATTACAGGATTTAAAGTTGACCTAAGGTCAGAAAAATTGATAAGGGCAAATGCTGTTTTTGCAGTCATTTCTTTATTACTTGCGGTAGTGGCAGCCATACTGCTTGTTTTTACAAGATACCAGCCGGTACATCTATTAGGGGCTGAGTGGTATTACCGCTTAGTTACTTTTCATGGTTTAAATGCACTTATATTCTGGATAATCTTTTTTGAAGTAGCAGGGTTATACTTCGGCTCTACTGTTATTTTGAATACAAGATTTTGCGCACCCAAGCTCGGGTGGTTTGGCTTTGCATTGATGGTGGCCGGTCTTGTATTGTCCAATGTTATTATTCTGATGGGCAAGGCCGACGTTATGTTAACCTCTTACACACCGTTAAAGGCTCACCCATTGTATTATCTGGGCATCATATTATTTGCTGTGGGCGCATTGATTGCCGTTATTTTATTTTTTGGAAATTTGATGATAGCCAGGCGTGAAAAAACTTATGGCGAATCGTTGCCGCTGGTTGCTTATGGATTAATGACGGCAGCCATCATTGCAGTTATTACACTGGCTACCGGTGCTATCATTTATATCCCTACCTTCTTGTGGTCGCTGGGTCTTATTGAAAACGTAGATCCGGCTATGTATAAACTCATTTGGTGGGGGCTGGGTCACTCTTCTCAGCAAATCAATGTAGCGGCTATGGTTTCTATCTGGTACATGGTTTCATTCCTGACCGTAGGCGGCACTTCTATTAATGAAAAAGTTTCCCGATCAGCATTTGTATTATATATTCTCTTTATTTGCCTGGCATCTGCACACCATTTACTTACCGACCCCGGTGTTAGTAGCGCCTGGAAGGTTTGGAATACCAGCTATGCCATGTATCTTGCTGTATTAGCTTCCATGATTCATGCTTTTGCTGTTCCTTCTTCATTTGAGTCAGCACAAAGGCGATGGGGTTATAATAAAGGATTGTTTCAATGGCTTTCAAAAGCGCCGTGGGGCAATCCCGCTTTTGCCGCAATTATTTTGGCAGTTATAGGCTTTGGTTTTATTGGTGGAACCACCGGTGTCATCTTTGGTATGGAGCAAACCAATATTATTGTTCACAATACGATTGCAATTCCCGGTCACTTCAAGGGTACGGTAGTTATAGGTACTACACTTACATTTATGGGAATCACTTATTATCTGATACCACTTATTTTCAGAAGAAAAATTGTAGGATTTAAGTGGGCTAAAATACAGCCCTGGATGTTTTTCATTGGCATTGCTTTGTTGTCTATTTCAATGATTGTATTAGGGCAAATGGGCGTGCCTCGCCGGCATTGGGATTCTACATTTTCGGGCGGACCTTTTACACATAATTTTAATCCGGCTGTAGATTTCTTCTGGGCTTTAATGATGCTGGGTGGTGTACTTGCATTTCTGGCAACGGTAATCTGGATATTAATTGTGGTTGTCTCCGTATTCTTTGGGCCAAAAGTGAATGGGCCGGCAGATATGCAACTTACCATATCGCCTCTTGCACCTGCAGCAAAATCGCATAAAGGATTTGAAGCACCCGGTACGCTGGTGCTTACAATCATATTTTTACTGGTATTTATGGCACTCTTTTTCCTCAACTGGAAATGGCTGGCCGCTACCTGGAATGTAAACTAAGACCCATTGCTTATACACTGTCCATAATTTCTAAACGTACCGGGGTTAAATAAAGCCCCGGTACTTTTAATCAGATGTAATGAATTTTCGCAGATTTTGGATATTACCTTTTTGCATATTGCTTTGTGGATTCAATTTTCCGAATGAAAAAAAATTTCTCTCACAAAAAATAGAAAACATTTCTGTATTTGATTCCAAAGGAAATGTCTTTGAATTATTTAGTTTAATTGGCAATAAGCCGTTGATCATTTCACCTGTTTATACGAAATGTCCTTCAGTTTGCGGTATCATCAGTAATGGAGTACAGGTTGTTGTCAATAAACTTGGAAGCTTGGGCGATGATTTTAATATCGTTAGTTTTTCATTTGACAGTACAGATAAGGTTGAAGATCTGGCCTTTTACGAAAACCGCTGGAAAATGGACGGAATTCATTGGAAAACCATTTCTGCAAATGCAGCACAGATAAAAAAACTGATGCATTCTATAGATTACCAGTATGAATACGATTCTGTAACAAAGGAATTTAATCATCCTTCCATCCTTATTGTGCTTACTCCATCCGGAAAAATTTCAAGATACATTTATGGTATCAACCCATCAAAACGTGACTTGAAACTTGCAATCATTGAAGCGATGGCAGAAAAATCAAGACCCGGTTTAATTAAAGGCTTTTACTTGCGTTGTTTTGGATATGACCCCATAACTAAAACTTACAAATTGGACTGGCGTTTTATTATTTCTACTTCTGCCGGATTATTAATGATTGGATTGATAAGCTGGATTTTTATTAAATCATTTATAGTTTCAAAAGATTAGTAATGAATATCAAATCCGATACCCGTGAAATTGCAAAAGAAAAGACATTTGGACATCAGCTGTTTCAGAAGTTTGCATCTTTTTTTGGAAAAGTATATGCTACTGAATATAATCCACTTTATTATCTTGGCAGTATTGCTGTTTTACTTTTTGTGGTGGCTTGTATTTCGGGAATTTATATTTTTATTTTTTATAATGTAAATCCACGTCATGCTTGGGAATCGGTAGAAGCTATTTCTGCCAATGTATTTAATGGATGGATGCGCAGCATTCATCGTTATGCTTCTGATTTGCTGGTCATCTTTATATTAATGCACTTATTGCATACTTTGTTTACTTCCAAATTTAAAAGACTGATTTCATGGATCAGTGGTATTATTTCTTTTCTGATTGTAATACTTATTGGCGTTACCGGTTATATGTTGGTATGGGATCAAAAAGCAAAACTCACAGGCTATCTTACTGCAAAATTATTTTCAGCATTACCCATTTTTGACCCTTCCATAGCCGGTGCTTTTTTATTGAATGATCTTACTACTGTAGGCGGATTTTTTAAAGTTGCATTATTTGGCCATATTGTTTTTTCTTTGATTACCGTAATTGTTATTTGGGTACATGTACTTCGTATTTCAAAACCCAAAATTTTTCCTCCCAAAAAATTAATTTACTATGTACTCATTGCGCTGGGTATTATTTCAATTGCTTTTCCCGTTGTAAGCGACCCGCCTGCTCAGTCATCCAATCTTCCATTAAACACCACATTTGATTGGTATTATTATTTCGGCTATTATCTCATGAAGTTATTTTCAGTAAATCAAAACTGGATGATACTGATTGGCTCGGGTATTCTTTTATGTATCATACCCTATATTTTAAAAAGGAAAAACAATTCACCCGTTACAATAGATCTTGATAAGTGTGATGCCTGTAATCTTTGTTCCTACGATTGTCCCTATGAAGCCATTGATATGCTGGAAAAAAATGGCGAACGCAAAGCTATTTTGTCGCCGGATAAATGTGTAGGCTGTGGTATTTGTATTGGCTCCTGTGGTGAGCATGCCATCACACATCCATTGTTCCCTCAATTGAATTTTGGGGTTAATCAAAAATCAGACGTAACCATATTCAGTTGCAGCTATTTTCCCAAATTTGAAATACCCGGAAATTTAAAATCAACTCATTATCAGGTGCCTTGTACCGGAAGCATCATGCCGAAAGATGTACAAAGGATCCTGGAACAAAATAGTAATAAAGTGGCCATACTTGGTTGCGAAGATTGCTATTACCGCTTGGGAAAAACCTGGACAGTCAATCGGTTTTTGAGAAGGAGAGCACCGTCGTTTTCAAGAAAATTTGATGCAGCCAGGGTCAGGCATTTTACTTTAACACAGTATAGTAAAGAAAAATTAATTGATTTTGCATCTGCTCCGCTGAATGAAGATATAAAGAAGCATGAGTTTTCAATTGTTGATCATAAAAAAACAAAGCCGGTGTTTGCTGTTTTAATTCTGGCGGCTTTTTTTACTTTGATGATTCCATTGAGCCGCACGGTAGTGCATTTCTTTAACGCCAATGAAAAGACGTTGATTGTAAATTTCAAATACATATCATCGCCAGAGGAGTATGAGACATCATCATCTACCGCAAAACACATGCAATCTAAAAACCCGGTTGTAAAAAAGCGTAGCTCAGTTTTTTTAAAAGTGTATGCCTCAAATGATCGTTCTCTTATTTATGAAAAAGAGTTTAAACCACGTGGACTCAGGCAGGATATCGCCATGTTTATTTTTACACAGTTAACTATTGTGCCAGATCAGGTTGATGTGGAGTTGCAGGAAACCGCCTTTCCCGATAAGCATTTTAAACTAAGTAATATATCGCTTAAAAAGGGTGATGGAACATTTGTTGTTTTTAAAGATGGAAATCTGTCATTGGCGGGAGCCAACTAATTTTTCCCATTGCACCCATGTTATCTTTTCATTGTTTATAAGCAAGGTTAGGAAATAGTATATGGGTGTGATTGAGCGCAACATATTTTTTATGTACCTTTCAGGTTTATAAAATTTTTGATAAAATGAGAATTAATATTTCTAAGGTAGCCCCGCAAGCTTATGATGCCATGCTGGAATTAGAAAAATATTTAGCCACATCAGGATTAGATAAAAAGCTTTTTGAACTGATTAAAACCAGAGCATCGCAGATTAATGGATGTGCTTATTGTATTAATATGCATGTAAGAGATGCGCAACAAATAGGAGAAACATCACAAAGATTATTTTTGCTAGATGCTTGGCGGGAGACTGATCTTTTTACAGAAAAAGAAAGAGCTGCACTGGCGCTTACTGAAGCGATAACTTTAATTACAAATGGCCATGTGCCAGATGATGTTTATCATGCTGCTGCATCAAAAATGACAGATCCAGAGCTTGCGGCTGTTATCATGTCTATCGTTACCATCAATGCCTGGAACCGAATTGCAATAACTTCCCGCACACCTTTGGATTAACAAAATTGAGTTCTGAAGATTTGCTATTTATTGATATTATGTAAGTAATTTTCATTAGGCGTGAATAAGAAATGAGTTATGTCATAAAATTTAGGCCCAAAGCAGTATTTTGTGCGTTAATAATCAATCATTTATAAATTATTGAATGTTTTTGCAAAATTTATTAAAATCTCAAAAAAAAAGGTGTTATTTTGTTCCGTCTTTGGTGTTCTTTACAGTGTCACAAGTCCTGAACGTTTGAAAAACCGTTGAATGTTCATTGGTTACTGTTTACTGTTAGCACTTTTTATTTTTTAAAACATCTCAAAATGAACATTTACGCAGGAAACCTTAGTTGGAACTTGAAAGATCAAGATCTCCAAAATCTATTTGCAGAACATGGTGAAGTTTCATCAGCAAAAATTGTAACCGACAAATTCACTGGCCGTAGTAAAGGCTTTGGATTTGTTGAAATGCCTAATGACGATCAGGCTCAAGCTGCAATTGCTGCTTTGAACGGAACCGAGCATGACGGTCGCAACATTGTAGTAAACGAAAGTCGTCCTAAACAAGAAGGCGGCGGCGGCGGTGGCTTCAAGAAAAGAAGCTTCGGCGGCGGTGGCGGTGGCTACAAAGGTGGTGGCGGCGGCTACAAAAAAGGCGGCGGTGGATACCGTGACCGTGGAAACGGTGGCGGATTTAATAGCGATTATTAATTAACACCTTTATAAAGAAGCTTTAAAAGTCTGGTTCGTTTGAGCCGGACTTTTTTTTGCAAAAAAAATGCGGAACAAACTGCCCCGCATTTATTGTGTCTATTATTTTCTATGGAATTATCTTCACAATACCAGCCCCGTGGTATGAATGATATTCGCCATTATACATGGCATCTGCATTTACCGGTCCCATTTTATAATTGCCGGGAGATATCGCCCTTACTGCATAATAAAAAGTTTGTTTCTGATTAAAGGCATCTGTAAAGAAGTGTATTCGATCGTCACGTATATCCAATGCAACAGGAGTTGCTGCATCTTTTATCCAATCCATTCCCGGAATTTCTTTTGTTCTTGGATTTTCAATTTCAAATCCAGCAGGAAGTAAATCTGTAATTACAATATTGTCAACAGGCGTATTAAAAGTTTTTTCTAGCGTGATACCCACTACTATTAAATCATTCTGTTTAAAAGTATGATTGGTAATCAACTTGCCATTGCGGTCATAAAATTGCTTTCTTACTTTTAAATAGCTGTCTTCTTCTTTATAGCTGCCAGTACTACTTACACCGGCTGCCTGCCAGAAATAATACAGTTTACCATTTCCTTTCGTTACAATCTCCACCTGATTATTTCCAAGCGCTTTCATGTCGCCGGTCCATTGCCCGCCATCCACTTTTGCAATCAGTTTCCCATTTACTTTTATTTCTGCGGTAGCGGTTGACTGGTTAGCGGCTTTTGCATGTTTACCTAAGGCAAGTAAGGCAAAGGCTCTTTCTTGTGTACTTAGCCATTGTCTGGACTTTAGTTTATCGGCTACATGTTTTACCATAGTGCCTATTTGTGCATTGGCAGGATCTGTATCTATCAATGCATTTAATGCGATAGCTTCATCTCTTACATCAGAGTAATAACTACCACCCGTTTGCGCTACTGATTCTTCTCCGGTAAAGGCGGCAGGTAAAATTGAAGCAAAATTTCTTTTATCGCCTGCAGTTGCATAAGTTGCTGCCAGCAAGTATCGGCTATCCAGCGCCAGTACATTCTGGTTTGCTTTATAATAATTCATAGCCGGTACATTGGGTCTTCCTGCTTTTGCCAATACATATAAACTATAAACTACCTCTTTGGGCGCTATCTTTTTTTGTTGAGTTCGATTATAGAAATAGGTAATGGTTTCTTTGTTTCGTAGTTTGTTATTAATATAATTAAGCATGGTTTCAAGCATGCTGTTATCTACATCAAACCCTGCTCTTCTTGCTTCCAGCAAAAAATGTGCTGCATAAATGGTGCTCCACCAGTCTTCTTTATCCATCCCATCCCACAAGGTAACAGCGCCATTATACAATTGTCTCATCTTGATGATGCGAATGGCTTCTATAATATTGCTATTGGCGTTTAGCTTGTTTTGCGATTTGTTTAGTGATAATAAATCGGCAAGGTCACCATAGTACAACTGTGGAAAAGCAGCGGATACGGTTTGCTCAGTACATCCATAAGGATATTGCACTAAGTACTGTAATTGCGATGAAAGCTCAAGTACCGGAGAACGGCTTACTGTCAAACTATAACTGATGGTGCCTGGCATATATTCGTTTAAGCCGATATTTATTTTTTGTGAGCTTCCTCCTGCAATGGATCCTGCTCCGGTTGATTTTTGTAGTGTTGATGGTGGTCTTACTGATATTTCGGTTACGTCAGTAAACTTTTCGCCCAATCCTGATACAGAAACGGAAACCTTTGAAGTGTTTACTGAAGGATCAGCCACAATTTTAAACTGCGCTTTGCTTTCGCTATTGCCGGAAAGACTTACCGATTGACTATTGCTACCTACAACTTTCAGCGGTGCATCTACTTGGATAGTGGCCGAAACGGTTGCAGATTTTGCAGTAGTATTAGTAAGCGTTACCGGTACACTCACCGTATCGCCCGGACTTAAAAACCTGGGAAGCGCTGTGCTGATCACAATTGGGTCTGCAACGGTCATTGTGTTATCTGCAGCACCAAAACTTTGACCTTTGTAAGAAACGGCCATCAATCTCAGCTCGCCACTAAATTGTGGAACATCAAATTCAAAAACGACTTCTCCATTTCCATTTGCTTTTTTAATTCCACCCCAATAGCTCATTACTTTCACTCTTTTTGATGGCATTGGGTTGTTTCTTTTCGATGCCTCTGCAAAACCATCACCACCAGTACTGCTCATCTTGGCCCTAACTTCATCAAACAATAATGGATAAAGATCAAATGCACTTACCTGTAATGCTTTTTTCTGATAGAAGTATTGATAAGGATCGGGTGTTTTAAAGTCACTTACCTGCAGTACACCATTATCTACAGCAGATAATGTAACATAGCTGCCCGGTGTAGCTTTTACTGTTACTTTTTGATGTGTTTTGGAACGAACATTTTTTTGTGCAACAATACTCGTTTCTATCTTTCTGTTTTTTTCTTCAACGGGCACATTTTTAAAACCATGCGCTACGGTTAATGGAATATCTGAGAGTTCGTGAGGTTTGATGAGTGTAGCTGTTATATAAACATTGGGAACATGCTCACTATTCAGTTTCAGATTTAGGGATGCCTCCCGTTTGCTCACATCTACGTATTGATAAGAGATTACACGATCTGTTTCCATAGTAACCAGCATTTTGCCGCTAAATGGCGTTGTGAAATGTGCAACTACTTGCTCTCCGGTCTTATATGTTTTTTTATCAATTTCAATATTGATATTCCCTTCTTTATTTACTTCAAAGGAAGTATTGGTGCTGCCCCAGCTTCCATAGCTGTAAAATGACTTACTTACATAGCTATTGGCACCCGAATTATAAATTCTTACTTCATAGTCGCCTGGTGTTTTTGGAATATATACAAATGAACCGGTGCCATTCACAGCTACTTCTTGTGCTGTCATCATTTTATCTTCTTGTTGCGATTCATAACGAAAATAACTGCCACTCTTGGCTAGTACAGTTCTGTATTCGTGTTTTATTACCTGAATATTTGCTGTTGCACTAATACCTCTGCCATCTTTATTGGCTGCTGCCAGTTGAAATTTTACGGGTTGATTGAGCGGATAATAATAACTCCAATCCTGCTTGATGCCAAAAAAAGTGGATTGTGTATAAATTGGAGTATTAGTAAGCCGACTAACCGGACGCCCTGTTTCATCAAATACGGTTGTATAAAACGAAGCCTGCAAGGCGCCCATATTGGAATATATAACGGGCACTTCATATTCTAATTGTGCATTTCCATCAACATCGGTAGTGCCCTCTTTTATAGTCTTGTCAAAAAATGTAGTTTGATTGGTAAGTCCAAAATCATAACCTTCAAACTGCTTTGATGAAAAATATTTCTGGCTTATCTGTATTTCAGTTTCGTATTTTCTATTGGCAGCCGGAGGTCCAAAAAAGTTAACGGCATGAATGTCCAGTTTCGACTTGTCGCCGGCCTTCAAAAATTCTTTATCCAGCTTTGTGGTTACTTTTATTCTGTCAGGCACAAATTCCTCGACCATAAAATTTTGTGAGGCAAGCAAAACATCATTACTACTATAAACTTCCAGTGTGTAGCTGCCCGTTATTGCATTCATTGATAAATCAACATTGCCTTCCACGGCGCCTTCCTCATTCAGGCTCTTACGAAATGATTTTAGCTCCTTACCATTGGGCATTAAAAACTTAAATTTAAGTGGTACATCACCCGGGTTTTTCCAATTGCCATCTCTTACAATAACGGAAAAATTTATTTTTTCTCCGGGGCGATATACATCTCTTTCTGCATATACAAAAGCATCAAAGCCTGAAGGATTATTACGTTTGCCACCTACATCAAATCTGGAAGTGTTCACTCTTGTATTGTTAAAAGGCAAGTAATTAAAATCATCTGCTGTTTTTGCAATAACCATTGCTGGTTTAAAACCAGAGAAATCTTTTTTGGTATATGCAATTTCTGCCACACCATCATTATTGGTGGCACCGGATCCTATCAGTTGATTATTGGAGCTATAAACAGAAACATTAACACCCGAAACCGGTGCAGCCGTTTTAAGAGAATTTGTAAAAACAAATATTTTATCATTGCCTTCTTTTGTTATCAATCCCAGATCAGAAAGTGAAATAAATCGGCTGTCTCTTACCCAATAGTCATCAGCGGAGCGAATCATTACATGGTACACTCCTTTAAAGTCT
This sequence comes from Bacteroidota bacterium, assembly GCA_022708055.1. Taxonomy (GTDB): domain Bacteria; phylum Bacteroidota; class Bacteroidia; order Chitinophagales; family Chitinophagaceae; genus JJ008. The sequence goes on from JAKIZK010000018.1 coordinate 22,256, forward strand.
GAAAGCCGGTCTTCAAACTGAGAAAAATTCAATAAACGTCCTCCGCCACTTTTGGGGAGCGAACGGGTATCTATTTCTTTTTCAAAAATCACATCACCCAATATGCCATCGTTGTTTCCATAACTTTCGTTGTAGCCATCATAATATTCATCACCCTCGTAGCTCGCATACTGCGGGCCACTTTGGGTTTCCTGTGGCTCATATCCATATCGTTGCGCCATCAGTAAGTTGTTTTCATAAATTTTTGAAACAATGAGTTTTATTTTTGGCACATTCGTTATTGCTATTTCAATATTTTTTCCTCCTTTTTTTGAAAGATAAACAGCTTTGCTGTTTGTAAAATTGATACCGGCTTCCATTTCGCCAAAACCGATACCTCCGGTATATTCCTCTTTCATGGTGCCGCCCAACTTTCCTCTGGGTCCTTTTGCTATTGTAAGTGCATAACTCTTTTCTGTGTCAAACTTATCGCTGCGAATATTAAAACCATATTCAGTAGGTTCTACTGTAAAGGCAACAGCCGGATCAAATTTGATATAAGAAGCAATACTTTCTCCATTCAGTTGCTGGCTGGTTGACACTTTTACCACACCATCAGTTCCGTTGTGTTCAGCTTCTGTATTTTGTATGCTTAAAACATAGGGAGAAGGAATCGTAAGCGAACTGGTTATTTTTTCAGCAGTGGTTGTATTCCCTTTTTCAGGCTTCAATCCTTTATCCAGGCTGATTTTAAGTTCTACATCTTTATCCTCAGCCTTTATGCCGTTCAGTCGTATGGTTATTTTATTGTCGGGCGAAATAGTTACCATATTAAAATCCGCTTCCCTGCCATCTGCTTTTATTGAAAGATTTTTCTTCACCATATCGGGGCTGATCAAATAATTAAACGTAAGATCAAGTTGCGGAGTGGCAGTGGTAGTGCTTTCGCCCACCCACAGGGCCTGTGCATTATTTAACTCCAGCAGAGGTGTATGAAAACTGATTTTATCGCCACCGCTAACCGAGTTATATTTACTATACTTCAACACGGTTCCTTTGATTTTTGCAGTGTAAGCAGTTGCAGGATTTAAAGGAGTAGCAGGCGAAAAAACTAATTCATCAGGCCCGCTCCAGCGAAAGCGACCCGGTATGGCCGGTTCAAAGCTGATATAATCAGTAGAGTCCCACGCATTCAACATAGAATCTTTTGCCAAAGAATGATTGAATCGGAAAACAAGGTTCCCCAAAATGGGCACTTCTCCTTTTGCATTGGTAAAAGACAAAGAGATTGCATTTTTTTTACAAGAAGATAAAAAAACTGCTCCTGAGGCCAGCAGCAGCATTGCAAAAATTTTGATACGCATATTTTGTGTGGTTGTGCCCGACCCTACAGAACTGATGTCCGGGATTTAAGATAAGGTCAGACGGGTTTAATTAGAAAGGTAATTTAAAAAATCAGGTTTGAAATTAATTTCCATTTATTGTTTTGCACATTTCTAAAACAATCATTTTATTGAAATGCTAAGGAGGCGTTTCCGGATCGGGGCTTTCCGGTTTTATTCCTTCAAGAGAATTTTGGCCAGGTTCCATGATGTGGGCGGGTAAATTGCAAACGAAAGATACTATGATTCAAAAGGGAGTTGCAAATTTGTTCCGATAAATATTTGTTAAGTACGCTTGATGTGTATGCTTACTATGTGGTTCTTTTCATCTGAATGATTTACTACTGCATAACTTTACAAGATGAATCAAATCGTTTTTAGTAAAATTAAAAAATGGGGTTTTAATTCTTTCAAATGGACAGGCATAAGCCTTCTGGGCCTTGTTATTTTATTTTTTATTTTGAACTGGATTTTCCCGCTTCGGTCAAATATTGAGTATGCTACGGTGGTAACCGATAGTAAAGGTGAGGTAATAAATGCCTTTCTTACCAGCGATCAGCAGTGGCGTATGAAAACAGAGCTTAGCGAAATTTCTCCGCTGCTTCAAAAAACAATCATTGCAAAAGAGGATAAATATTTTTATACTCATCCCGGTGTTAATCCATTTGCTGTGGTAAGAGCTTTTTTCAGAAATATTGCAGGCCACCATACTTCGGGAGCCAGCACGATTACGATGCAGGTAGCTAAAATGTTGGAACCCGGCAAGCGCAACCTGTTTACAAAAATCCGGCAGGTATTTCGTGCATTTCAATTGGAGCTTAAATACAGCAAAAAAGAAATATTACAACTTTATCTGAATTTGGTTCCGTATGGCGGAAATATACAAGGCGTAAAAGCGGCCTCGTTGCTTTATTTTAATAAAAACCCTGACCATCTTTCGCTGGCAGAAATAACAGCATTAAGTATTATACCCAATAATCCCGGCGCATTAGTAATAGGTAGAAAAAACGATCTGATTGTGCAACAAAGAAACAAATGGTTGCATCGGTTTGCCGCTGCCCGTGTTTTTTCCAAAAAAGAAATAGAAGATGCATTGGCCGAACCATTAACTGCCAGGCGAGGCGTAGTTCCGCATTATTTACCACATCTGTCTTACAAGCTAAAAAAGCAGGGTGGCGATATTATAAAAACCAATATCAACTTAAACACGCAATTAAAAACAGAAAAACTGGTTGAAGATTATGTGCGCACCCAACGGCTAAAAAATATTAAAAATGCCGCAGTTATTATTATTGACAATCGATCACATAAAGTGATCACCTATGTGGGCTCTTCAAATTTTAAGGATACAACTGACGGAGGTCAGGTAAACGGTGCTCAGGCGACTCGTCAGCCTGGTAGTACTTTGAAACCCCTTTTGTACGGAATGTGTTTTGATGAAGGGTTACTAACACCCAAAACAGTAATTACCGATGTGCCGGTAAACTATGAAGGTTATGCTCCCGAAAACTATGACGAAAAATTTAACGGATACGTTACTATTGAAACGGCTCTGGAACATTCTTTGAATATTCCGGCGGTTAAGTGTTTGCGCTTGTTGGGTTATGAGCGGCTTATAAACAAACTTTCCGCCATCAGCTTTCGGCAGATTCAAAAGGATAGAAGAAAGCTGGGTCTATCAATGATCCTAGGTGGCTGTGGTACCAGCCTTGAAGAACTTACTGCATTATTTACTTCATTTGCAAATGAAGGAATGTATTTTTCTCCTTCTTTTTTGCAATCAGATACTGTTTTGACAAGTGTAAAAGTGCTAAGCCCTGCTGCTGCATTTATGATTAATGAAATTCTTTCAAAAGTAAATCGTCCTGATTTTCCGCTTAGCTGGGCGGCAACAGAAAAGATGCCAAAAATAGCATGGAAAACAGGAACCAGTTATGGTAGGCGCGATGCCTGGAGTATTGGATATAATGAAAATTATACGGTGGGAGTGTGGTGTGGCAATTTTTCAGGTGTAGGTATTGCAGATTTAAGCGGAGCCAATACCGCAACACCATTATTATTCAAAATTTTTAATACGATTGATTATGATAGTGACGAGCGGTGGTTTCAGCAACCGGCGGATGGCGATATAAGGCAGGTGTGCAGTGAAACAGGGCTGGTACCTTCAGTACATTGTACAAATTTGACTTCAGACTATTTCATTCCATTAATATCTTCAACGCAGCCTTGTCACAACTGGGATGAATTGATGATCAGCCCCGATGAAAAAATTTCTTATTGCAAATCCTGTGCACCGGCTACCGGGTATAAAAAGAAATGGTATAAAATAGTAGAGCCCGAAATGCAGTCTTGGTTTCAAGAACACCAGATTGCTTACCAGAAAATTCCTCCGCATAATCCCGATTGTGAATTGATTTTTAAGGGAGCTGCTCCGGCAATCATATTTCCGGTAAATGGGATGGAGTATATCATAAATAAAAAAGACCCCGAGCCACTGCAGCTTATTTGCAAAACTGCCAATGATGTATCCAAGGTATTTTGGTACATCAATAATAAATTTTACAAGAGCAGCAATGCCGGTGAAAAACAATTTTTTGTTCCGGAGGAAGGGCCGGTCAAAATTTCTTGTACCGATGATAAAGGGCGAAACAAAAACATTAAAATTATTGTGAAATATGTGAGTTTATAGCCATTGTATTCTCAGGCAATTTTTACTACACTGAAGCCCTTTCTTTATCTTCGCACCACTTTTTTATAGGACTTATTTTTTATAAAGGGCTGAAAAACTCAGTTTTCATCATGACGGAGAAAATTCTTATTCTTGACTTTGGCTCTCAATATACACAGCTAATTGCCCGTGCGGTGCGTGAAGCAAATGTATATTGCGAAATCATACCATTTCATCAGTCTTTTAGCATAGATGCCGGATTGAAAGGCATTATTCTGTCGGGTTCCCCTTGCTCGGTAAATGATGAGCATGCGCCTGATGTGGACATTTTATCATTAATTAATCAGGTTCCGGTATTGGGTATTTGCTATGGTGCACAGCTTACTGCAAAAAAGTTTGGCGGCCGGGTGGCTAAAAGCAATAAGAGAGAATACGGAAGGGCGATACTTCAAAAGCAAACAGAAGATATCATATTTAAAGACCTCTCTGCTACATCGCAGGTATGGATGAGTCATGGCGACTCCATTCTAAATCTTCCGAATGAATTTCAGCTATTGGCTACAACGGAAAGTATTCCTGTTGCAGCTTTTAAAAAAATTGACAAAAATGCTAAGCCATTATATGGGGTTCAGTTTCACCCGGAAGTTTATCACTCAACTGAAGGAAAAAAATTGCTGACCAATTTCTTGGTACAGGTATGTGGTTGCAAACAAGACTGGACACCGGCACATTTTATTACCGATACAGTGGCAGCACTAAAAAAGCAAATTGGCAACAGAAAAGTGATCATGGCATTGAGTGGAGGTGTTGACTCTACCGTAGCAGCCACTTTGATACATCGTGCTATTGGAAATAATTTGTATGGCATATTTGTTGACAATGGGGTATTGCGGAAAAATGAATTTCAAAATGTTTTGGATACTTATGCTCAACTGGGGTTGAATGTAAAAGGCATTGATGCAAAAAATAAATTTTATACAAAATTGGCCGGTGTTACCGAACCGGAAGCAAAAAGAAAAATTATTGGTAGTTTATTTATAGATGTTTTTCAGGAAGAGTCAAAGTTGATACAAGGTGTGGAATTATTGGGGCAAGGCACCATTTATCCCGATGTAATAGAAAGTGTTTCAGTTCATGGCCCGTCTGTAACGATTAAATCTCATCATAATGTAGGGGGCCTGCCCGGTCATTTGCATCTGGAACTGGTAGAGCCCTTGCGTTCTTTGTTTAAAGATGAAGTGAGAAAAGTAGGTAGGGAAATGGATATTCCTGCGGAAATGATTGATCGGCATCCGTTTCCTGGTCCGGGTCTTGCTATTCGTATTTTAGGAGAAATAACCGAAGAAAAAGTAAGATTATTACAAGAGGCCGATAATATTTATATTCAGGGATTGAAACAGACTGGATTGTATGCAACGGTATGGCAGGCTGGAACTATCTTATTGCCAGTAAAAAGCGTAGGAGTAATGGGCGATGAAAGAACTTATGAGTTTACGGTAGCTTTAAGAGCGGTAACGAGTGTAGATGGTATGACGGCAGATTGGGCACATTTACCTTATGATTTTCTGGCAAACATTTCAAATGAAATCATCAACCAGGTGCGAGGCATTAATAGAGTGGTGTATGATATAAGCAGCAAGCCGCCGGCAACTATTGAATGGGAATAAAAATGTGATACCTACTATGAGATTAATGAAATACTATTTATCCGCTTTCATCCTGATTGTAACATTGTTTCAAACAACAAAACTGTGTGCACAGGAACGGACTCGTCACCGCATTGCAGTTTTTGCTCCTTTGTATATCGATTCAGCTTTTACAAGCGATGGGGAATATAGATTTTCAAAGTATTCTTTTCCAAAATACATCAATCCCGGTCTTGAATTTTTTGAAGGGGTTCAAATGGCTTTTGATTCTTTGAACAAAGAAAACGTCCGGTTTGAAGTTGATATTTATGACACCCGATCTGCTTCAGAAACTTTGGAGCAGCAACTTTCACGTTGTGAAGCTGATAGCGTATCATTAATACTTGCTTATAGTAGTGTACCTGAGCTTAGAGCATTTGCAGATGCCGGAATTCGAAGTAATATTCCGGTCGTGAATGTCAACCTCCCAAACGATGGAGGCGTTACAGGCAATCCATTTTTTGTTATGATCAACTCTACCTTGCGTACACAATGTGAAGCCACTTATAAATTCGTACAAAAAAATTATGCTTTGAATGAAATTGTGGTTTTTAGAAAGAAAAGCCAGTGGGGCGATAAAATCAAAAGCTATTTTGAAGATTATGAAAAAAACAGCGGCAATGCTTCATTAAAACTAAAGTATGTTGATTTGAATGATAGTTTTTCGGTTGCCAACCTTACTCCACATCTGGATACTGTAAAACAATTTTTATGCGTAAGTGGCAGCCTAGATGAAAATTTTGGCAAACGACTTGCAAATCAGTTGGCTGTTTTGAAAAAGAAATATAAAGTGTCGCTGTTAGGAATGCCTACCTGGGATAATATTAAAGATTTTGGTAAAACTGAATACAACGGACTTGATATTATATATGGAACTCCATTTTATAATCCAAAAACTGATAAAGTAAGTTTGAGTATAATTAACTATTTCAATCAGGTAATGTATGCTCGTCCGAGTGATATGGTTTTCAGAGGTTATGAAGTTGCCTGGATGTTTGCAAAATTATTAAATCAATACGGAAGCAATATTGCTTCCAATCTCAGCTCAAAGCAATATAAATTAATTACCGAATACGATATTCAGCCTACACTGAACCGGGAAACAATGACACTGGATTATTTTGAAAACAAGAAATTATACTTCCTTAAATGGCAAAATGGCATTTTAAAGTTGGTAAATTAATATAGGATATGCTTTTACTATATTAATGCGAATCATGAATGGAGTCGTCTGAAAATCCTACACCATACGCCGGCAGTTTTTCAGCAAGCGATAGCAGGTAAAACAGGTCGGTATTATCAAATGTATTGATAGCTTCCTTCTGCAATGGCTTATTTTCAAAATTACTATTGCAGATTAAATGTTCATTAAGGTAAGCTGTAAATAATTTTTGCTTTAAAGATTTATTACTTTTTGCGGCATTATAATTTTCTCTAATACCCTGAATGCTGTTTGAATATTTGTCCATACTGGTTTTTTAGAAATGAAAAATTGTGATAACCAGTTTTCGTAGTCAAATGGATTTAAAAAAATGGAATTTCAGGATTATTGGAAACAGCGATTTTACAGTGGATATGGATCTTTAGAAGTTCAGAGAAGAAGGATGCGCTAAATTAATACGTAGTATTGAATATTGCAAGCCTTTCGTAGATTTACGATTCATTTTTTTGGGAATTAATATGAGCGTAGCTGAAATGATGAATAGTAAAGGGCTAAAAGAAGTTTTGAATTGGCTACAATCTACTGATCGCACAGCCTTTGATTTTCAAATTGAAACCTGGCAATACATTAGAAAAGGAGAAAGTGGTTTGGTAAACGCACCTACCGGATGTGGTAAAACATTTTCTGTTTTTCTGGGTGCGATCATCAGATTTATTGATAAACATCCCGAAAACTTTAAAAGCGCAAAGAATTCTGGCCTTCAGGTTTTGTGGATCACCCCACTTAGAGCTTTGGCAAATGATATTGCCCGTGCAATGGAAGCAGTTATTGAAGGTGTGGGTTTGCAATGGAAAATTGGAATAAGAAATGGAGATACCAGCATTGCTGAAAGGAAGAACCAAAAGTTTCAAATGCCGGAAGTACTTATCATCACCCCGGAGAGTCTTCATCTTTTGCTGGCGCAAAAAGGCAACACTCATTTTTTTTCTGAGCTAAGTGTTTTGGTTGTTGATGAATGGCATGAATTACTGGGCAGCAAAAGAGGCGTTCAGGTTGAACTTGCCATTTCCAGAATTTTTGGAAGCAGAAAGGAAATTGATAATGATACATGCAATATTTGTATTTGGGGATTATCTGCTACCATTGGTAATCTTAACGAAGCTAAAACAGTTTTGCTCAGTCCAACGGGATTCATTGGTAAAATTGTAAAAACCAATATGGAAAAGCAAACTGAAATTGTTTCTGTTTTTCCTGATGAAATTGAAAAACTTCCCTGGTCGGGTCATTTGGGGTTAAAACTGATTTCAAAAATTATTCCCATTATACAAAGAAGTAAGACGACCCTGATTTTTATTAACACGAGAGGCATGGCCGAGGTATGGTATCAGGCTTTGTTGAACAATTGTCCTGATCTGGCAGGCGTAATTGCGCTGCACCATGGCTCTATTGACAGGGAACTTAGAAATTGGATTGAAGAAAATTTGAGTTCCGGCAATCTTAAAGTAGTTGTTTGCACCGCATCACTCGATCTGGGTGTTGATTTTCGTCCGGTAGAAACCGTAATTCAGGTAGGTTCTCCAAAAGGTGTTGCCCGCTTCTTGCAAAGGGCAGGCCGTAGTGGACATCAGCCCGATGCGGTAAGCCGTATTTATTTTTTACCCACACATTCACTGGAATTGCTGGAAGCTGCCGCTTTAAAAGCTGCGGTAGTTGCGCATGTTATGGAAAGCCGTGAACCACGGTTGATGTGCTTTGATGTATTGATACAATATCTAAATACATTGGCTGTTGGTGACGGGTTTCATCCTGATTTAATTTTTAATGAGGTGAAAGCTACTTTCTGCTTTAGCGAATTAACTCGTCAGGAGTTTGATGAAGTTGTTTATTTTATTTCACAGGGCGGAAAAGCCTTTCGGGAGTATGATGAATTTAAAAAAGTGGAAAAGGAAGGGGAGCTTTATAAAATCAACAATAGAAATATCGCAATGAGACATCGGTTACATATTGGCACCATTGTAAGTGATTCCATGCTTAAGGTAAAGTTTGTTACCGGTGGATATGTGGGTGTAATAGAAGAGTATTTTATTTCCCGTCTGGAGCCGGGCGATGTGTTTTCGTTAGCTGGCTTTCATCTGGAGTATGTAATGATAAAGGAGATGACAGTTTTGGTTAGAAAAAGTTCTATAAAAAAAGCAAAAGTGCCAAGCTGGAATGGAGGCAGAATGCCATTGAGTGCAAATCTGGGAAAAAAATTGCGACAACAAATGAATTTTGTTTCCGAAACGAAGTCTAACTATATTGATGAATTAAAAATTTTACAGCCTCTATTTGTAATGCAGCAAGAGTTATCTCATGTTCCAAAGGAAAATGAGTTACTTATAGAGCATATTGAAACGAAAGACGGGTTTCATCTTTTTGTCTATCCATTTGAGGGGCGGCTGGTGCATGAGGCTATGGCGGCTATACTTGCTTATCGCATTAGTCGTATTTGTCCTATCACATTTTCTTTTGCAATGAATGATTATGGCTTTGAATTATTAAGCGACCAACCAATTCCGGTAGATGATACAAATATTTATCAATTATTTTCAATCCATAATCTACTATCGGATATTCAAAGTAGTATCAACAGTTCGGAAATGGCCCGAAGAAAATTCAGGGATATTTCAGTTATTGGTGGTCTGGTATTTCAAGGAATGCCCGGCGAAAAAAAGAAAGCCAGACATTTGCAGGCTTCGGCTTCCCTGCTTTTTAATGTGTTGAGTGAGTATGATTCCAGTCATTTGTTGCTTAAACAGGCTTATAACGAAGTATTGGAACAGCAAATGGAAGAGCAACGTTTAAGAGAAATGTTGGAAAGAGTGCAGCAATCAAAAATTATTATTAGTCATCCTAAACAACTTACTCCCTTTTGCTTTCCCATAAAAGTGGATAGTATGCGAGAAGATTTGTCATCTGAAAAACTGGAAGACAGAGTAAGAAAAATGCAAATTGAACTGGGAGCTTAGCTGCATTATATTTGCCTTGCATGTTTAATCCAATACCACATATTATTAACGGGAATACTTTTTGGATTTCGCCGGAAAGATGCATTTATTGGGAAGAACAAAATGCATTAATACTGGCTGATATACACCTTGGTAAGGCGGGTCATTTTCGTAATGCAGGAGTTGCCGTTCCTCAACGGTCAGGTGTGGCCGATTTACAAAGGTTGATAGCGCAATTATTTTTTTTTAAAGCAAACAGAGTAATCATTGTTGGCGACTTTACGCACAGTGTTTACAACAAGGAACTTTCTTTATTTAGAAAATGGAGAAGCGATTTTCCATTATTTCAATTTGATTTGGTTAAAGGCAATCATGACATATTAAAAGATATTTGGTATAGAGAAACTCAGATTACGGTTCATAATAAGGAATTAAGAATAGAAAATTTCTGTTTTAGGCATGAGTATGCAGCCGACGTTCCATTGCAAGATATTGCTGCTGATGTTTTTGTTTTTTCGGGACATGTGCATCCCGCTGTACGTATAAGTGGAAGGGGCAAACAAGCGCTACACTTACCTTGCTTTTATTTTAGCGGTCAACATTGCATATTACCGGCCTTTAGCAAGTTTACCGGCAGTTATATAGTGGTACCCAAAAAAGGCGATATTGTCTATGCAATGACCGGAACAGAAATAATCAAGAAGCCTTAGCGTTTTTTTCTTAACTGATTATAATCTAAGAAATAGATAAACCTAACGGTAAATTCATTGCCATGGCGCAGATTAAATACCTGTCCTAAATTTTTGAAATAAGAATTTTTACCTGAGATAGTCGCCATTTCTTGGTCACCCAACCAGTTTTTATAGCCCAGAATTAGGCGGCTTCCCAATCGGAAATCCCATGTAAGAAATCCATCTACATTAAAAAAGTTTACGTTTTCATCAAGCCCTGGTATAAATGGACGAGATAATAATTTGCCTTTTAAATCAACATTATATAGACTTAGGTAATTTACTTTATTCCAATAGTGCCTTGCCCTTAGTGTTAAAT
>JAKIZK010000190.1:0-228 GCA_022708055.1 Bacteroidota bacterium
TGTTCAAAATCAACAGTTATTACGATGGCCGTGTTCAGTCTATCGGTTTCGAAACCCCTGAAGGCAAAGCCAGTGTGGGCGTTATGGAAGAAGGCGAATATGAATTTGCCACCTCACAAAAAGAAATAATGAAATTTACTTCCGGTGCTTACCTGGTAAAATTACCCGGCGCCTGCTGCTTCAGGGAAATACCGCTTAATGAACCGTTTGAAGTTGCTGCAGGAGAAA
>JAKIZK010000190.1:311-557 GCA_022708055.1 Bacteroidota bacterium
TTAAAAACATCATTTTCAGATGTTTATAGATGATTATTTTTTTTTGATAATTTGTAAATGATATTAAAAAAAATTGTAATTTAGCAAGCGTTTTGGATCGGTAGTTCAGTTTGGTTAGAATGCCGCCCTGTCACGGCGGAGGTCGCGGGTTCGAGTCCCGTCCGGTCCGCAAAAAAGATTCAAAATTTTTACGAAAGATTAGAAAAAACGTGATTCAATCGCAATTTTCTAATCTTTTTTTATGTC
>JAKIZK010000191.1 GCA_022708055.1 Bacteroidota bacterium
TGCCCAGGATATGGCATTGTATCGCAGACCGGATTCTATTACTGCCAGATATTTTAATTCTTTTGGAATTCCATGTGCCGATAGCACTTCATCCATCATATTGAAATAAGGCGCTGCCCATTTCTTCATTTCTTTAAATCCCTTTTCATTTTTTTTGATATAGTTCTGTACAAAGCTTACCGCCATGGGATTTAGTTTGCCCGGATTGATGCCATCGCCCAACATCGCCGTTTGAAACAGATTTTTAAAACCCGACTTCAAATCATTTAATGGTAATGAATCATTTACAGTTTCAGCTTTAGCTATAGCCGTATCGGCCACCTTGTTATTTGTTTGTGCAAGGGCAACGGATGTCATTAATAAAAAAGCAAATGACATAATAGCCATAGAAACTGATATATATGTTTTCTTTTTCAATTTTCCAGCTTTTAAAGCCGACGGTTCATTATTTGATGGGAAACCTGAAGCAAAGTTAATTCATCAAATGAATTTGCCATTAATTGCATACCAAATGGCATTCCATTGCTATGTTTAAAAATTGGTAAAGAGATGGCCG
>JAKIZK010000192.1 GCA_022708055.1 Bacteroidota bacterium
CATCAATTATTTCCACCATTTTCCCCTCCTCCACCTTAAACAAAATCTTGCTTAAAAGCGATTTTAAAACCTTGGAATCAACCGCTTCGTTCACAAAACGAAATTCCGGCGGCAAAATTTGGTTAAAAATAATCCTCCCCGTGGTTGTTTCCAAAACCTTACTCTCATAAAAAAGACTAATTTCTTGCCTTAAATTAATTTTCCCCGTTTGATAGGCTAAAAATACCTCTTCTTCGCTCATTGTCTCTTCAAGTTTAGGCAGGTTAGAATTAACCGTGGTGAGATAATAAATGGGCACGGAAACCGGTGCCCCATCCGAGGGTTTGAGCAAATTCTTTTGGGGGAGCATAAAATTCTTCGCTTCTTCTTGCGCCTGTTGGGAAAGAGGCAAGTGCACCGCCATCTGGTCACCATCAAAATCGGCGTTAAAGCCGGAGCAAACACAAGGATGAAGCTGAATCGCCAAACCATCCACCAAAACCGGATAAAAAGCCTGCAGGGAAAGTTTGTGAAGAGTAGGGGCGCGGTTCAAAACCACCACCT
>JAKIZK010000193.1:0-252 GCA_022708055.1 Bacteroidota bacterium
TTGCCCATTGACCATAGTTTCCAGTATGTACCGGGCGTCTGCCGCTTTGTGCACCTGTTGTTGCGTCGCACACTTGTACTGCAACAACCACATGCGGCAAATCACCGGAAAAGTTGAGCCGTTGATGAGAATTGAACTCACGACCTCTTCCTTACCAAGGAAGTGCTCTACCACTGAGCTACAACGGCTGGTAGCGTTTCAGTGAGAGTACACTCACATCAACTTGCTTAAGAGCGGGAGACGAGGCTCGAA
>JAKIZK010000193.1:265-543 GCA_022708055.1 Bacteroidota bacterium
CCCATTTGGCCGCTCTGGAAACTGCCCATTAAAAAGTCAGGCTTTTTAGCCCTATTTTCCAACATCCGGGATAAGGAAACCCGGAACTGGTATTTTTTTCCTGAGCCACTTGTCGGAATCGAACCAACGACCTACTGATTACAAATCAGTTGCTCTACCAGCTGAGCTAAAGTGGCAAAAAAAAGAACTACCCCGTTTTTCGGGATGGCAAAGGTAAGTGAAAACTTCAATCAGCAAAATTTTGAAAAGAATTTTTTGCCCCTCTTTCTGCACACCTT
>JAKIZK010000194.1:0-253 GCA_022708055.1 Bacteroidota bacterium
TGGTTGCTACTAGCTAGTTGATATACTTCCGTTTCGTTATGAATAAGAGAAAAAGAAATAGCTGGATATACCAACGCTATTTGCTGAAAAATAGTGAGTATATGCCGAAATTCTGTTTCGTTCGTTTTTAAAAATTTGCGTCTGGCAGGTACATTAAAAAATAGGTTCTTAATCATAAAATTACTGCCTACGGCACACGCTATTTCTTCTTGTTTTTCTACTACCGATGCTTTGATATGAATACACGTACCCA
>JAKIZK010000194.1:299-540 GCA_022708055.1 Bacteroidota bacterium
TCGAGTACGCAACTCCACGTGAGCGATGGCTGCAATAGAAGCCAAGGCTTCGCCCCTAAAGCCCATTGTTTGTAAGCGAAATAAATCAGCAGCGTTGGTGATTTTGGATGTAGCATGACGCTCAAAACTCATGCGAGCATCTGTTTCTGACATCCCTTTTCCATTATCAATAACCTGTATTAGGGTTCTGCCTGCATCTTTAATAATGATTTGAATAGAAGTAGCACCTGCATCAATAGCA
>JAKIZK010000195.1 GCA_022708055.1 Bacteroidota bacterium
TTCATAGGGTACAAGTAATGTTCTGAATGTTAGGGACTTCACTAATTCATTTTTTAAATACTGAAGACGGTTATTATTGTCTAAAAAAGATAGATCTTCTCTTGCCTTGAATATTCCATAGAATTTTCCCTCATAAATCCCTTGGCCAGCATTTTGTTGAAGATAAAAAACAATAAAATCATCTCTTCTTATTCTTTGTGAATCAGCAATCATACCTACTAAATTATTTTCTGTTGTATGGGGCAGTTCTGTTGTACTACGATTATTAAAATCAACAATTCTGTCACCAGCACCAGTACCAGCAAATAAATACTCTAAGTATTTTATTTTTGTTGATGATTTTTCTTTTTTAAATAGAAAAATGTATTCATGTTTGAAAATATAAAAGCCGCCTACAAGTGCTCTATAACGCCACAATTCTTTTTGATTCATTTTACCTTTTGTTTCTTCAAAGTTTTTTACAATTGTAGATTTAAGTTTGTATCCTCGTTTAAGAAATTCTTGCATAGTATAAAATGCAAGTGGAATCCATTCTCC
>JAKIZK010000196.1:0-234 GCA_022708055.1 Bacteroidota bacterium
TTGAAAAATGAAGATAGAAAAAATGAAATGTAAGGATGTAATTTCGCATATTTGCGAAAACTTAGGCGAGGAAAAAAATTCCGATAAATGCATAGAATTAAAAAAACATCTCGAGGAATGCCCTTGCTGCCAAAATTATTATAATACTGTGGGACAGACAATTGAGCTTTACAAATGCTGCGGCGACGAGCTTTCGGAAGATGCCCACAAAAGATTAATGGAAAAACTTGGTTT
>JAKIZK010000196.1:292-536 GCA_022708055.1 Bacteroidota bacterium
CGGAACCGACAATGCCATCAATTACGGTAGCAACCCCGCCCGATTTTCCCAAAGGTATACCGAATATTTGGTCGCCGGAACATTTATTTGTTGCTTCGGTAAATGTTTGCCTTATGACCACATTTTTAGCAATTGCCGAAAACAGCAAACTCGAGTTCATTTCGTACAGCTGCGCTGGAAAAGGAAAGCTGGAAAAGGCGGATAATAAATTTATGATTACCGAAATTGAGCTTAAACCTGAAAT
>JAKIZK010000197.1:0-255 GCA_022708055.1 Bacteroidota bacterium
AAAACTGTTTTTAAACCCCATCACCATTAATTATTTTATTTTATAATTTTGCACCTTAAACCTATAAACCTATAAAAGATGAAAAAGTTTCAAGTTCTGTTATTTTTTATTCTAATCGCTTCTTACGTTTCTGCTCAATCACAATTCATGCTTTACAGTTTGAAGGGAAATGTATCTGTAGTGGAAAACAATATTACCAGCAAAGCAAAAGTGGGTAAAATGCTGGATAGTAAGGCTACTATCAAAATCGCAACC
>JAKIZK010000197.1:265-534 GCA_022708055.1 Bacteroidota bacterium
GGAAATTACCCGCTCAGTAAGTTCAACGATTCTTGTCAGGCAGGACGCAGCTCTGTAAGTGCCAACTATGTAAAATATGTGTGGGCCCAAATGACCAAAGCAAGTGTTGATGCAGGCAGCAATCGCAAAGCTTTTATGAATACCGTAGGAGCTGTAACCAGAAACGTAAACAATATCTGGATTGATTCCAAGCTGGATACTGTTAATTATGCCGGTGGTGATTTTCCCCTTTCCTGGAAATGCTATTCGGATGCTAAAGAATTTGAAGT
>JAKIZK010000198.1:0-272 GCA_022708055.1 Bacteroidota bacterium
TAATGGCACTTAATACAAGCGGCAATAATTTTCTTTTATATAAGATAAAATATAGCGCTAATGGAACCCAGAAAATACCATCCCCAGCATGCGTAAAATATTGAAAGAAAAAATCAGCAACTGATCCTAAGTCTTGGTTCAATAATAAAAACAAATCTTCCTTGCCTCCTAAGAATGAAAACAAAATCAAGCTAATACCTGTTGCAATGCTAAGGGTGGCCGCTGTTTTAAAAGCCGATATATTCATAAGTAAATATATTAAATAACTCCCG
>JAKIZK010000198.1:286-530 GCA_022708055.1 Bacteroidota bacterium
TCTATAATGGCATCTGGCGTTAAAACCAATGATGTGTTATTTTGCTTCCACCAACTATTATTGATGAGTTTATTACAATGTAGTACGCCAATTAAATATTTTCTCTCTGCTTGTGCATGCCATTCTTCTATCCATTCAAAATCTTCTCTGGGTATATATTTCCAATCATCAAAACTGACATATACTTTCAAATAATAGTCATTAGATAACTCATGTGGTTGATGGTGGTATAATTTTTTATACT
>JAKIZK010000199.1:0-276 GCA_022708055.1 Bacteroidota bacterium
TGCAGCATCCCTTTTACAATATCACCTGCCCGCTGACCATGATGATTTATTTTTACCAAATTCTGAATTACATCATTCATTATATCCTTTGCATCTTCTGTGTCGCCTTTATCCATCGCTTCTTTCATTTCATCCAATAACTCTTTACTTACTTCTGAAAAATTATTTACGAAATTCAACGGATTTTGAATTTCATGTGCAATGCCGGCTGTGAGTTCGCCGAGTGATGCCATTTTTTCGGATTGAATGAGTTGGGATTGGGTAGCCCGTAAATCT
>JAKIZK010000199.1:286-523 GCA_022708055.1 Bacteroidota bacterium
AACGTATTATTAGCTTTTTGTTTTTGCCGGTTGTTTCTGTAAAAAATATAAGCAAGTACCGACAGTACACCCAATCCAATAAATAAAGCGGTAATACGTACTTTAGTTTTAAAGGCGGCACTTTGTTGTGCTGCTTTTTCTAGACGCATCTGTTCTTCAAACTTTGCATTTTGAAATTGAGTAAGTTTACCAGTAAGGTCTTTGTGCACACTATCAGCTACTGATTTTGACAATGTG
>JAKIZK010000019.1:0-12258 GCA_022708055.1 Bacteroidota bacterium
ATGTTGAATCGTTCGGTCCCTTTTTATGGAGAAGTGCAGCGAATGATGGCCGAGCTGGCTGCCAATCATGCAGTAGAAGGTTCTTTTGTTTATGATTTGGGATGCTCTACGGGCACTACCATGATAGGTATGGACACCTTGGTTCCAAAGGAAATAAAATTTATTGGTATTGACGACTCTCAGGAAATGTTGGATAAATGCAAGTCGAAGTTGATGGAAATGGGTTTTTCAAGACCTTATGAATTACGTTGTGCTGATTTAGGAAAGGGCGCAAAAATTGAGAACGCTTCAGTGGTTGTGCTTTGTCTTACACTACAGTTTGTGCGGCCCATTTACCGGGAACAATTATTGAAAAGTATTTTGGAAGGGTTGAATCCGGGAGGTGTATTAATTCTTGTTGAAAAAGTTTTGGCTGAGGAAAGCAATTTCAATCGCGACTTTATAGATTACTATTATAATTATAAACGCCGCAATCAATACAGCGAATTGGAAATATCTCAAAAAAGGGAGGCACTTGAAAATGTACTGGTTCCATACAAGCTTAGTGAAAATATTTCATTATTAAGAGATAATGGGTTTGCACACTGTGAAGTATTTTTTAAGTGGTACAACTTTGCAGGGATTATTGCAACTAAGAAATAGAGAATCGCTTATTTAGTAATAACACTCAATAACTATTTTATTACAACTTGACAGGGTAGTTTAATTTTGCAACAGGGTAACATTTTTTTATGATAAAAATTGGCAACTTCTTCTTCAAATACCGAAACTGGATTTTTATAATTTTCTACGCCGCTCTTTTTATTCCTTCACCTGCTTTATTTTCTTCAAAAAATTTTGGAATAAAATATTTTTACTGGCCTATTGCGCTTGGTTTGTTCATTACATGTACCGGGCAGCTGATACGTGGCCTCACCATTGGACTGGCCTATATTGTGCGTGGTGGCAAAGCCGGAAAACCTTATGCTGAAGGTTTGGTAACAGAAGGCATTTTTAATCATTGTAGAAATCCGCTGTATGTTGGCAATATTCTAATGTTGCTGGGCGTAGGCATTCTGGCCAATTCGCTTTTATATGTAGCTATTATGATTCCGATTTTTCTGTTTATTTATCAGGCAATTGTACTGGCAGAGGAAAACTTTCTAAGAGGGAAATTTGGAAACAGTTTTGATGAATATTGTAAAAAAGTAAATCGCTGGTTCCCGAATTTGAAAGGCTTTGGAAAAACATTTGACAGTATGCACTTTAACTGGAAAAGATGGATTTTAAAAGAGCATACAACACAGTTTATCTGGCTTATCGGCATTACGCTGCTCCTATTGTTCAATTATCCCGAATTAACCCATCAAAATAAACAACTCAGAAACACACTCCTGGGTATTATATTAGGTATTCTACTGATTATTTATTTGCTCATCCGTTATTTAAAAAAGACAGGAAAATTTAAAGAATAAATTTCCTGTTTTACCTTCAAACATCAATACAAGCCAATTTAATGTCTCAGTGTAAAAAAAAAGATTTAACACTTGCGAACAAAGTGATTAGAATGTATATTGAGGCAAATACAATACCTTGATATATCCTGACATTAATTGTGATATTGGTGAAGGCATTGGCGATGATGAAGCAATGATTCACTACATCAGTTCCGCAAGTATTGCCTGTGGCTATCATGCAGGTAATGATGAAACCATGAAGGCCGCCATTCGGCTTTGTCAAAAGCATCAGATTCATATTGGTGCTCATCCATCTTTTCACGACCGGGAAAATTTTGGAAATACAGATCTTTTCGTTCCTTATTCAGAGTTATATGATTTGGTACAAAAACAAATTTTTCATTTAAACAGTTTAGCAACTGAGCTGGGCGCAAGCCTGCATCATGTAAGATTGCATGGTGCATTGTACTTTATGACGGCAAGAGTAAAATCGCTTGCAGCGGTTGTTGCCCTTGCAGTAAAAGAAACAACGCTCGATCTTATTCTTTACGGATTGAGCAACAGCCATACGGTAAACGAAGCGAAAAAAATTGGAGTGAAAACCTGGAGCGAAGTGCTGGCAGAACGTACCTATGCCGATGATGGCCGGCTTACCGCAAAATTGAAAACAACTGCATTTCTGGAAACAGAACGAGCTGTATTATCGCAGATAAATGATATAGTAACAACCGGCTTTGTAACCAGCACCGGCGGAAAAAAAATTGCTATTGAAGCGGATACAGTTTGTATTCAAAACGACGGAAAACATGCATTACAATTTGCCAAAGCACTGGCTAACATTTACAAAAAAAACAATACTGCTTAAAAACAAAAAACCCTGCATTCTGCAGGGCTTTTGTATCATCCATCCTTGTTATGTGTCCAATCAGTCGTTTAATATTTTAGATTTACTTAAGTATTCGTTTGAAGCATGATAAATAAATAGACAAGTTCCATTTTTTATGGTATTGATGATCGGTGTGGCTTCGTTTTGCGGCACAGCCGGGCAGCCATAGCTACGACCCATCAAAATTCCGGCCTTCGCACGAGCGGCATCTACATAAGCGGCTCCATGTATTACAATACTTCTTTCAAAAGCATTATTATTAATACCGGGTTCAAGTCCTTCTAACCTAAGCGATAAACCATGGGCTCCATTATAAGTTGCTGCTGTAGTATAAAACCCAAGACTACTTTGCAATGATTCAGGAGTGTTGGAAAAATTTGTTGCATACTCTTTACCGCTATTTCGGCCATGCGATACGTAAGTATTAAAAATTAATTTTTTATTACTGACATCAATAATGTACAAACGTTTTTTTGATGATGGCTGGCTAAAATCACAAATTGTCAAAAACTGATTTCTTCTAATTTTTTGATGGGATATGAGATAAGTATAACCTTCCCACGCATCATCAAAAGCCATTTTTGACAATCCTAGCGTTTGAAGATTCGTGGATTGGTAAACATCAGTTGCAGGAGAAAAAGCATTGTTAGAATCCAATAAATATCCGGACGCTGCATTGGGTAAGACAGCGGCATTAGCAAGTCTTGCAGTTGGGCTTATGCTAAATGCTGTGCATAATAAGCCAATAGATATTGGAATTATCGGGTTTTTCAATTACGGTACGGTTTTTCTCTCTGAAATAATTATTGCTAATTATTTCATCTGTTTGGATTTTAAAAACGAAAGGCGAGACCAAAATAGTGTGCACATCAGGTTTGTACAAGAGATAGATAAGAATATTTTATACGAAAACGAATAACTACTTATTGAGCACAACGAAGTCTTGCCTGAAAAAATACGAACATCGTAAAAAGCACAAGTTAGTTCTCCATGATTTTATTGACACCTCTTTGTTTTGATATAAATTCACTTGAGTATATTTTCAACAACAACATAAACATAGAAATTAGTAGCGGTCCGAATATTAATCCCAAAAATCCAAACAGATTCAGCCCTATAATTACGCCAAATACAGTTGTAAGTGGATGTACATTTCCTATCTTTTTAAGCAAAGTAAAACGTAATACATTATCAACTGTGCCTATTACACCAAATCCATAAATAGTCATAATGATTCCTTTTACCGTTTCATCATTGGCAAATAAAATAATGGCAACGGGCAGATAGGCTAACGCCGCGCCTACTACCGGCAACATTCCCGCTATACAGGTAACGCCAAACCAGAAAAACGGGTCTTTTACTCCCAAGATTAAATAACCAATCAACCCCACCACGCCTTGTGCAAAAGCCACTAATGGAATACCCAAAGCATTTGAAACAACCATCGTATTTACTTCATTTCCAATTTTCTCCACGTTTTCGTCCTTCAGTGGAATGTATTCATACAAGGCATTTTCCATTTTTCGGGCATTTACCAACATAAAATACAAAATGAAATACATAAAAAATATTGTAGCCAATGTATTGAATGTGCTGTTTAGAATTTTGGGCAATAAATTGGCAATACCCGTTCCCAGCTTATTCATATTCTCGTCGCTTGCTATTTCTATGTCCAACCGGGTTTCTATATCTGTTACCACATGCTTTAGTGCAGCCACCATCTCATTTGAATGTTGTATTACATAGTTCACTTTTGATGAAAGCAAATTGACTAATACTCCAATAGGAATTAAAATAACGATCATAGAAAGCAGCATGAGTAGAATAGCAGACCAGCCTTTACCCCATTTTTTCTTTTCAATCAAAAAGAAATTCCATTTGCGAAGTAATACATATAATGTAACTGCCCCCAACACTGCGGGTATAAAAGTGTATAGTTGCTGAAATAATACAATCCCCAGTAACAGAATAATGATAATAAAAAAAACCTGCCTGATGCGGTTTTGATCAATGGTGTTGCTGTTCATAGAATATAAAATTAAGGAAAGGTTCAGATATGATTGGATAGCCTTACCGTCTATTTGCTTATGTATGCAAATCATAAGATGATATCTATTACTTTTATAATCTCAAACATATTGTGTTTTGTCTCTCAGTTTTGCAAATAAAGTAATTGAATTTAACGAGCATCTGCATTTCAATGGCTCTCTTCCATCAGGGTTTCGTGTTTTGAATCCCTATCTGGACAATCCGGAAACTATGCAGGTAATGAAAAAATTTTATCAGAAATATTATCCGGACAACAAATTCAGAAAATTCATTATCGGCATCAACCCCAGCAGGCATGGAGCAGGTGTTACAGGTGTTCCATTTACAGATACTAAGCGGCTGGAAAGTGAATGTGGCATCAAAATGAAAACGGCTTACACACACGAAGTTTCATCTGTATTTGTTTACGACCTGATAGCGGCTTATGGCGGACCTACCCGTTTTTATCATTCATTTTATATCAACTCCCCTTTTCCGCTGGCTATTATTCGCAAAGCAAAAAATGGTAAATGGCTTAATGCTAATTACTACGATGATCCGGCTTTGTTTGAAGCGGTAAAACCGTTTATGATTCAATCGCTGCAAAAACACATCAGCATGGGCTTACATACTGATGAGGTTTTTATACTTGGTAAAAAGAATGCAGGGTTTATTAAAAAACTGAATATCGAAAAAAAACTTTTTGGCAAACTCACTGTACTTGAGCATCCTCGCTTTATACAACAATACAAGTTCAAAGAACGGGAAAGATATATTGATCAGTTCATTGTAGCACTTACAGGCGAAAAGACAAATCAGTAATGTATAGCAATTACAATTTTACTTCTTTCCATTTCCCTTTTTTAAAATAATAAAATGCGGCAATGGCCATTAGTGTTTCTGCAGCCGGAATGGCAATGGCCACACCATGTGCACCCATTCCCCATCCTTTCGCCAATAGATAGGCAAATGGAATTTGAAAAAGCCAAAAGCCAAAAAAATTAATCCAGGTTGGCGTCTTTGTATCACCGGCACCATTCAATGACTGAATCATCACCATACCAATACCATAAAAAATATAACCGGCGCCAATGATCTGCAACACTTCGGCGCCATACTGCACGATAAGCGGCTCATCATTAAAAATCTTTACAATACTTTTTGAAAAAAACAGAAACAACAACATTACAAAACTCATAAATATGGCATTGTACTTTGTGGTTAGCAAAACACTTTTTTCTGCTCTTTCAGGAAGACCGGCTCCCAGATTCTGACCTACTAATGCAGCCGCAGCATTGCTCAAGCCCCATGCAGGCAAAATAAAAAACACCACATTGCGTATAGCAATCTGATAGCCTGCACTTGCATCCTCTCCACCCGTTTGTGCTACCAGTCTTGTCATGACTATCCAGCTGCCCGATGCCATAAAAAACTGAATGATAGCCGGCCATGCTATTTCAAATAAATGTTTTACCTCCGATGATTCCCATTTGAAATATTGTCTTTTGATTTTAATGGTATGTTTATTGCCAAACAGATGCCAGCATTGGTATAGCACACCTGCACTACGTCCTATCGTTGTTGCTATGGCTGCGCCTTCCAATCCCAATTCAGGAAAAGGGCCATATCCATTTATCAACACGGGGCATAAAATAATATTAATCAGGCTGGCCAGCCATAAACTTCGCATGGCTATTGCGGCATCGCCTGCACCGCGAAAAACTCCGTTGATTACAAATAGTAATACGATAACGGTACTGCCACTCAGCATAATGCGGGCAAATTCGGTTCCTGCTTTTACCACCGATGCTTCTGCGCCCATCAGCCTTAATATATCAGGCGCAAAAACAATTCCCAATACACTTAATACTAATGCAGAAACAATAGACAAAAGGATAACCTGCGCTCCTGCCATTGATGCTGCTTCAAAATTTTTTTCACCGGTCCTTCTGGCTACTACTGCAGTAGCGGCAGTGCTCAATCCAATAGCAACGGTATAAATAATCATCACTACCGATTCGGTTAATCCTACAACCTGAATGGCAGCACTTCCCAGCTTACCTACAAAATACATATCTACAACTGCAAATACTGATTCCAATACCAGTTCAAGAATCATAGGTATAGCTAATAATACAATTGCTTCTCTGATGCTCCCTTTTGTATAGTCATGTTCTCCTCCACGCATTGCTTGCCTGAATAAGGAGAAGAATCTAAAAATTTTTCGGGTATTTGTTACCATCGACATAATAGTTGCTCATTTAAGTTAATAAAGAAATAATAGCCGCTTGCGGCAATAAAAGAATGGAATTAATAAAAATGTACCCCCAGTAGAGTAATTAAACAACGGGGTTGAAAATGAGCTTCATATTCAATGGTTGATTCATCAAATATAATAGAACAAATGAAGATGGAAATAAAAAAATATATTTCGACTACCGCAATTAATAAAACGGGCTTATCATCCAATACACAAGCACACCGGAAACGGCAACATAAAACCATAACGGCCAGGTAATTCGCACCAATCTCCGATGACGTTTGTATGCTCCAATCAGTCCATTGTATGCCGCATAGAGTATAAAGGGCAAGGCCAATCCTGCAAGCGGTATATGTGTACCAAGAAGTATATAATATAGAATTCTTTTGCTTCCGGCTGCAGCTTTTTCAGCTTCGCTTATCAAGCCATCATGATTAATATCTCCAAACCTCGTTTCACCTGCAAACAAGTGATGACAGATATAACTGATAAAAAAAATAATGGACAAGGTAAGTGCTGATAGCATGAGGTTGCGATGCAGTTTATAGTTTTTAATTTTTACTGCAATCAGCGCAGCTATCAGTAATACTGCAACCGTCGTATTTATAATGGCATTTGCTTTTGCAAAAAGATGCGGATCAAAACCGAGATTCACTTTCAGATGCACACGACCCAAAATCATCATGGCAATAAATACTACTGCGGAAAAACCCAGAATCAGCCAATTTGCTTTTTTATCATTTCGCTTCCAAACGGGTGCCAGCATGATTATTTTTTTCTTTTTATTAAGTACATAACTAAACCTGCTCCAAAAATGGTGCTTAAAAATGCAATGGCCATAATCAGCATTTTGTCGCGAAAACCACTTTTCTCATTTGGCGATCTTTCCATTGTCAGCAGCACCAGATCTCTTGATAATTGTGCCAGCGATGATGAATCCATTCCATTATAAAAACCGCGAAGATGCCGGCTGCTGTCAATCAAC
The DNA here is from genome assembly GCA_022708055.1 of Bacteroidota bacterium. GTDB lineage: Bacteria > Bacteroidota > Bacteroidia > Chitinophagales > Chitinophagaceae > JJ008. The sequence goes on from JAKIZK010000019.1 coordinate 7,596, forward strand.
ACAAAACGATCGCTATGAATAAAACTGGTATCTACGCCTTTGCCGTCCTCAGCAAAAATCATCATCTCCTTTATTGCGAAATCATAAATCTCTTTTTTATTGCCGGTCAGCAACCACCAGTTTTCGGGATTTATTTGAAATCGGTCAGTCCAGCGTTTCAATTGTTCAACCGTATCTCTTTCAGGATCCACACTAAATGAAAGAAAGTGAACCAGCTTATTAGATCGGTCTCCTACTTTTTGCCCATTATTAATTGACTCGGCCATGCGCTTCATGTTTTTGGTCATGGTGGGACAGATGGTGGGGCAATGTGTAAAAAACAAGTCAGCAATTACAATTTTTCCTTTCAGGCTATCCCAGGTTATCGTATCACCCAATTGATTTTGCAATGAAATATCGGCGAGCTTGTGCCAGATAGTATCATTCGTTTTTTTTCCTTTGTTAACCTTTTCTACTACTGTATCCCATTTGTAATGACCCGGCATTACTAATGCCGAGTTGGTTTCCTTTCTAAAAATAAGAAACGAAATCAGCGGAAGCAACAAGGCAAGCAATATTCCATAAAGTGCTTTTTTGTTCACGATGTTTTGCTAAATAAAAACCATCTCGCCGGAAGGCATGAGATGGTTTTGGTTAAAAAAAATTTATGTTATTTCTACTCAATTCTTTCCGCCGGGCTTTATTTGATGCGTATTCGCCTTCTGCTCATATTTATGTGGATTGGTTGATTCTTTAAAATGCTTATCGTATTTGTTACGAAGATTTTTATAGGAATTACCATCGGCAATAAAGCCAATTATAAACCAGATAAATAACATTAGCGGAACGACAATCGTCATTATCATATTTCTGATTTCATCACCCAAGTGCATAAAAACTGCGACAATATAAAATGCTTTTGCTAGCGAAAGAATGACAACAATACCTTTAATCATCAATCTTTTAAAATCATCGGGCATGTGCAGAAAATGCATCAATAAACCTAAGCCCAATTCTATTACGGTTATTATAGAAAGTATGATGGTTGTCTTAATAACCTTTTGCTTAAAGGTTTTTTCATCTTCATGCTTGGGATGAAAAGTTACTTCTTCAAATGCGGGATGTTGCATAATTATTTTTTATTTCAAAATTTTTTTTAAATCAAATAGAAACACAGGAATACAAATACCCAAACCAGATCTACAAAGTGCCAGTACAATCCGGCCTTTTCTATCATCAGGTAATGTCCTCTTTTTTCAAATACATCTTTCTGTGTCATCAACAACATAATGATGTTGATCACCACTCCTGAAAATACGTGGAATCCATGGAAGCCGGTAATGCCGTAAAAATATCCGCCAAATGCAATAGGCCCTTTCTCACGAATGTGCATATCCGTTACATTTACCATTCCTCTTAATTGGGTGTCGGTCATTTTTGCCAGCTCTTCCAATGAATGTGAATGATCGTGACTATGAACAATTTTTACCAGCGCATCGTGTGGTGTTGCGTTCAATGCATTTGTCAATAAGGCATTATCGTGTACCAATTGTCCCCATGGGTTGCCACCCATTGTTTGACCAATTGCTTCCAGTTTTCCATTTGCAAAAACTACATGTTCGCCAGTTATCAGGTGATGCCACTCCCAAGCCTGACAGCTAAGGAATGCCAAACCGCCAACGATAGTCCACATCAGCCATTTGATTACTCCTTTCTTATCATGATTGTGTCCGGCATGTACAGCCAATACCATGGTTACGGAGCTGATGATGAGTATAAACGTCATTACACTCACGAAAGCAAGTGGCAAATCGGCATGGCCGGCTCCCGGAAAAGCATTAAAAACCACATTGGGATCAGGCCAAAAGTTTTGACTAAATCGAATAGAGCCGTAGGAAATAAGAAAAGCGCCAAAGGTAAAAGCGTCACTCATCAGAAAGTACCACATCATCACTTTACCATACTCAAGGTTGAAGGGGCTTTTACCACCACTCCACCAGTTGGTCTTGTGTCCTTTCAGGCTATCGGTAGTTGTTTGTGTTGACATATCTATTTATAAAAAAAACAAAAAAATTATTTTCTTAATTGATAATTATAAAAAATATTAATAAATAAATCCAAAGCAAATCTACAAAGTGCCAATAAGTAGCCATTAATTCAACAGGTATTGCACTGTATAGTTTTACCCTACCTGCAAATGCTTTGATAAACATAATAACCAAAGCCACCAATCCTCCTACCACATGTAATGCATGTAATCCAAAGATGACATACAAAAACTGACCGGCACCAGCACCTTTAAATCTTATCAACTGCTCATTCCACATTTGCTGAAACCCTGTCCATTGTAAAAAAATAAAAGCCGTACCCAACAACAATGTAATACCCATCAGCAATCGGTATTGGCTCATATTCCTTTGCTTAAAAGATCTTAATGCCATTTGCAACACCACACTGCTTACGATCAACACTGCTGTAGAAATCCAAAACACTTTTGGTATCTCTGCTTCCGTCCATCCCTCTCTGTTGCTCTTAATGATGTAGGCACTGGTTAATCCGGCAAACATCATTAACAAACTCCCAATGGCTACCCAAAGGGTAAACTTGCTTGGGTGCATTTTCTTCTTCCCGTCTTTTGAAGAAGAAGCGTTTTTAAATTCATTTATTTCCAAATCACTTACCATTTTCTTCTTTATTTAAACCTTACTTAGCAACCAAGCCAACATTACTACCGGCAGATAGATATAACTTCCAAACATCACTTTTCTTGCTGCGGATACATCCATATTTTTATACAAACTAATACAGCGATACAATAAAAAAATATTGGAAAGCAGTACCAGCGACAATCCTATAATTCCTTTTACATCAGCATAGCTGCACATACCTGTATAGTAAGGTGCCACCGTAACCGGAATCATCAACAACGAATAAAGAACTGTTTGCATGGCCGTAAACTTTGTGGGCCCTTTTTCAGATGGCAGTAGTTTAAATCCTGCCGCTGAATAATCTTTATGCGCCACCCAAGCAATTGCCCAAAAATGTGGAAACTGCCAAAAGAACTGAAATGCAAATAATATCCAGCCGCCCATTGCTAAATCATTATTACCTGCGGCCCATCCTATTAAACAAGGAAGTGCCCCGGGTATAGCTCCTACCAACACAGCAATTGAGTTTATTTTTTTTAGTGGCGTATAAATAAACGCATATAAAAACAAACTAAACGCTGCCAGACCTGCGGTTAAACCATTAAAAAAATGGCCGAGTATAAAAACACCCGCAATGCCTGTAATAATTGCAAAAGCCCAACCTTCCGTTACACTCATTCTTCCCGCAGCTACGGGGCGTTTTGCTGTACGCTTCATCATTGCATCTGTATCTTTCTCGCTTACCTGGTTTATCGCATTGGCGCTACCGGTTACCAGCATCCCACCTACAAAGAGCATGAGTACATACCACCATCTTTCTGAATCGGATGTGTACTCTTTTATTCCGGGTGTCAGCATAAAACTCATCACACTGCTGAACACCACCATGATACTCAGCGAAGGCTTAATCAGTAATAAATAATCTTTTATCTTCTTCATACCGCCTCCGCAATTATTTCAAAAAAACTACAATCTATCTATCCTCTCTTCATTGCAAATTTTAATGTTTGCTTTCATTTTCGCCTATGGGTTCGGTTTGAGGTATAAACTCTCTTCCATCCTTACCAAAATCATAAGGCCATCTGTGCACTTCAGGAATTTCACCATCCCAGTTACCATGTCCCGGGCGTATAGGTGTTGTCCATTCAAGTGTTGTAGCACCCCAAGGATTTTGTTTGGTTACTTTTCTTCCTTTGTAAATTGAATAGAAGAAGTTAAACACAAACATCAATTGTACTGCAAAAACGATGATCGTTACAACGGTTATCATTTTATCCAATTCATGAAACTGTGAGAAGGAAGCCCAACTGCTTTTATCTAAATATCTTCTGGGCATACCGGCAAAACCCTGGTAGTGCATAGGCCAGAAGATAAGGTAAGCCCCAATCATGGTAATCCAGAAATGGATATAGCCCAGTGTATTATTCATATACCGGCCAAACATAACAGGGAACCAGTGATAAATACCTGCAAACATGGCAAAGAATGCAGCCACACCCATTACCAGGTGAAAGTGTGCAATGTTAAACATGGTATCGTGCAAGTGAATATCAATGGCAGAGTTGCCCAAGAAAATACCTGTCAATCCGCCGGAGATAAACATGCTTACAAAACCTATTGAAAATAAACTGGCAGGCGTAAACTTGATATTTCCTCGCCAAAGCGTAGTAAGCCAGTTAAACACTTTTATGGAGGATGGCACCGCAATCAATAAAGTAAGCAATGTAAACACCGATCCTAAGAATGGATTTAGACCCGTAACAAACATATGGTGTGCCCACACTAAGAATGCAAGAATCGTAATTGCAAATAATGAGCCCACCATTGCTGTATAACCAAAAATGGGCTTACGAGAGCTGATGGCCAAAATTTCAGAAACGATTCCCATTGCCGGTAATATAATAATGTACACCTCGGGGTGACCCAGGAACCAGAACAAATGTTGGAATAAAATGGCACTTCCACCTTCATTTGGCAAAGCCTGACCCGCAATATAAATATCGCTAAGGAAAAAGCTGGTACCCAGATTACGATCA
>JAKIZK010000019.1:12364-32692 GCA_022708055.1 Bacteroidota bacterium
AAAAATGCCATACTTACCAGCCACAAGTCCATACCCAGTTTAGAACCTATAGAAGCTTCTCCAAGAGCACTTAACGGCGGATAAATTGTCCAGCCTCCAGCAGCAGGCCCTGTTGAAATAAACAGTGAAGCCAACATGATACATCCTGCTAAAAAGAAGAACCAGTAAGAAAGCATATTTAAAAAAGGAGAAGCCATATCACGGGCACCTATTTGCAATGGAATAAGCAAGTTGGCATACGTTCCACTTAAACCCGCTGTTAATACAAAGAATACTAATATAGTTCCGTGCATGGTAATGAGGCCATAATAAAACTCCGGCGAAATTTTTCCTCCTTGTGCCCAATGGCCGAAAAGGGTTTCCAGAAAAGGGAAACTCTGGTCAGGAAAGCCAAGTTGTAAACGGAACAATACGGAAAAGAAACCCCCAATGATGGCCCAGAAAATACCAGTAATCAAAAACTGCTTACTGATGGTTTTATGATCCATACTGAAAACATATTTGGAAATAAATGTTTCCTTATGTCCATGATGTTCTTCTTCATAAACATCATGTGAAGCCACTTCGGGATGCAGGTGCAATGTTGTGTCGCTCATAATCTCTTTTATTTAGGCTGCGTAGTAGCAGCGGCAATTTTTAATGAATCGGTTGCTGGTTTTGGTGCAGCAGGGTCTTTATCAGGATTGGCTACCAAATACTGCGATTTTCTGGAGAGCATCCACATATCGTATTCCGATTGTGTAATAACCTCAATCTCACCACGCATACCGGTATGCCCTTTTCCACACATCTGATCACAGGCTATTTCATACACAAAGTTTGGATTACCTGTTTTCTCTTTCATTTCTTTTGTTGTGTACTTTGGTGTAAACCATAATGTAGTAGGTGTTCCGGGTACTGCATCCATCTTCAATCTGAAATGTGGAAGGCCTACGTTATGTATTACATCCTTTGCATTAATTACTAACTCTACAGGTTTATTTACAACTAAGCGCAAAGGCTCCCCGGTGGAGTACACATCATCTTTATTATATGGATCATCCCACAGCTGCCCCAATGGATTATTGGCAGCGCCATCAATATTTTTATAGTATTTTTTCCCTAATACTTTATCCTTACCTGCATATCTAAACTCCCATTTAAACTGGCTACCGGTTATTTCTACTATGGTAGCTCCCTTTGGAGGTGCTCCTGTTATTTTAAACCAGTAAAAAATTCCAAAACCCACCAAAATAGAAAGTGTGATAGCCGGAATAACGGTCCAGATAACTTCCAGTTTATTATTGTGCGGATAATAATATGCCTGCCTGTTATCTGATTCCTGATACTTATAGCAGAACCAGAAAAGTGCAATTTGTGTAAGTAAAAACACAACAAAGGTAATAGCAAGCGTTATGTAGATTAGCCGATCAATCAAAACACCGTGGTCTGAAGCGGGAGTACCTAAAATTTTTCCCCTCAGCATTTCGTTGCAATAATATACGCCAATAAGGCCAACGATTAAAAATACCAACAACAGAAATCCATTAATCTTGTTGGTTTGTTTTCTTGCTTTCTCTTCACCACGAAGTATAGCCACATATTCGCTTGCCTTGGCTATCTGAAATGTTATCAGAAAACCCAGCACTAAAATGGCGATGATAAAAAATGATTGCATATCTTATTTTCTAAATTCCGGTTAATAAAAATTCAATTTCCGTTTTTTTTAAGTGTGATGAATCACACTTTCTTTTAAAAACGGATGATTCTTTGCTATCAAAGGATACTTGCTCAACGATTTTCCTGTTACAAATAATATCAATCCTATAAATCCTAATGCAATAGCAAAATCATAAATAATTAATGGTACATGACCAGGTGATGGACCGGGGAATACCATTTGAAAGAAATCAAGCCAGTGTCCAAATATGATAAGGATAGACATAAACGTCAAAGTAGCATAATTACGCTTTGAGTTTCTTGTCATGAGTATCAATAAAGGAGCCAGGAAATTAATAAGGAACATCAGCCAAAACACACCGCCATAGATACCATACAATCTAGGCTTGAAATAAGTAGTTTCTTCGGGGATATTTGCATACCACGTAAGCATGAACTGTGAGAACCATAAGTAAGTCCAGAAAACAGAAAATGCAAACATGATAATTCCCATTTCATGTAAATGCTCTTTGTTGGTTAGCTCCAGATAATTATTATTCTTTAAATAGATAATAAATAATGTAATCAATGCTACACCGGCTACCCAGGTACTGGCAAATGTGTACCAGCTATACATCGTACTGAACCAGTGTGCATCAATACTCATCAGCCAAAGCCAAGGAATAGAAGACATAACCGTAAGTGCAAACACAATCATATATAATGCTGCCCATACCGTATTGTTCCAAACATATTTTTTTGCTTCTTCGTTTGACTTCAAAGGAGCATTATCCAGTTTACGGGACAGCTTTCTCATTTTCCAACCTAAGAAAGACCATAAGCCAACGGCCAAAACTGATGTTATTGCATAAAACCCCTTGTTCAAAAATCCTTTTTTGAAATTCAGAATTGCGTCATGTTTTACATGCTCCGTATCAGTCCAGTGATAAATAGTATGATTATCGCCAAATGCAATTGAAAATAATATAGCTAAAGTAAGTACACCTATAACCGGAACTACTGCCGATACCGCCTCAGCTACTCTGATAAAAGACAATTGCCATCCACCCCAGGCCAGTGTAGTAGCACAAATAAAAAACATAGCTGCATTTACTACCAACAAAAAGAACACACTGTTTTGCAGCAGGCTGGCCCAAAAACGGGCATCATGCAGTTTGTTTTCTGCTGCAGTGCCACCACCTCCATGGGTAGTAATGTAAAGGCCTACGATCGCCAGTATCCCAAGCGCCATCAGCGCCATGGCTACGGTGTTGTATCTTTTTGGAACTTCAAACTTTTCCCTTAGTGTCATCAGTGTTCTTTTATTATTACTACAAAATTATTTTCCTGTCGCAGGTTTAGGTGCCGCAGTGCTATCCGTTTTTGCAGGTGCGGCTGCACCGCCTGTTACGCCTTGTTTAATTTTAATATAAGCAATCACCTCCCATCTTTGCTTTACATTCAATTGAGAAGCATAACTTCCCATTGTATTTCTTCCATAAGTTACCGAATGATACATAGTGCCTTCTGTCATACTCTTCATGGCATCATCCAAAAAGTTTTTGGGAGCAGCAGGGAAGGGGCCATCGCCACCTTTCCACAGAGGTCCGTTGCCATCCAGCTTGCTGCCATGACATATACCACAGTTTATTAAATATAACCTTTCAGCTTCTTTCATATCAATAGAATCAACATTCAGTGGATTCTTTACCGAGGCTGAACTCGTATAACCTTCAGCGTCGTTTTTATATGGATATGTCCAAAGCATTTCGCCGCGAGCTATGGTACCATTTACCGGCAGGTGATTATAAAATATTTTTTTTCCGGCAGCATTGGTGTCATTTGTAAACTTATTGGAGTCTAATCCGGTATAAGTTTCATAAGCTCGACTATATGTCATATCGGGCATGTAAGTACGGCCGGGGCTGCGTCTGGTCTTATTACAGCTTACAACTGTTGTTATTGCCGCCAGGCCTAATGTTATTATAAAAAATCTTTTCATCATCAATTGTTATTAATTTATCAATTGGCAACTGCCGCTTTTTTTGCAAATGGAATTGTATCCTTATCATACCTGCCAATCCACCATCCGGTTTCTTTGTTCATCACTTGCACATCGGCAGCTCCTACACTTTGCAAAAAACTGATAGCTTCTGCTTCATTGGTTTTTGAAGTACATTCTATTGCCATTACGAAAGTATCGTCAGTAGAACGTGGATTGAAATGATCTTTCTTTACAAAAGGTGCCAACTGGCACAGATAGCAAAAAGTAAGTACCATTCCTATTGCAGAAAAAAGGACCGTCAACTCAAATGCAATGGGAATCCAGGCAGGTAAGGCAAAATATGGCTTACCTCCAAAATTGATTTGCCAATCAACAGTAAGCGCCCAGGTAATAAAACCTACTGCAGTAGCGGTACCCGTAATACCAAAAATAAAACCGGCGGTATGCAGACTGGTGTCACGCAATCCTAAAGCCTTATCCAACCCATGAATAGGGAATGGCGTAAATACGTCGTGGATTTTATAACCGGCACGTCTTGTCTTTTTTACGGCAGGAAACAATACTTCCTCATCGTAAAAATTTCCAACTATAAATTTTTTTACTCCCATATCTTATTTTATTCGGGTGAAAAATAAATTCACCTATTACATTTTTTTATTAATGATGCCCGTGCAATTGCTCTTCAGCAAATTGCAATGTTGGCTCTGCCTCTATTCCTTCCATTTTTTCTTTATAATTATCACCGCTGCGTTTTAATATATGCTTGATTTCAGCTATTGCAATTACCGGGAAAAACTTGGAGAACAAGAAATAACAGGTAAAGAACAAGCCAAATGTTCCTACATAAAATCCTACTTCCCAAATGGTAGGGGTATAATAAGTACTCCAGGAACTGGGCAGGTAATCACGATATATTGAAGTAACGATGATTACAAAACGCTCAAACCACATACCTACGTTTACCAATATGGACATAAAGAATGTAACGGTTAGGTTTCTTCTTAGCTTTTTAGACCAAAATACCTGTGGTGCTAATACATTACAGAACATCATGATAAAATAACTCCAGCCATAAGGGCTCATTACATTCACCCTATTTTCCATGAATGCGAAGTTTTCATAAGGGCTGGCGCTGTACCAGGCTATAAACAATTCGGTAAGATAGGCTATACCCACAATGGAACCGGTAAGAATAATTACTTTATTCATCACCTCAATATGTTCTATGGTGATATAATCTTCCAGTGCCAAAACTTTACGCGTTACCAGCAACAGTGTTTGCACCATTGCAAATCCTGAGAAGATGGCACCTGCTACAAAGTAAGGAGGGAAGATGGTGGTATGCCAACCGGGAATTACGGATGTGGCAAAGTCAAATGATACAATAGTGTGTACTGAAAGTACCAGCGGTGTACTCAAACCTGCAAGTACCAATGAAAGAGCTTCGTGACGCTGCCAGTGCTTGGTACTACCTGTCCATCCAAAAGAGGCTACACCATAAAAGAATTTTCTCCATTTTGCTTTGGCTCTGTCACGTAGGGTGGCCAGATCCGGTATAAGACCTGAGTACCAGAATAAAAGTGAAACCGTAAAGTACGTTGATATCGCAAATACGTCCCAAAGCAATGGTGAGTTAAAGTTGACCCACAGTGGACCTCTTGTATTGGGATATGGCATAACAAAAAAGGCATCCCACACACGACCCATGTGCCAGATGGGGAACTGGCCTGCACACATTACTGCAAAGATGGTCATCGCTTCTGCAGCACGGTTTACACCCGTACGCCAACCCTGACGGAAAAGTAACAAGATCGCTGAGATTAGTGTTCCGGCATGACCGATACCTACCCACCATACGAAGTTGGTGATATCCCAGCCCCAGCCTATGGTTTTGTTCAGGTTCCACTGACCTACACCATACGTAACCTCCATAACCACGGAAATAATTCCAAATATCAAAAGGGCGACTGAAATTAAAAATCCAATCCACCAAAGTTTTGAAGGGTTGGCTTCCACCGGACGGCAGATGTCTTCCGTAACCTGGTGATAATCCTTGTTGCCATCCACCAGTGGTGGCCTTACCTGTGATTCGTATCTGAGTAATGACATAGTTAGTTTCGCTTTAAGCTTACGTCCGCTGCTTGTGAACTATTATTTTATAATCAATTTTTTAATGACCTTCTTTTGTTTCATGCTCACTTTTTCCTTCATGACTTTCGTGTGCTTTGATGTATTCATAATTAGCACCTTCTTTCTCCCATTTTGCATCCTTCTCTTCCGTATTTCTCACTTTGGCCAAATAGGTTACATTGGGCAATACGTGCAAAGATTCCAACACATCAAAACGACGTTGTTTATTATTGGCCCGCACCATTGCTACATCACTTGTTTTATCATGTGAGTTGCCAAATACAATTGCATGCGTGGGGCAAGCTGTCTGACAAGCAGTTTTTGCATCATTGCCACCCAATACTCTGTTTTCTTTTTTAGCTGTAAGTTTAGCCGCCTGTAAACGCTGTACACAGAAAGAGCATTTTTCAATGACACCTCTTGACCTTACGGTTACATCAGGATTCAACACCATGCGGGTAAGATCGTCATTCATTTGAAATACTACATCATCCAGTTTACCAACGATTTGCTGGTCCTGATTATGCTTGAAACTGTCAGCACCGGTATAATCAGCCCAATTGAAACGACGTACTTTATAAGGACAGTTGTTGGCACAATATCTTGTACCAATACAACGGTTATAAGTCATTTGATTCAATCCTTCCGAACTATGGTTGGTTGCAGCTACCGGACATACGTTCTCGCAAGGTGCATTATCGCAGTGCTGACACATCATGGGTTGAAAAACCACTCCTTTTAAGTTGTCAGGATTTTTTTCATCGGTAATAAAATACCGGTCAATGCGCAACCAGTGCATATCATGGAAGCGCATTACTTCCCGCTTTCCTACTACTGGCACATTATTTTCTGCATGACAGGCAACAACGCAGGCATTACATCCGGTGCAGCTGTTCATATCCACCGTCATACCCCATTTTATTTCATGGCTCCTGGTATTGGGGTCAGGAAACAAAGTAGCATTAGCCCTGTAATCGTGGTTAGCATTTTGATAGAATGCATTCTGCAATTCTTCAGAATAATCCGGAAGTACCATTGGCATTGCCTTAAAGGACGCCAGTGTGGTTTCTCTTACTACTTCTTTGCGGTCTTCATAAGAGTTGTGTTTTTGCATTTGTGCAATCTTGTAACTCTTATGCTGATTAGCAACTTTTGCTCCTGTTGCAAAATAGCTAACGGTTTCATTAAAGCTTGCAAAAGGATAAGCATTCTTACCTACTCCTGCCGATGCTCTGCCAAAAGATTTACTTCTGCCATAACCCACGGCAACGGCAATGGTATTGGCGTTGATACCGGGGAAAACCAGTACCGGCAGTACTAATTCTTTATTACCTACGGTTATTTTGATTGTAGGTTTTTCGGGATAATAGTTATAATCATTACCTGTATAGTTGATTCCCAGTTCTTTTGCTTTGGCAGTAGAAATCATGGCATAGTTGTCCCAGGTAGCTTTTGATACCGGATCGGGTAACTCCTGTAACCAGGGATTGCCCGCCTGTGAGCCAGTTCCTATTGAAACTTTTTGATACAATACCAATTCGTCGCCGGTTGATTTTGGATAACCGTTGACAGCAGTTGTAGCAGCAGCAACGGCACCACCGTTGTAAGAGCCTGCTCCCTTTGCAGCGGTAGCGTCTTCTTTCACGCCATCCTGCAAGGCTGCATGAAAAGCATCTTCTGAACCTAAAACACCGGTCCAGTATGTTTTTAAATAATCTTCGTAATTCGTTGTTTTGCCACTCCACAATAAAAGTGAAGTTTGGTACGGCCTTGTTTTAAACAGCGGATAAATAGTTGGCTGTATAAAACTTACAGAACCCTTTGTACGCTCCGCATCGCCCCAGCTTTCTAAGAAGTGATGATTGGGTATTACATACTCGCAAAGCGCAGTTGTTTCGTCCATTCTTTCGCCAAACGATACAGTGACTTTCACTTTTTTCAATGCTGCTTTAAATTTATCAGCATCATACCAGGTATAAGCTGGGTTGGCACCATGAATCAATAGTGTACCTACAGTTCCTGCTTCCATATCGGTTATCAATTGCGCCAAATCGCCGTCTATACCCTGACGATAATTTACCGGAGCTGACCAATTAATAGTAGTACCAAAAGCACCAATTGTATTATTAATTGCATTTACGATTACCTGTACATTTTTATCATTGCTGCCACTTACGACCAGTGCTTCACCTTTGTGCGCAAGCAAATCGGCAGCGGCTTTTTTAATACCTGCATTTACTGCTGCACTCAGTCCACTTGCATCGGTTCCATTAACCGCATTTAATAATGCCAAAGCAACAGTAGCAGCTTCTGATGGTTTGTGTGTAAAACGTTCATCTGCATTAGCACCTGTCATGCTCAAAGAGCCTTCAAAATGATAGTGCTTGCTCATGGAAGGATTCTTCTCATCAATTTTTCTTTGCTGGGCATAAGCTGCGGCAAACTCAACCGGGCTAAGCCAGGTACCCAAAAAATCGGCATCCAGACTTACAATAACTTTGGCTGCTCCAAAATCATAAGCAGGTATATTTTTTCCAAAACCACACGCATCGTTAGCCAGTAACATGCCGCTATAAGAAACACTATCGTATTGAATGTGTTTCAATCCGGGAAACTCGCTGATAAGTTTTTTGGTTGAAGGAGAAACAATTGAAGAAGTAAGCAATACGGTAGTACCACCAGCTGTTTTGATAGCATCGCCAATCATTTTATCCATTTGCTCAAAAGAACTTTCGGAGTATTTTCCTTCTTTTGATTTTTTTAATGGGAAACGTAAGCGATAGGTATCATATAAATCCAGCACACTGGCCTGTGCCCTGGAAGAAGTACCTCCACCTGTCCACTGGCATTTATCGTTGCCTTCTATTTTAATAGGGCGGCCATCTCTTACTTTGGCAACTACGGGCACTATATCGCCATCCTGCACATAAGTAGTGGCATAGTATTTTGCTTCGCCCGGAATAATATCGGCTGAGGGTTTATCGGCATAAGGTACAGCCTTGCGAACCGGCGTTTTACAACTTGCAGCCAAAGTAGCTGCCGCAGTACTAAAACCCAGATATTTCAAAAAATCTCTGCGGGGAGCTTTAGCATCAATGATTTTTTCATCATCAAATCCTTCAAAAGGAAGTTCCTCCTGAAATTCATCATTCGTAAACTTTTTTGCCTCTTCCGGGTTTGTTTCTTCACCGAAATGTTGCCAGTATTTATTACTCATACTTCCTAAATCCCTTTAGGGACTTTTAGACTCCGGATTTTTAATCGCCGATTTCTTTTTGTGAAATCTGCCTGCCGGAAATGATTAAAAAAATATTTCAAAATCCATCAACCAGTTTGCTCTTTTCAGAACAGTACGATTTAGTAATGACATTTCTGACATTCCAAACCGCCAATTGTTTTTACAGTTACACTGTCCAGTTTTTTATTCTTAATATCATTATGGAACTTCTCGTATATGCTGTAAAATTTATTGCCGGTACTATCGTAGTTGAAATTTACTTTGGTTTCGCGGTGGCAGTTTACACACCAGCCCATGCTCAATTCAGAAACCTGCTTTACCTCATCCATCGCGGTTATTTCTCCATGGCAGGTTTGACATTGTACTTTACCTGCATTTACGTGTTGTGAGTGATTGAAATAAACATGATCGGGCAGGTTGTGAATTTTTACCCACTCAATAGGTGTTGCTTTTGAAGGATCCCAGGTAGCAGGGCTTTGGGGGTTGAAGCCGGCAGCTTTATACAGCTTTGCTATCTCTTCGGTACCATTTATTTCTTCCCCATTTTCTTTATACAGTTTGGGCCCTTTAGTATATTCATTTACTGCTTTATGGCAGTTCATACAAATATTAACCGAAGGTATTCCGGCCGTTTTACTATCCCATGCAGAACCATGACAGTATAAGCAGTTAATCTGATTAATACCTGCATGTACTTTATGAGAATAATAAATAGGTTGTACGGGTTCATAATTTTTTTGATTGCCCAGGCCAATAGCTCCTTTAGAAACAAAATAACCCAAGCCAACAAAGCCAAGTAATACAACTAATGCTATATATACTTTATTACGATAGAAAGGAACGGGATCGGGACGTTGAATACCTTCTGCATCATCACTCATTTTTTTCAGATTGCTGTTTACCTGCATTAAGATAAGTGTGATGATAGCAAGTATTAAAGCGATTACACCAAAGATGACACCATTATTATTTCCTTTGGGTGCTTCTACCGTACCGCCTTCACCACCGGGTGTAGTAGGTGTCGCTACGGGAGTACTGGTATATTTAATAATAGCTTCAAGATCTTTTTCGGGAAGTGCATCCACACTGAACTCGGTCATTACACTTCCGCCAAATTTTGTTTTTAAATCCTGATAATGCTTATCGGTAGCTACCAGTTTATTTACATTTCTTACCCAATGGGAAAGTTTTGCAAAGTCGCCACCATAGGGTTCCGCATCCAAAATTCCTCTCAGCTTAGGACCTGCTAAATCTTTATCCAGTGCATGACAACTGGCACATTTGCTCATAAAGAGTGCCTTACCATCCTGTGCCGATACAATATTTAAAGTAGAAAAAACACAAAAGAGCAACGTTAATAAAGTCAGTCTTTGGCTGTTTGGTTTACAAGGAATCATAATCACTAAATAATAACTGAAGAATGTGGATAAAATCCGATCAATCGGGGCAAATGTAAGCCAGTAAGGTTATAAAAAAACAGCCTCTTTAACTTTTTTTTGGCTTGCTACCAGCTTGCATTTCAGGATAGTTATAAAATTTTGGACAGAACGGCATTTTTTGTGTCATATTTTGGTAAACAAACCCGCTATCAGTCGCATATTTTTCCGGCTTTTAAGCACCCGTTGCAGTTTTTTCCTGACTTTTGCCACTCCTTAAATTCAGGGTTCATTCACCATTTCGCAATCAAATATGTTTGAAAAATTACAGCAAAAATGGAAGGTTTCGGGGCCAAGACTGGCTTTAATAATTACCACTTTTGCAATTGGTGGTAGTCTTACAGGATATGTAGGCAAAAAAATAATGAACCTGCTTTCTATTCAGCAAGATTGGCTTTGGGCGATTATTTATATATTGATAATCACTATTTTATGGCCAATTGCAGTGCTTATTGTTAGTATTCCTTTTGGTCAGTTTCGTTTTTTTCAAAATTATATTCAGAAAATTGGTAAAAAAATTTGGGGAGGACAAAAAGGCAAAGGAGTTTAATTAAAATTTTGACCCATTTTGCCAAAAAATCATGGATTTTCATCAAAAAATAGCTGTTTTTGCCTCAGGAGCAGGGTCAAATGCCCAAAAAATTATTGAATTTTTTAGTGGTAGTCAAGTTTCTGTGGCTTTAGTTGTATGCAATAAACCTAATGCCGGTGTTTTAGAAATTGCCAAAAAACATCACATAGCTACCCTGCTGATAGAAAAAGAACAATTTTTCAAAGGCAATGCTTATGTTGATGAGTTGAAAGAAGCCGGAGTGAATTTTATTGTTTTGGCTGGTTTTCTTTGGAAAATTCCATCTGCGCTTATCAGGGCATTCCCACATGGCCTTATAAATATACACCCCGCCCTGCTGCCCAAATATGGAGGCAAGGGCATGTATGGGCATCATGTTCATGAATCTGTAATTCACAACAAGGAAAAAGAAAGTGGTATTACCATACATTATGTTGATGAACTATATGATCATGGTAAGATTATTTTTCAGGCAACTTGTCCGGTGTTGGCTGATGATGATGCTACTTCATTGGCCAATCGTATTCATAAATTGGAGCATGAATATTATCCGCAAGTCATAAAAGAGTTGCTTCACAATTCTAAGTAACTTTCTCCCTTTAATTATTTCTGATATGAAAAGACTAATCCTTTTTGTCGTTGTCTTATCTTATAGTATTTCACTAATTGCACAAAGCGCAAATCTTCAGGTAAAACAAAAGCCACTGGTATTACAAAACGCAAAACCTGAAGCTGCCGGATTTTCTGCCGAACGGTTAAAGCGCATTGATAAAAATATTAATGAATGGATAGCCGATGGCCGGCTCAATGGTGCTGTTGCATTAATCGTACACGATGGAAAAATTGTTTATCATAAAGCATTTGGTTATGATGATGTGGAAAAAACAAAACACATTCAAGTTGATAATATTTATCGCATTGCATCACAAACCAAAGCCATTACCAGTGTGGCCATTATGATGTTGTATGAGGAAGGAAAATTTTTGCTTGACGATCCGGTAAGCCGCTACATTCCTGAATTTAAAAATCAAAAAGTACTGGATAAGTTTAATGCTGCCGACAGCAGTTATACAACCGCGCCTGCAAAGTCGGAAGTAACCATTCGACAATTATTGACACATACATCCGGCATCAGCTACCCGCAAATAGGAACTGATGCTGCCAATGCCATTTATGGCAAAGCAGGATTAATGGCCGGAATAGGAGTGGGCAATCATCGTTCATTGGAGCAAGATGTAAAAACCATAGGCCGGCTGCCATTGATGCATCAACCGGGTGAAAAATTTACTTATGGTTTTAATACGGATATTCTTGGCTATCTCGTGGAATATTTTTCCGGCGAAAAGTTGGATCAGTTTTTTAAGAAAAGAATTTTTGAACCATTGGGTATGCATGATACGTATTTCTATTTGCCCAAAGAAAAACAAAACAGATTGGTTCATATTTTTTTAGAAGAAAATAAAAAACTAAAAGCGGCGGGAGATACCATGGATTTTAATGGTGCTGTTTTAACCAACTATCCAAATACCAATGGCAATTATTTTTCGGGTGGTGGTGGTCTTTCTTCCACAGCAAAAGATTATGCCATTTTTTTACAAATGATGTTAAACGGTGGTACTTATAATGGCAAAAGACTATTGGCAAGAAATACCGTAAGAATGATGACGATGAACCAGATAGGCGACCTCAGCAGAGCAGCCAATAAATTTGGGTTAGGTTTTCAGATTACTACCGAAAAAGGAAGCAGCCTGTTACCAACACCCGAAGGAGTTTTTGAATGGGGTGGTGCATTTTCCACTACTTACTGGGCCGATCCCAAAGAAAAACTGATTGGTATATTTTACAGACAGCTTTGGGGTTCCTCTATTGGTGAAATTGCAAATAAATACAAAGTACTTGTTTATAGTGCCTTGAACGACTAACGGCCAAGACTTTATATTCCCTTTTGCATTTTCTTTTGTTACTTGCCGCTTCTTGAAGTTTGTATATTCCATATTAACTGCGTTAGCCTTGCTGGTATCGGTCACTGTTTCTGCTCAGCTATATAAAATAAAAGGAACCGTGTACGACAGTACCCGCAATTTTCCCATGGAAGCAGTGAGTGTACTCAGTACATCCGGTGCGGGCACTATTACCAATAGCGATGGGCAATACGAAATAGAAGTAAAAGAAAAAGATTCCATCTGGTTCAGCTATTTGAATAAGCCCACCAAAAAATTTGCCGTATTACAAATTGCCAATCCATTTGCATTTGATATATCTATTCAAGTGAGTGTACAGGTAATGAAGGAAGTGCAGGTACTTCCCAGAAGCTATAAATTAGATTCCATACGCAACCGGGAAGACTATGCGAAAGTTTTTAACTTCCAAAAGCCAAAACTAAAACCTTCCATATCTGGCATGGGTGTGGGATTTGACATAAATGAAATCATCAATATGTTTCGGGTAAGGCGAAACAAAAGTATGCTGGCTTTTAAAGAAAGGTTGCTAAATGAAGAAAAAGAAAAAGCCGTTGACCATCGCTTTAATAAAGCATTGGTGCGCAGGCTTACCATGCTCGAAGGAAATGAATTGGATAGTTTTATGTTGCTATACCGACCGACATACACGTTTACAATGGGCAGCACCGACTACGATTTTCAACAATATATTAAAACAGCATTTTATCGTTTCAGAAGGGGATTGCCGCCTCAAGAGATTTTTAGAAAAGTAGAAGAATAACTTCTGTATCCGTCTCCGTTTCAACCTTATATTTTTCGTTTATTGAATGAACAAAGGACGATTAAAATTGTACCCATGCCCGACATCTATGTATTTGCAAATAGCTGCATCCGGCTCCACTTATAATATTTATATTTATGTTCCTTTTCCACAAGGCGTTTTTTAAAAAATTAGCTGTTCTTTATTATTTAATAAATTGTCAATAGTTCTTAATCCTAAAATTGAACGAAAATGAAAAAAAGCTTGCTCGCTTTAATTTCCATGATTTTCTTTCAGCATAGTTTTTCACAAACTACGCCTCGTTCTTTTATTAAAGACAGTCTGGATGAATACATAACCGCCGCCATGAAAGACTGGCAAATACCCGGCGTAGCAGTATGTATTATTAAGAATGGGAAAGTAGAAATAATGAAAGGATATGGTGTAAAAGAAATGGGCACAACTGATAGTGTGGATGTAAACACACTGTTTATGATAGGCAGTAACACAAAAGCATTTACCGGAACAGCATTGGCTATGCTGGATGCCGATAAAAAATTATCATTAGATGATAAAGTACAAAAATGGTTGCCCGATTTTAAACTGTATGATCCCTGGGTGGCCAAAGAAGCAAATATCCGTGACCTGCTCTGCCATCGTTTAGGATTTGAAACCTTTCAGGGAGATTTTATGTATTTCGATTCTGACCTATCCGCTGCCGAAGTAAGAAAGAAAATGGGAAAACTAAAACCCATGTATAGTTTTAGAAGTAAATGGGGTTATACTAATTCAGCATTTCTGACAGCCGGAGAAATTATTCCAAAAGCAACCGGAAAAACATGGGCACAGTTTATTACCGACAGTATCCTCAAGCCACTGGGTATGAACAATAGTCTTGCCCTATCAAAAGACATAAACACTGCTCCCAATAAAAGTGCAGCACATACTGTAGTGCTGGGCGAACTTAAAAAAATTCCTTATGGCAATATTGATAATCTGGCTCCTGCCGGCAGTATGTCTTCATCGGTAAATGATATGAGCAAATGGGTAATGATGCAGCTGGATAACGGTATGCTGGAAGGCAAGCGAATCATTCCGGTTGAAGCAATCAATCAAACAAGATTGCCACACTCCATTATGGGCAATGGTGGACACTTGTTTAATAAAGCACATTTTGCACTATATGGATTGGGCTGGATGCTGCAAGAGTATGCAGGCAGAAAAATTGTGAGCCATACAGGCGGAGTCAATGGTTTTGTAACCAGTGTATGTCTGATTCCAGAAGAAAAAACAGGAATTATAGTGCTTACCAATACCGATGCCAATGGTTTATACGAAGCACTCCGAAACGAAATTGAAGACGCTTATCTGGGTCTTCCTTTTAGAAACTACAACAAGGTTTTTTTAGATTATCAAAAAACAACAGAAGCAGCAGATGAAAAAGAATACAAATCAAGTCGCGACAGCATTGCACTCAAGCTGCCTACAGCTTTACCCATTGCCGCCTATACAGGCAAATACGTACATCATATATATGGAAAAATGAATATTAAGAATGAAAATGGAAACCTGATTATGCGATTTGAACACCACCATGGCAGATATGCCACGTTAGAACCCTTGGGTGGCAATCGTTTTTACTGCACTTATAACGATCCGCTTTATGGCAGACAAAAATTACAATTTACCGTTAAAGGAAATAAAGTAAAAGCGCTGACTGTTACCGTTTCCGATTTTGTAGAGTTTACTCCTTATGAGTTTATTAAAATAAAATAACATGACTCAAAAAAACTTTGATTTTTTTATATCGTCAATTCGTAAAGTATTTTTAATATTTCTGCTAACGCATGTTGTATTGACGAACGGATACGGGCAATCATTTTCAAAAGAAGAAATAAACAGATGGGAGCGACAGGCGCAAAGAGTTACAATTATCAGAGACGAAATGGGGATACCGCATATTTACGGCAAAACCGATGCAGATGCAGTTTTCGGATTACTTTATGCGCAATGCGAAGATGATTTTCAACGGGTGGAAATGAATTACATAGAGAAATTAGGCCGCATGAGTGAAGTAAAAGGCGCATCCGCATTATACAGCGACCTGCTCAACCGAATGGTGATTAGTACCGATGATGCAAAAAAAGATTATAGTAAAGCGCCGCAATGGATGAAATCCCTTTGCAACGCTTTTGCAGATGCTGTAAATTTTTATTTGTACAAACATCCTGATAAAAAACCCGCACTGCTTAAAAAGTTTGAGCCTTGGTTTCCTTTTTTGTGGACCGATGGAAGCATTGGCGCTATCAACACCGCCGGTCTTTCTGAATCGGATCTTAAAAATCTTTATGACTCAAACGGTGCTTTAACTACAGCCTTGCGTCTAAATGTTTCTGAAGATGAAATTACTGAAGAACAGCTCACCGGATCCAACGGGTTTGCCTTTGCGCCCAAAATAACCGAAAACGGCAATGCCATTCTTTATATTAATCCGCATGTAACATTTTATTTTCGGCCTGAAGTGCATGTGGTAAGCGAAGAAGGCCTGAATGTATATGGCGCTGTTACCTGGGGTCAATTTTTTGTATATCAGGGCTTCAATGAATTTTGCGGCTGGATGCACACCAGCAGCGCCGTAGATGCATGTGATAGTTATATTGAAAAAATTTCAAAGACCGGTAAAGGATACATTTATGAATATGAAGGCAAGCAAAAGAAAGTAAAAGAAGAAAAATTTTTATTGAAATATATTGATGGAAATGATGTAAGTACAAAAACTTTCAATGTGCTATATACACATCACGGCCCGGTGATGGCTTTTAAAAATGGTGAATGGCTAAGCGTAAGAGCCGATAACCAGATAGCAGCAGGACTTACACAAAGCTGGCTTCGCAATAAAGCGAATAGTTTTTCTGATTTTAAAAAAACACTGGATTTAAAAGGAAATATTTCCAACAATACTGTATATGCTGATGCTGACGGAAATATTGCTTACTGGCATGGCAATCGTATTCCCATACGAGATACAAATTATAATTGGAACAAACCCGTTGATGGAACCATTGCAGCTACCGAATGGAAAGGCTATCATGCAACAAAAGAAATCGTGCAAAGTATAAACCCGGATAACGGCTGGTTGCAAAACTGTAATTCAACCCCTTTTACGGTAGCAGGCGATTATAGTCCCGATAAAAAAAATTATCCGGGCTATATGGCACCCGATGGGGAAAATTTCAGAGGCATTAATGCGGTAAGAACACTGAGCGAAACAAAAAAATACAATCTGGATAAAGTAATAAAAGCAGGATATGATACCCGGCTGGCAGCTTTTGAAGTATTAGTACCATCACTTGTAAAAGCATTTGAAACCGGTGTAAAATATCCTGATACTTTATATGCGTTGCTGGTAGGGCCGGTTACGGTTTTAAAACATTGGGACTATCGCAGTAGCGAAAACTCCATTGCAACCACGTTGGCTATAGAATGGGGACAGCGTTTGCAGAGAAAAATATTGTCAGTAAAAACTCAGTATGAAGATGAAGACGAGGAAGCAGATCAGGTAAGCAAAACAAATTTTTTTGCAAAAAATGCAAAACCCGAAGAGTTGCTCATTCCATTATTAGAAACGATAAATGATTTACAAAAAAGATTTGGCCGCTGGCAAATGGGCTGGGGTCAGATTAACCGTTTTCAAAGAATATCTTCAGATATTGAAAATAAATTTGACGATAGCCAACCCAGTTTTCCGGTAGGTTTTGCTTCTTCAGTATGGGGAATGCTACCTTCTTATAACAGCAAAACTTTTGCAGGTACACAAAAAAGATATGGCGTACATGGCAATAGTTTTATCTGTGCAGTTGAATTTGGAAAAAAAATTAATGCAAAAGCATTGCTCGCCGGTGGCGAAAGCGGGGATGTAAACTCACCCCATTTCTTTGATCAGGGCAAGGCATACAGCAAGGGCATATTTCGGGATGTTTGGTTTTATAAAGAGGATGTATTGAAACACGTGGAAAGAACTTATAAGCCCGGGGAGTAATATAAAAAAATCAGCTTATTTTCATTGTCAAAAACCAACAAATGAAAAAACTGATTCCAGTCGTTTTAGTTTTTATGCTTTCCTGCAAAGGAAAAAACGAAAGCAATAAAATAACCAAAACTCTTGACGAATATTTTACTGCCCAGCAGCATCTTTATCATTTTAACGGCAATGTGCTTGTTGCAGAAAAAGGGAAAATAATTTTTCAAAAGTCTTATGGATTTGCCGATTACAAAAAAGAAAGACTTTTGAATGATAGTTCTGTATTTGAACTGGCATCGGTAAGTAAGCAATTTACTGCTACAGCTATTTTACTATTAAAAGACAGAGGAAAATTAAAACTTACCGATTCATTGCGATACTATTTTCCCGAATTGCCCTATTACAATATTTCGCTTCAACAAATGCTGACACATGTATCAGGCCTGCCTGATTATGAAAGTGCAATGACTGGAAAATGGAATCCTGATAAAGTTGCCTTTAATGCTGATATGATTGCTTTTTTGGCAAATGAAAAACCACCGGTTTATTTTGCACCGGGTGCTAAATGGCTATACAGTAATACTGCTTATGCAATATTGGCTTCCATAGTAGAGAAAGTATCGGGTCAGACCTTTGCAGCGTTTCTTGCAAAGAACATTTTTGAACCATTAAGCATGACGCATAGCCGTGTTTTCAACACACGACGATCTACAAGTGATACTATAGCCAATTATGCTTATGGTTATGTTTTTGATGATAAACAAAAAAAATATGTACTACCTGATAGTGTACCCGATCTTCGTTTTGTATATTATTTAGACGGCATTCAAGGCGATGGTATCGTAAACTCCACTACCGGCGATCTGTTGAAGTGGGATAGGGCAATCAAAAATCATAGTATATTATCCGAGGAAAGCCAAAAGGCAATGATAACCGGGCAGTCTATTATTGACACGGCCCGCAATTACAGATATGGATATGGCTTGTTCGTAGAAAAAAATGAATTGGGAAATATTATTTCTCATTCCGGTGGATGGCCGGGTTATGCCACCATGCTCACTCGTAATATTGATAAAGATTTTACCATTATCATACTTTCTAATAATGAATCGCACACAGGAGGCATGTCTATAGCAGTGCAGCATATCCTGGCCGGAAACCCTGTAGTAATGCCAACTACGCACAAAGCCATATTGCTTGACTCAAACGCCTTAGAAGCTTTTACAGGAGTATATAAAGCAAACAGCGAGCTAACCATTGAAAGACGAGGGACTCAATTGTTCAGGATTTTACCCAATGGTGCTGCCACTGCGCTTTCACCCGAGTCGTCCACACATTTTTTTTATGATGATGGCAGCGACAGGCAAATTCAATTTGAAATGGATAGCAATAATAAAGTAAGAAAAGCATGGGTTATTGCATTTGGTGTAAAAACTGAACTAATAAAAATAAAATAATCACAAAAAATATATGGAACAAACAATATTGGGCATAGGCACACGCCTTCAACATACACAGCATGGGCCCGGCGTAATCGTAGGTGTGAGATATGCTACCTACCTTATTTCATTTATAAACGCAGGTATCAAAGAAGTAGATAAGACAGATACTAACCTGGAAGAAATAATTCCCGCAAATGTATCGGCAGAAGTGGAAACACAGAGTGAAACAGAAAAATCTTTATTAAAGATTTTGAAAATGTGGGGCGGCATTACCGAAACCGTACCCTTGGGCGACAAATGGATAAAAGGTATGATGCTGCTGCAACCTGCAGATAAAACACTAAAGCCAAAAGAAATACCTATTGAAGATTTTTTTCATAAAATAGTAATGCTGCGTGACAGGCTTCGGGTGCTGGAGCAAAATATAAACAGCAGCAAAAACCTTAGTGATGAAGAAAAGGTAAACATACAACAATACATTACCCGTTGCTATGGCTCATTGACTACTTTCAATGTTTTGTTTAAGAATAAAGAGCAGCATTTTGTGGGGGAGAAGAGCGGAAAGGAAGAGTAAATTTATATTTACACTTTCGTTATTTGTTTAACAATTAACAATGAATCATGCCGTTTCTGCATGTTGCGCAATGCCTATGTGTGTAAGCCCGCACACCAACAAGATGAAGTCAGGAAACTTTAACTTTGAAGCAGAGCAACTGCATTATTTGAAATTCCAAAATTTACATAAGAGAATTCATAAATTCTTTTGTTGGGCTTTTTGTTGTTTTCCTCGATTTTAATTTAGCAAAAACATAGATGTGTTATGCATTTATGAAGTAGAGGCAAGTACCACAAAAAAAGAAAAGCAAAACAATTACTACTTTTAACTAAGGGACAACACTACCTGATACATCTTTTTGCCTTTGCCTATTCCAAGGCGAAGCCATGGTATGGACCATAAAGTAATAAACCTAACTATATGCTAATAGTGTTGGGCTGTACTCTGCCATCTGATTTTGTTGGCAAGGGAGGGAGACCGAGACCTTGTAACCGTGCTACTACAACTTGTCTATTATATACTTCCTAAAGAAAGTCATTTTTGACTTTTGAATATCAATACCCCTTTCAAGTATCCAATGACTTGAAAAAG
>JAKIZK010000019.1:32702-32979 GCA_022708055.1 Bacteroidota bacterium
GGCAAGGGAGGAGGACCGAGATTTTTTAACCAATATTTAGAAAGAAGATTTTATTGATTTATGATTATTGCTGTATTAATAACTTTCCTGTTGCCAGTACCTTACCAGAACTATCAGACAATATTGCAAAATACACCCCTCCTGTTAATCTGCCTACATTCTCAATTATTTTCGGATTTGTTCCGGTATTTGTAATTCTGTCAAATAATACTTTACTGCCGTTTGCATTATAAACTATTAGCTGCCAGTTTACGGCCAAACCCCCAGGGTTATAATA
>JAKIZK010000001.1 GCA_022708055.1 Bacteroidota bacterium
CTGCCCACCCACTTCATATAGTGCATGGGTTATTTGCCCCAGTGAACAATATTTTACCGTTTCCATCAGCTCCGCAAACAGGTTGCCGTTATTAATTGCAACGGTTTTTAATTTTTTCAAAGCATCCTGCGAACGGTCTTCATTTCGCTTCCAAAAAGCCTTTAGGTTATTAATCTGCTGCTCCTTTTCTTCTTCGGTACTGCGTATGACTTCGCCGGGTATGATGGTAGGCGACCCTTGATTGTTTAAAAATGTATTGACCCCCACAATCGGATATTCGCCTGTATGCTTCAGGTGTTCGTAGTACAAACTTTCTTCCTGTATTTTATTGCGCTGATACATTCTTTCCATAGCTCCCAATACACCGCCCCTTTCTGAAATACGGTCAAACTCGGTGAGCACTGCTTCTTCTACCAAATCAGTCAGCTCTTCTACTGCAAAACTTCCTTGTATAAAATTTTCTGATTTTGCCGAACCCAACTCTCTGTTGATGATGAGCTGTATGGCCATTGCTCTTCTTACACTTTCTTCGGTAGGCGTTGTAATAGCCTCATCATAAGCATTGGTGTGTAGCGAATTGCAGTTGTCGTATATGGCATACAGTGCTTGCAGCGTCGTACGTATATCATTAAAGTCAATTTCCTGCGCATGCAGGCTTCTGCCCGATGTCTGTATATGATACTTGAGCATCTGACTGCGCTTGTTGGCTTTGTATTTATACTTCATCGATTTGGCCCAAATTCTTCTGGCTACACGACCTATTACACTGTACTCAGGATCCATGCCATTGCTGAAGAAAAATGAAAGATTGGGTGCAAAATCGTCAATATGCATGCCCCGGCTCAGGTAATACTCAACATAGGTAAAACCATTAGCCAGCGTAAAGGCGAGCTGCGTTATCGGGTTTGCTCCTGCTTCGGCTATATGATAACCGCTGATGGATACAGAATAAAAATTTCTGACCTTTTGTTCTATAAAATATTGCTGCACATCGCCCATCAGTTTCAGTGCAAACTCGGTAGAAAATATACAAGTGTTTTGTGCCTGATCTTCTTTTAAAATATCGGCCTGCACCGTTCCCCTTACCTGTTGCAGTGCTGCCTGTTTACATTGCGCATAGACATCAGCCGGCAATACTTCATCGCCGCTAAGTCCCAGCAGTTTTAATCCCAGCCCGTTATTGCCCTCGGGCAGCTGGCCGGGGAATAATGTATTGTTGTAAACAGGTAGTTTACTATCGGGGAATTTTTTCTTAAATGCATCTTCCGCCAGATTCCATTTTTTATTTTCTTCCAGCCATTTTTCGCATTGCTGATCTATTGCTGCATTCATAAAGAAAGCAAGCAGCATGGGTGCCGGGCCATTAATGGTCATGCTTACCGACGTTTTAGGATCGCATAAGTCAAAGCCGCTGTACAGTTTTTTAGCATCATCCACCGTTGCTATACTTACACCGCTGTTTCCTACTTTTCCATAAATATCCGGACGATGATCCGGGTCTTCGCCGTACAAGGTTACACTGTCAAATGCTGTTGAAAGTCTTTTGGCAGGCTGTCCCATACTTACATAGTGAAAGCGTTTGTTGGTTCTTTCGGGTCCGCCTTCGCCGGCAAACATGCGGGTAGGGTCTTCACCTTCTCTTTTTAAAGGAAACACACCGGCCGTAAATGGAAAGTGACCAGCCACATTTTCTTCGGCCTGCCATTTTAAAATATCGCCCCAGTCTTTGTATTTTGGCAATACCACTTTGGGAACACGAGTACCACTCAGGCTGGTGGTAGTCATGGGCTGAGAAATAATTTTCTCTCTTACCGTGTATTCATAATTATCTTTTTGATACTCGGCAAGTTTATTGGGCCAGTTTTGAATCAGCTTTCTAGATACGGGTGTAAGTTGATCGTTATAGAAAGCAATCTGTTCATCCAAAATTTTCAACAAAGCTTCATCAGCTTTTCCTTTCAATGCTTCTTTGGCTCCGGTCAGCTGATAAAGTTTTGAAGCCAGGGCAGATTGATCTTTCACCAATTGGTCGTAGTTGCGGTTGTTATCGCTGATTTCGCTGAGGTAGCGTGCCCTTGCCGGTGGTATCACGGCCTGAGAAACTTTTGCTGTTACCTCAAAATGGATTTCACCAAATTTCTTTCCCGTCTTTTCTTCAATTTTCTTGAGCAGCAAGGCGAAGAGTTGGTTTACGCCTTCATCATTAAACTTGCTGGCCATAGTGCCAATGATGGGCAACTCTTCATTCTTAGCAGCAAACAGCAGATGATTACGCTTGTATTGTTTTCTCACATCGGCTAATGCATCCAGTGCGCCGGCTTTGTCAAACTTATTAATACACACCACATCTGCATAGTCCAGCATGTTTATTTTTTCTAATTGTGATGCAGCACCATACTCAGGCGTCATTACATACATACTCACATTACAAAATTCAAGTATAGATGCATCGCTTTGTCCTACGCCGGCACTTTCCAAAATGATAAAATCAAAATCTGCCGCACGACAGATATCAATGGCATCTTGCACTGCGCTACTGAGTGCCGTATTATCATCTCGTGTGGCAAGGCTGCGCATATAAGCCCTTGGATGGTTGATGGCATTCATTCTGATGCGGTCGCCCAGCAAAGCACCACCGGTTTTTTTCTTGGATGGATCCACAGAAATAACCGCAATGGTTTTGTCAGAAAAATTATTGAGAAAGCGACGAACAATTTCATCGGTAACGGATGATTTTCCGGCGCCGCCGGTTCCGGTGATACCCAATACAGGAATACTTTTCTGTTCATCTGCAACTGATGTCAAATCTTTTGTAATTCCGTTTTCAGCATTGGTAATACGGCGAGCAATTACTCTTACATCTTTTACTTCGCCGAGCTGTAGTGGCGTAGGATAATCGGCTTTCCCGTTCAGCGGTATATCACATTGTTTTATTACATCTTCAATCATGCCTTCCAGTCCCATATTTCTTCCATCGTCGGGCGAATAGATGCGGGTGATTCCATACTCTTGCAATTCTTCTATTTCTTCCGGCAAAATGGTACCGCCTCCACCGCCAAAAATTTTGATATGCCCACATCCGTTATCATCCAGCAGGTCTTTCATGTACTTAAAAAACTCAACATGCCCACCCTGATAGCTGGTAATGGCTATGCCCTGTACGTCTTCTTCAATAGCAGTTTCCACAATATCTTTTACCGAGCGATTGTGCCCCAGGTGAATAATTTCGACACCCTTGCTTTGCATAATACGGCGCATGATGTTGATGGCTGCATCGTGCCCGTCAAAAAGGCTGGCAGCAGTAACAATTCGAACCCGATGTTGATCAGATGTTTTGCTCATAGAAATAATAAAAGGCAAATTTAGCTTAAAAAGCTAATGACTGTTAGCGTTTGAAAAATGCAAAAGTTGACTGCCGGGAATGATTTATATAAAGAAATAGCTGTGGGTAAGTTGACTATATATCTTAACGAATTTGGGGTTCCTACAAAAACATCTTGAATGAAAGTCATAATACAGATCAACCTGCCACAATTTTGTTGCATAGCTGCTGACTGTTAAATAAAGAAAGTGTTATGATCATTGGAGTCTTAGAACCCATTCGCAGTATTCATAATTACTTATGTTATGTCATTATTTATATTGACCTTTATTCTTGAAAGGCGCAAGTCCTCAATTATCATTGATAAAAAAATTAGAGGCTTTATATTATTTATCAGCCATTTTGCACAAGCCGCAGATTAGCTGATATTTGTTATATGTGTGGCATTGCCGGAATTATACAAACCAATCCTTCGCTATATCAGCAACTGCATCTTAAAAAAATGACTGATGCGCTGGCACATCGCGGGCCCGATGGTGAAGGACATTGGCAAAATGATTCTCAAACCGTTTTACTGGGGCATCGCCGTCTGGCGATTATTGACTTATCCGAAGCGGCTCATCAACCCTTTCATTTTCTGAACCGCTACACCATTATTCACAATGGTGAAATTTATAATTACATTGAACTCAGAGAAATTCTTCAGAAGAAAGGATATCATTTTTCTTCGCAATCTGATACAGAAGTAATTGTTGCCGCCTACGATTGCTGGAAGGAAGACTGTCTGCAACAGTTTGACGGCATGTTTGCATTCGCCATTTGGGATGAAAAAGAAAAAGAATTATTTGCCGCCCGGGATCGCTTTGGCGAAAAACCATTTTTCTATACTTACGATCATAATCGCTTTTTATTTGCCTCCGAAATGAAAGCCCTGTGGGCCGGCGTTGTGGAAAAGCAACCTAATCTCAAAATGCTTTTCAACTTTATTACTATTGGCTATACCGACAATCCGGAAAGACCCGAAGAAACATTCTATCAAAATATTTTCAAACTGCCTGCATCATCGTATTTAAAATTTTCTTTTGTCTATTTTAATTACACTGTAAAAAAATACTGGAACCTTGATCCTGAAAAGGAAAAAAAATCCATAACTGAAAGCGAAGCAATAGAACAATTTAATTTTTTATTGACTGAATCAGTAAAAAGAAGACTACGCAGCGATGTAGCCGTGGGGGCCTCGCTCAGTGGTGGGCTGGATAGCTCATCCATAGTAACTCGTATGTGCCAAGCCGGCCAGATGCCGAAGACTTTTACAGCAAGCTTTCCGGGTTTTGAAAAAGATGAAACTGCATTTGCACAATTGATTACACAACAATATAACTTAACTAATCATCCGGTTTCAGTTAATGGAGATGCACTCATTACCGATTGGGAAAAACTTTGTTATCATCAGGAAGAGCCATTTGGCTCGGCCAGCATCTATGCACAGTATAAAGTGTATGAAAAAGCAAAGCAGCAACAAGTGAAAGTTTTGCTTGACGGACAAGGTGCTGATGAAACCCTGGCCGGTTATCATAAATATTATAAATGGTACTGGCAGGAGCTTTTTAGAAATAGAAAACTATCTGGCCGGAAAGAATTAATTGCGGCCCGAAAACTCGGCATCAATGAGCCGTTTACATGGAAAAATAAAATTGCAGCCTGGTTCCCATCATTTGCATCTATTGTAATGGAACGGCAATATCTTGCCAGGGCATTATCGCATCCTGACTTAACATTAGATTTTATTCAACATCAAAGCAGCGAAGCATACTACACACCGCCCGATTATTTTAATTTGAACGGTGTACTTTATTTCAACACATTTACCCATGGACTGGAAGAGTTGCTTCGGTTTGCCGACCGTAATGCTATGGCAAATGGAGTAGAAGTGCGTTTACCTTTCTTATCTCACGATTTGGTAAACTTTCTTTTTTCACTTCCTGCTCATTTTAAAATAAGAGATGGTTATACCAAATGGCTGTTAAGGAAAACGACAGAAAAAGATTTACCTGCTGCCATCGCATGGCGAACAGATAAAATTGGCTTTGAGCCACCACAGCAACAATGGATGGAACTGAAGCCGGTTCAGGATAAAATACAAGCCGCTAAAGAAATATTGATAACAGAAAAAATATTAAAGCCGGAAGTAGTTTCCAAAAAAATTAAACCTGTAGCTGCAAATGATACTGCGAGCGACGATTGGAGATACTTATCAGCAGCGAGTATTTTTGAAAAATAATAGAAGTAATTTGCTTTTAGTTATAATTTAATAAGCGCTCATTAAAAGCATGCTTTACTTTAACTGAGATGTTGAATACACCTACGTAGTTATCATAATTATTTAGCGATTGCTTTTAAATCATACATCAATTAATAATTTTGATATGCTGTCCCTACAGGACAATGCTTCATTGATTATATTTCTTGTTACCAATATCTAAGCCCTATGGGCTTTGTCACTAGCTTTCATTTTGTTTTCCTTAGTTGGCTTCATTATTATCCAATGAAATGGTATTTTCAAATTTTAAAAATATATTTTTATCAGAAATAAAACGGCAACAAAATGCAATCGCTTTCCTAATTTCCAAAATGGGATTTAGCTTTTGTGTGATTCATTTATTAGCCTGCTTCAAAGGATTGAGCTTTTCAATCTCTCGTTTTATTTCAGCATCTTTGCTATTCAACCTATGCAGTTATCATTATTATTTTGTGAATGCTTTTAAATCATACATCACTTAATAATTTTGATATGTTGTCCCTACGGGACAATGCATCACTGTTGTTATCTCTTGTTACCAATATCTAAGCCCTATGGGCTTTGTAACCTGCTTGCTTCTTGTTTTCTCTTTGTTGGTTTCTCTATAATCCAAAGAACTGGTAATATCAAATTTTAAAAATAAATTGTGGCTTTAGGTGCAAAATATTGGCAACAAAATGTAATCGCTTTCCTATTTTCTCCAAAGGGATAAAACCAGATTATTAATTCATTTTTGCTGCTTTTGAAAGATTTGATGATTTATTTTTTTCTTGAAATGATTTAGCCTTTTTGTGATTCATATTTAAGCTTGTTTCAAAGAATTGAGCTTTTCAATCTCTCGTTTTATTTCAGCATCTTTGCTATTCAATTCATAAATATGAAACCCGCTACTAAATACATTCATGCCGGTATGAACCCCGACCCCAGTACCGGTGCTATTATTCCCCCAGTTTATCAAACCAGCACTTATGTGCAAGAAGCACCTGCTACACATAAAGGTTATGAATACGCAAGAAGTCAGAACCCTACACGTACTGCTTTAGAAGAAGCCTATGCAGCAATTGAAAACGGAAACTATGCCCTGGCTTTTAGCAGTGGTGTTGCAGCTACTGATGCGGTTATTAAATTATTACAACCGGGCGATGAGGTCATTTGTGCCAATGATATGTACGGCGGCACTTATCGATTGTTTACCAAAGTGTTTGAAAAGTTCGGTATTCGTTTTATTTATGTTGATACTACAAAAACAGAAAATATTAGAAAATCCGTTACCGATAAAACAAAACTAATCTGGATTGAAACGCCTACCAATCCGTTGATGAATATTACGGACATAGCAGCAGTAGCCAAAATCGCAAAACCCAAAAATATCTTAGTGGCAGTTGATAATACTTTTGCATCGCCCGCATTGCAAAATCCACTGGATTGCGGCGCCGATATTGTGATGCATTCAGCTACAAAATATCTGGGCGGCCATAGCGATGTGATACAAGGTGCATTAATGATGAATGATAAAGACCTGCGTGAAAAATTATATTTTATTCAAAAAAGTTGTGGTGCTGTACCCGGACCCATGGATTGTTTTTTGGTACTGCGGGGTATCAAAACACTCGGTGTAAGAATGAAAGCACACTGCGAGAATGGGGCCAAAATTGCAAACTGGCTTAAAGCA
Organism: Bacteroidota bacterium; assembly: GCA_022708055.1. Classification (GTDB taxonomy): domain Bacteria; phylum Bacteroidota; class Bacteroidia; order Chitinophagales; family Chitinophagaceae; genus JJ008. Next base: position 7,294 of record JAKIZK010000001.1, read on the forward strand.
AATCCAAAAGTGGGAAAAGTTTATTGGCCGGGATTTGAAGATCATCCGGGGCATGAAGTGGCAAAAAAGCAAATGAAAGCATTTGGTGGAATGATTTCTTTTGAATTGAAAAATGATAGTGTAGAAGAAGCAAAAAGAGTTTTGTCATCTACGCATTTATTTTCATTGGCCGAAAGCCTGGGCGGTGTGGAAAGCCTGATCAATCATCCGGCAAGTATGACACATGCTTCTATACCAAGAGAAGAAAGAATTAAAAACGGATTGAGCGATTCATTAATCAGACTAAGTGTGGGAATAGAAGACGGTGATGATTTGATAGAAGATCTGAACAAAGCGATTGGATAAAATAATATTCTTCAACAGAAAAAAATTTTGGAGCATTTACATTCTATGAAGCCGGAAAAAGTCATTTCTGCATATCATGATTTTTGGCTGCGGCTTTGCGTATCAGTATTATTGGCATTTTTCTTTGTATTTCTGGGTTCGGATTCATTGACGGATATTATTAAGGGGAAATATTTTATTGCCGATGTACTGGCAGGATTTATCTTAAGTTTTATCGTAACAACTTTTATCAACCTTGTTAATGCATATCTGGACACACAATATCCCTGGCATCCACATTTTGCTACCCGATTATTATATCAGATAATTGCAGGAGTGGTTGTGCCAGCTGCTTTTGTGCTGGGCTTTATGTACACTTATCTGATTGTTCTGTTGGGATTTACATCTCAGGAAGTTCAGTTTTTTCATACGGAATTTCCCATATCCATTTTATTTATCATTTTTTGGAATGTCGTTTATGTGAGTTACTTTTTTTATAAGGAATCAAAAAAACAAAAGATAGAACTCCATTCTTTGAAAGAACAGTTATTTACGCTTCAGCAGGTCAATACGGGAGAAGAAATTTTGCCGTTGATTCCGCAAAGCGGGGAGCAAGTGAATGCAGATGAAGAAATATTGAATGAAACCGGCAGTGATAGTAAAATAAAAATTCTGGTTGCGGTATCAGGCAATAAAAACATTCCGATACCGGTTGAAAGCATCGCTTATTTTTTTAAAGCCGGCAGTTTTACAACACTAAAAACTTTTCAATCAGATACCTATTTATTAAATCATTCTCTTGATGAGTTGGTTCGCCTGTTGGATGAATTTATATTCTTTCGGGCCAACCGCCAATTCATTATCAACAACAAAGCCTGTCATTATTTCACAAATGAAGAGAATGGAAAACTCGCCTTACAGCTAATTCCTGCACACACAGAAGAGGTTGTGATCAGTCAAAAACGTGCAGCAGCTTTTAAAGACTGGCTTAGTCAATAATTTTCATATTATTTCGGAATCTATTTTACCTGTTTCAATAGTTTTTTTCACTCCTTCATAACACCATTCATATATTTCAGACAAAAAGCACATTTAAGTGGTTATATTTTTGAACCTATAACTATGAAAATTTTTTAAACAATTTAATTCAAGAAAATGAAAACAAGAATCTCTGTAGTGGCTTTTGCAGCCATTTTGGCATTTAGCTCCTGTTCCAAAGAACATATTAAAGGCAATGGAACAACTGTAACTGAAACAAGAACCGTATCGGGATTTTCAAAAATTGACGCATCCGGAAGTTCAAAAGTATATATAACCCAGGGTGCTGTTTTTAAAGTAGAAGTAAAAGGCTATAGCAATTTACTGCCTTATTATGAAACCAAACAGGTAAATAATACTTTACAGTTAGGATACAAGCAAGATGTAAATGTGAAGAATGATAACATTGAAGTGTATGTTACCTTACCCGCATTAACGGGTTTGGAACTGGAAGGATCAGGCGATATACATACAGCCGGAGTATTTGCGGGCAATGCAACATTTGAAGCAAAAATTTCTGGTTCCGGAAATATTTATTTCAGCAACGGCACTACCAATCAATACAATGCTACCATTTCAGGTAGTGGCAATATTTATACATTAGATATGGTAACCGATAAAGCGGATATTGATATTTCAGGCAGTGGTAGTACTGAGATAACAGCCCTTACTCAACTAAAAGTAAAAATTGCCGGAAGCGGTAATGTTTATTATCGTGGAACTCCTGTCATTACAACCAACATTTCGGGCAGTGGTGCCGTATTACCAAAATAATGACTTGGCAAATTGTTTATACTTTCGTTTATTAAGAGTATGGACAACAAAGCGGTCATAAAATTTTTGAATGAAAAGGCTGAAGCATTTAATCAGCCTTTTTTTATTCCCAATGATCCTATTTCTATTCCGCATCTTTTTTCAAAAAAACAGGATATTGAAATTGCCGCATTCTTTGCTGCCATCTTTGCCTGGGGTAATCGTACTACCATCATCAACAAATCGAAGGAACTGATGCAGCGGATGCATCAGTCGCCACACAATTTTATTCTTCATCATAAACCCAAAGAATTAAAAAACCTTTTGGATTTCAAGCACCGCACTTTCAACAGTACGGATCTTTTGTATTTTATTGAATTTTTAAAACATCATTATAGCCGGCACCATACATTGGAAAAAGCTTTTATCATGCATGGCCGTAGCAGCAGTGAAATGCTCACAGGGTTTTATCATTATTTCTTTTCCTTGCCACACATACCGGCACGCACAAAAAAACATATAGCCACACCTGAAAAAAACGCAACCTGCAAGCGACTGAATATGTTTTTGAGGTGGATGGTACGGCAGGATAACAAAGGTGTTGATTTTGGAATCTGGAAAAACATATCGCCTGCACAATTAATCATTCCACTGGATGTGCATGTGGCCAGGGTGGCAAGACGGCTTGGAATTTTAAAAAGAAAACAAACCGACTGGCAGGCTGCACTGGAGCTAACCGAATTTTTAAGAACTTTGGACAAGGATGATCCGGCGAAATATGATTTTGCATTGTTTGGCTTGGGCGCTATTGAAAAATTTTAACCGTTAGGCTACTAAACATCTTCTGAAAATAAAAAAATGGACTTACAAATAGTTTCAAATATCAATCAGTCTTTGGATACTGCCATTCAGGCAAGTACACAGGAAGAATTGAAACTAAAACTGACAACTCATATCAATGATTTATTGCTGCATGATTTTGAAAAACTGATTTCAATACTTTATCGCATTGATGTTTCTGAAAATAAATTAAGAAATATGCTTTCGGTACATCATACTGAAGATGCGGCCAAAATTATTGCTGCGCTTATTATAGAAAGACAACTGCAAAAAATAGAAAGCAGGAAAAACAATAGCCGGAATCAGCATATACCCGAAGATGAAAAATGGTGAGCTGTTAATTGATAGCCCTTCCGCCCAATAAAATAGCGTAGGCATCTACTTTATGAAACTGATACGCTCGGTCAAATATGGCATCTGCAGATGCTTTTGGTGCCGCACCCAATACATTACTATTTAGTTCTCTCAGTTGCTTTTGGCTTTGCTCGTATCGGCTACCTGCCGGAATAATATTTGCTTCTTCCAAAAATTCACCGGCTACCTTCAGCAAGTCATTGGTGCCTGCCGATACACCGTTGATCTTTAATCCGCCAATATTGAGCACACTATCAAGCCCAAGTATTTTTGAAAGTTTTGCCATTTTATCCAAATCAGGGAACAGTGGTGCAATGTCTCTGTCAATTACAAAACGCTCTGCCGTTGGAAATTTTTCATCCATATCTTTTACAAATGCAGCATTGCCGGCCGCAGGTGCACCAAATGTGATGAGTTGCAACTGTAATGATTGCGATGCAGGTAAACTTTTTTTCAAATATCCGGCCAGCGGGTAAGCCAGATTGCCACCCAGGCTATGTCCGGTTATCACGATACTGGAGCCTGCTGGAATTTTTTGTTCAATAAACGCTTTGATAGAAAGTGATGATGATTTGTCTGTTAGCTTCAATAAATTTTGAAAGCCAATAAAACTGCCTTTACTGATGTAAGCATCCTTCACCGTATCGGCATATTCCCATTTTTTCATGGTGAATATGTTGAAATCCTGAAGAATAAAATTTTGAAACCCGGCATTGCTGAATTCAATTACCGATCCACGAATAACTAATGCATATTGATTGCTGTCTTTCTTTTTTACAATCATTGCCAGATTGCCATCAACGGCATCGGGATAAAAAACTATTTCAAATTCCGGTGCATATTTGGCCATAGAATCGGCCGGATTATTTTTATATACCAGTTGATTGAGTAAAACCACATCCTTTGCACGCAAAGGCTGAGCCGGTGTTTTGCTTTTTTCTTTTTTGCCGCCACAGGCCGCTAAAAGCAAAACAAAAAAGAAGCAAAAATTTATGAATGTTTTTTGCATAATATATTAATAACCATTAATGCTTCGCTGAGATGCGTATCAAACCGAACAAGCTTGCAGTTGACCGAAAACCAAACAGGAACAATGGATTATTTTTTTTCCTTTTTTTCAAACATCAGCTCTTTCACTTTCTCTTTGTCTTCTTTTTCCTTTTTCAAATCGAACATAGTGCCAAACACAAGATCCCATAATGTAGAGCTAACGCCAAAGCCATTATGTTCATTTTTGTAATGATGCAGGTGATGATTGCGCCACAGCGGCTTCATCCATTTGAAAGGTGGATTCCAGGCATGTATGGCATAGTGCATAGTACCATACATCAAATAACCCAATACAAAACCCGGGAAGAACATAAATGTATAGTTCTTCATTATTAAATACATAAGCCCGAATAAAGAGGAAGAAATAATAATGCTGGGTACGGGTGGCATAAAAAGACGCTGCTTATCACGTGGATAATGGTGGTGATTGCCATGCAGTGTATAAACAAACTTGGTAGCACCCGGCCCTTTGGGCACCCAGTGAAAAATAAAGCGATGAGCTATGTATTCAAAAAGTGTCCAGAAGAGCATACCGCCAAAAAATACCAGCAAAATTGTTTTGGTGCTAAAATCATATTGGGTAGCGGCCAGATAAATCAGGTAGCTGAGGATGGGAATATACATACCCCAGATAACCAATGGATGCGCCTTGGTAAGTGCTTCCAGAAAATCGTTTTTAAACAAACGGGCTTGCCCCTTATTGTGTATTTTTTCGAAATGCATGGTGCAAAGATAAGGAGTGGAAAATTGCAAGAAATTATTAGGCAAATTTTATACTCCTTTTAATATCTCATCCACCCTCAAAAACCGATAGCCTTTTGATTTTAAGTAACTGATCAGTTGGGGGAGTTGATGATAAAATTTTTCGGTTCTATGAGAGCCGGCTCCTATGTGCATGAGTAATAAAAAACCATTCAACCCCGAAGCATGTGATTGCTCATAATTTATGATTGAGTTATAGATGACGTTATTGCTGCGATAAGCTTTTTCATTATCTGTAGTATAATCGGCATGACTTAAAGTGCCGAGTGTGTAATTAATCAGTTGTAGTTTTAATTCGCTTGTCCAGCCCGCAATGGAGTCGTTGTACCACTCATACGGCGGCAGAAATAAAGCAGCCTGATTTATTTTGATACCATGCCTGGACATAGCAGTGTAACTATCAGCCAAATCAAACTGGAACTGCTTTTTTGAAACCAATAAACTATCTCGCTTTTTCCAGTCGCAGTATAAAAGATGCTTATCGGAATGAGAACCCAGATAGTTTCCATTTATACGCAGAGACTGAATGAGTTTTTTAAACTTCTTATTTCTATAAAAATCTCCTGTAAAAAAGAATGATGCATTTATTTTTTCTTGCCTTAATGTTTTCAAAATAAATTCACCGCCTTCAGCAAACTCATGTCCGGTAAAAATCAATGCAATATTTTTTTGCGTGGAGTCGCCTCTTATCACAGCCCCCCGACTGTAAGAAAAATCATTTTTTTGCAGAGTTACTGTTTTCGTGACTGGGCTTTTTTTTTGTGAACTTTCTTTTGCGGCCAATAAATATATGAGCGAAGCCGTGCCATCCATCGTAGGTTCATTGGTACTATAATCGCCGTAATCATCATGATAAACCACCAGGTCACTTTGAAAATCGGCATATTCATCCGGTTGATAAAGTTTTATGCCTATCAGATTATTGTAGATACTTCCATACACAGGCCCGTCCACAAGTCCGCCATCAATAGGATAGTTTTTTAAATGCGTAAATGCAGAATGTGGATCAACCGGTGTATCGCCCCAGGTAGGTAAGCCGTAAACCATGCTGGTGCCCCATGGATTGCAGCCAAACAACCAATCAAAGTTGGCCTGCTCCAATTCTTCAAACGTTGCATCGCCCGTCAATAGCCTGTACCAGTAGCATTGTATTGCAAATGAAGTTGTCAGGTTATTGCTACACCAGATATATGGAATGCCTCTGTAAAAAGCGTTCTGTTTTGCTTTCTCCCACACTTGCTGAATTCCTTTTCTGTAATAGCTGATAATTGTATCTCTTTTGCTTCCCTTTAATTGCTTTGCAAATTCATAATGCCCGAGGTTGATAAACGGATACCATTGATAATGTGCGGCTGTATCTGTACCCAGCCAGGGTGTTATTTTTTCAATTTGAGAAAAATTGAATGCTTCATCCAAAAGTTTTTTATTCTTTGTAATATCCGATAAGGCCGCAGCAGCCAGTTCCATATCATCGCTCCAGTTCATTTCGGCATAGATATACGGAGAACGAACAGAAGCGGTTTGTGTATAACCGATTTTCTTCTTGGCAAACTGATATGCCGATAAAGATTTTTCATAAAGCTTTGAAGCGTATTGCGGACTTTGCTTTTCAAATAGTTTATAACCGAGGGCAAAGGCACTGGTAAATTTTCCTGCCGTGGAGCTGGTGCCTGTGGTTGTATTCATATATTTTCCTCTTTGCTGTGGCTCACCGCTTACAAAATAAACCGGTCGCTCGAAACCACGTCCATAAAAAGTATCTTGCCCGGGAATACGCATACCCATGTGGTCGCGGTCATCAGCTATCTGGTTAAACATCCAATCAGCCCGGGGGTGCATTTTCATCAACCAGTCCAACCCCCATTTTGCTTCATCCAATACATCGGCAATATTGTTTTTTCCATCCAGCCCATTAGCAAGTTTTTCATCATTAAAAATTTGAGGAAAATCTCTGTATGCTGCCAACAAATGATAAACAGTATTTGCAGATGTTGTGCTGTATTGCAAATAATCACTGGCATCGTGCCAGCCGCCTACTACATCAATGCGGGTGCTGTCTTTTATTCCTTCTTTTTCACCATAGAGTACATAACCATCATGTGTATGACAGCTGTCTTTTAAAAAAGGATTGAAGCCTGTGCGTTGCTGCCGCATATATCGAAGGCAAAAATCGGCAGCACCTTTGTACACCTCTTCACCTATTTCAAACTCGGGTGATTTTGTTTCGCCTGCTTTTAAGTAATAATGACCCGGTTTGTTGAATTTCGTAAAATTGAGTCTTGCAACTTGTGTGAATGGCCCGTATCCACTAAAATCATTTTTAGCTGCTCCGCTGTAAGCTATTTTGCCGGTAACTGCATTTACCAACTGCCATTTATGAATCCCTTTTTCCCCTTTGCTGCACCATACTGCCACTTTTATTCCCTGTGGCTTATACCCAAGTTGGTTGATGCGAATCCATGTATCGGTCTTTTGCGAAAAACTAACAACAGGTAAGAGCAATAAAAGTAATAATGTTTTCATAGCCACAATTTACAACCAAGCGCATTAACTTAGCGGCTCAAATTTTATTAATTACAGCGAATAGCATTTGAAGAATTCTTAAAATATAACTCATGAAGTTTGTTACCTACCTCAAAGAAGAAAGAGATCAACTAGGTGTATTAATCAAAAATACCATTTATGATATGGAAGTACTGCACCCCGATTTGCCCGGCAGTATGAGTATGTTTTTAAATTATTGGGATGAGTCGTACCCGGTAGCACAGGCCGGCGAAATAATGCTGAGAGAAGGAACCCGCACCAGCAATAAAGGAATTCCTTTAAGCGAAGTACAGTTATTGGCACCGGTTCCTTTTCCTACCAGTTGTCGCGATGGTTATGCTTTTCGCCAACACGTAGCGGCTGCACGTCGCAATCGTAAAGTGGATATGATACCCGAGTTTGATCAATACCCGATTTTTTATTTTACCAATCATCATAGCATACAAGGCCCGGGCAATATCAATTGTATGCCCGATCATTTTGAAAAATTAGACTTTGAGCTGGAAGCAGCCATCGTTATTTGTAAACATGGCAGAAATATCAAAGCATCGGAAGCTGATGAATATATTGGCGGCCTCATGATTATGAATGACATGAGTGCAAGGCGATTGCAAATGGAAGAAATGCTTTTAAATCTGGGGCCGGCAAAAGGAAAAGATTTTTCAACCGTAATTGGGCCTTGGCTGGTTACGTTAGATGAATTGAAGGAGTTTGAAGTCCCCTGCAAAGAAAATCATATAGGTAAAAGTTGGAATCTGGCAATGAAATGTTGGGTAAATGGTAAGCAGGTAAGTGCAGGAAATCTGGCAGATATGGACTGGACCTTTGCCGAAATAATTGAAAGAGCATCTTATGGCGTTGATTTATTTGCCGGCGATGTAATAGGAAGTGGCACTGTAGGTACAGGCTGTTTTTTGGAATTGAACGGAACCGGAAAACTAAATGATCCCAATTATCAGGAGCAATGGTTACAAGCCGGAGATGAAGTAGAAATGGAAATAGATAAATTAGGAAGACTGAGCAATACGATAGTAGCGGAAGAAACCGATTGGAGTATTTTGAAGTTGAAAAAATAAAGAGAGAGAAGGACGCAGATGGGTTATGATGATTATGAGGGCGCAGATAAGGATTAAATCATAATATATCTTAACCATCTTAACAAATCAGCGTTCCAAAAAAAACAATAATGAAACTGGATTTAAAAGAGTTAACGACTGTTCAACGGCAATATTACCTCCAACATGTTATTGCACCCAGGCCCATTTGCTTTGCCTCAACTATTGACAAAGCAGGTAATGTAAACCTGAGCCCATTTAGTTTTTTTAATATGTTTTCTTCCCATCCGCCCATTGTCATTTTTTCGCCTGCCCGTAGGGTAAGAAACAATACAACCAAACACACTTTACAAAATGTACAGGAAGTACCTGAGGTGGTTATCAATATTGTAACCTACGATATGGTACAGCAAACATCATTAGCCAGTTGCGAATATCCCGAAGGCATCAATGAATTTTTAAAGGCAGGTTTTACACAAGAAAAAGCAAGTGTAGTAAAACCGCCAATGGTAAAAGAGAGTAAAATAAAATTAGAATGTAAGGTAATTGAAATAAAACCATTGGGTACCGAAGGGGGGGCCGGCAATCTGGTTATATGTGAAGTATTGGTAATGCATATTGACGATGCACTGCTGAATGAAGAAAAAAAATTAGATCAAAGAAAAATCAATCATGTAGCACGTCTGGGTGGCGACTGGTACTGCAAGGTAGATGAAAACAGTTTGTTTGTAGTACCCAAACCCAATACCGAACTGGGAATTGGTGTGGATGCCTTGCCTGCCTCCATACGCTATAGCAAAATTCTTACAGGCAACGACCTGGGTATGCTGGCCAATGTGGAGGAAATGCCCATGATAGATCCTGCGTTTGATGACGACAGGTTAAAACAGCTCATACAATATTATAGCATCAACCCCGCCGATTTAGAAAAAGAAACACATAGCTATGCTCATGAATTATTGAAACAGAATAAAGTAAGTGCCGCCTGGCAGGTTTTACTCACTACTTTGTAAAACAGCAATTTTTTTTCATTGAATTTCATTGATAATTTTTATAACTTTAGTAAGTATCAAAACAACGGGTTATGAAAAGTTTATTTCTGCTACTACTTGCTCCGGTTTTTTTTATCTCCTGCGTCAGTACCAAAAAGATGAACTCCGGCAAAAGCAAGTTGAATACATTAGACAGTCAGTTAGTATCATATCATAAAGATCTAGAACGGCTTGATCATGCACGAAAAGAAAAAGAAGCCAAAAATCAGCTTGACGATACTGCAAGTAATCGTATCAAAAAATTTATTGACAACACGGCTATGAGGATTGATACCATTATAGAAAAAAACATGGTGTTGGTGAATGGTAATGAAATAAGCCGAAGTGATTGGAACAATCTTAATACTGCAATCATAAGCACACAAGCTGCATCACAAACGATCAGCCGCCGAATTGTTTTTTTGGATGACCTTTTAAAGCGTAATCTGGTAGTAAAATTAGATCAAGATGTTTTATTTCCTCCGGGCAGCTACACAATTGCACCTGCATTAGTATCCAATATTGGAAAATTATTTGAACCGGCGGCAATTGAAATAGATAAGTTTTCTGCCAAGTATCCCGATTTTCCACTGTCACTTGTAATTACTGCAAAAGGGTATGCTGATGCGACATCCATAAGTGAGGGATCGGGCTTGTATAATAAATTAAAAGAAAGAATGAAACTCTCCAATGCTGTGCCGGATTCCAAAGAGCTTAATAAAGAATTATCAAGAGCAAGGGCTGAAGAAGTAAAAAATCTTTTTAAGCAGTATGCTGACTCCAGAAATGACAATGGCATTTATAAACGCAACATACTTTATGTTTTTGAAGGCAAGGGTGATGCCTTGCCCAATCCTGATGTAAAGGATTACAAAGTTGACGATCCCCGACGCAGAGTTGTGCTGCTATTCTGGAGTATTTTTCCAGACTAAGCATACACATTTACCACTTTGCTCCAAATACTTTACGTAATAAATCGGAAGTACGGGCGGCTATATTTTGCCTGATGTTTACTTCCTCTTTGCCTATTAAGTTGAACAGCGCAAATACGGCTCGGTCGGTTACAAAACCCGGTAAATCGGGGTTCAGCTTCTTAAGCGTAGTGGGGAAATTGTTATAAGTGTTTACAACATCGCCATAAAACTTGGTAGCATCCAGTTTGTCCAATGAGCTTCTAATAACAGGAGAGAAAGCCTCAATCAGTTTATCGGTAGTCTTTACTCTAAAAAAATGCGTAGCACTGGTATCTCCATTTTTAATGAGACCAATAGCATCGCTTAGCGTCATGCTTTTGATGGCATCAACAAAAATGGGTTTTGCAAAGCCGGCAGCATCTTCTGCAGCACGGTTAATTTGTAAAATGGCCTTGTCCACCATTTTATTCATACCCAAATCTCTTAGCGTGTTTTCTATCTTTTTAGCATCGGGGGGAAGTAAAATTTTATACAAAGCATCTTTAAAAAAGCCATCCGTTTTGTTTAACTGAAGGACAGCACCAATTACACCATTGCCCAGCGCTTCTTTGATTCCGGCTCCGGCTTCTGCTTCGGTTACGCCATTCCCACTCATTCCCGGCAGGGTAGAAAGCACATCACATGAAGAAAATACAAACATTGTTGATATGACCCAGAGATAAATTTTTCTCATTTTATTATTTTTTAAAATCTTGACACAAGTTAGTAATTACATTGTTGTTTTTCAATACTTTTATCAATCTCAAAAAATGCTCAATGGTTGATTTGCTGATTAATGGTTTGGAAAAATTGCATCCAATAGACGATGCCTTAAAAGCAAAAGTGGCAAGTGTTGCGAAAATTTCTGAACATAAATCCGAAGATTATATTTTAAAAGGAGGGCAAACCTGTGATTGTGCTAGATTTATCGCCAAAGGACTTATTCGTTCTTATTACATTAAAGGGGATCGTCAGGTTACATCCCGATTCATGGGAGAAGGATATATTGCCACTTCCTGGATCAGCTTTTACACCCAAAAACCAGGTAATGAATATATGCAGGCCGTAGAAGAAACGGTAATTGTAAGTATATCCTATTCCGATATTCAGAAACTATATAGGGAATTTCCAGAGTTTAATACAGTTGTACGCAAGCATCTTGAATATATTTTCTTTCTTGCCGAACAACGCACACAAATGTTAAGAAAACAAACAGCAGAAGAAAAATACCGATTTTTCATCACCAATCATCCTACTCTTATTCAAAGAGTGCCTTTGCGACATATTGCCAGCTATCTGGGCATGAATGAAGAAACCCTTAGCAGAGTAAGAAGTAAGCTCAAGAAAAAAAAATAGTATTTATTTTACGATTTTGACTTTTGTCAAGGTGAATAATTGCATTCTATATTATCTTGTGCTTCAATTCATTTCCTTTTTACTCTTTTCAAAAAGCATTAACCATTTAACCTTATTACTTCTTATTTAAAGGAAATAATTTTTTCATTTTGAAAAATGTATAGATTACAAATTCCTCTTTTAAATATTCATTTTTTCAAATTCGGTGACAATAATCTTTAGTTGGTCGCAAATTTTTGAGGCCAATCAATATTTCTAAATTCAAAAAAACTGCTGTATTTCTTTTTTAACTTACAGATTCTGCTTGATTTCTCGTTTTTCAATGGTCGCAATTAATTTTCCCAAGCCGCTGGTTTTCAAATAAATCCATGTTTTTTTATTTGCCTTTCTGTACCTAAATTGTATCTTTGCCGCCAATTCGGTTAAGGTAATAACTTACCTTTTTCCAGAATGCCAAAAAATAAAGACTTGTATTTTGAAAAGTCATTATTTTTAAGCAATCATTCAGATATTATGGTTTTCAGCCTAATATTGCCAAATGGGAGACCCTGCTTCCCAAAAAAACAGGGCGCAAGCGCCGAAAAGCGAAATGAGTAGGCAACCAAAAAAACTGTTTATGAAAAAAATGATCTTCATTTCATCTGTTTTCTTTTTGCTTTTTAGCACTGCCTCTATTGCGCAAAATGCAAGAATTGGCGTTACGGGTGGTCTCAACTTTTCAAATCTTAGCCGCACTATTGGCGGGATAGACAAAGACGGTGATTACAGAATCGGACTTATCGGAGGTATGATGCTTGATGTTCCGCTTTGCAAGAAAAGCCCCATATCTTTTCAGCCCGATTTCAGATACACTCAAAAAGGTACTGCTGAAAAACTGCTGACACCAACTGTAAAAAATTATGTGGCTTTGCGCTATGCAGAGCTCGCTACTAACTTTGTTTACAACTTTAATAACAAAGGCGGTGGTACTTTTTATCTTGGAGCAGGTCCCTATCTAGCACTTCCCTTACCATCTAAAAAAGTAGAAAAAGTTGCAGGCAGCCCTAAGGTACTTACCGATATCAGCTTTGGAAATTTAGCCGCCAATGATTACAAAGGTGTTGACTATGGTGCCGATTTTGTAATGGGTTATCGTAATAAAGCAGGTATTTTTGTAGGCTTAAACTATACGCAAGGCGCAAGAAATCTGGTACCCAATGAAGTATTAGATATCCCGGCTTCTAAAAATGACAAAGTGAAAAATATCGCTTTTGGAATCAGAGTTGGTTTCTTATTTAAATCAGATTCTAAGAAATAATTTTAAACTATTCATACGAAGCCCTGACGGTTTCGTCGGGGCTTTTTTGTTTACACCCGGTGGCAGTACCTTTGCAACTGCAAAAAAAGTAAAGCAACATTAATACATGAACAATACACATTTATCAGAACAGGAACAACTACGCCGCGAAAAGCTGGCTGAGCTAATAATGATGGGCATTGAGCCTTATCCCGCACCACTGTATCCTATAAACAGTAATTCAGCAACTATCAAATCAAATTTCAACGAAGCAAATAAGGAGCAGTTTGCGGATATATGTATTGCAGGCCGTATTATGAGTGTGAGGGATATGGGAAAGGCAAATTTCGCAGTCATTCAAGACAGTCAGGGTCGCATACAACTTTACATAAAACGAGATGAAATATGCCCGGGGGAAGACAAATCGCTTTACGATATCGTATGGAAAAAATTATTGGATATTGGCGACATCATTGGTGTAAAAGGATATGTGTTTACAACAAAAACCGGAGAGACCTCGGTACATGTAAAAGAGCTTACACTACTGAGTAAATCGCTTAGACCATTGCCCATTGTAAAAGAAGCAGAAGGGCAAACCTTTGATGCGGTAACCGATCCTGAATTTAAGTACAGGCAACGTTATGCAGATTTAATTATTAATCCCGCCGTAAAAGAAACATTTGTAAAACGCACCAAACTGATTAGTTCTATACGTGAGTTTTTAGACAAACAAGGCGCACTGGAAGTGGATACACCTGTTTTGCAAAGTATTCCCGGTGGTGCTGCTGCCCGACCTTTTGCAACACATCACAATGCATTGGACATTCCATTATATCTGCGTATTGCAAATGAATTGTACTTGAAGCGGCTTATTGTTGGCGGGTTCGACTGGGTTTATGAATTCAGCCGCAACTTCAGAAACGAAGGCATGGACCGCACTCACAATCCTGAGTTTACCATTCTTGAATTTTACACAGCCTACAAAGATTATTTCTGGATGATGGAAACCACGGAACAACTATTGGAAAAAGCTGCATTGGATGTATGCGGCTCTACCGATGTTTTGCTGGGCGATAAAACCATTTCTTTCAAAGCTCCTTTTAAACGTATCAGCATTTTTGATGCCATACAAGAACATACGGGTACTGATGTAAGCCGTATGAATGAAGAGCAGCTTCGCTCGATATGCAAACAATTAAATATACATGTGGACAATACCATGGGCAAAGGCAAATTGATTGATGCCCTCTTTGGTGAAAAATGTGAACATCATTATGTGCAACCCACATTCATTATCGATTATCCGGTGGAGATGAGCCCGTTGACAAAAAAGCACCGCGACAAACACGGACTGGTGGAACGTTTTGAACTGATGATAAACGGAAAGGAAATAGCCAATGCTTATAGTGAACTGAATGATCCTATTGATCAACGTGAACGCTTTGAAGAGCAGGTAAAACTAATGGAACGTGGTGATGATGAAGCTATGTTTATCGATTACGATTTTCTGCGTGCTTTGGAATATGGAATGCCACCCACTTCGGGCATAGGCATTGGTATCGATAGATTATGTATGATGCTTACCAATCAGGTTTCTATTCAGGATGTATTATTGTTTCCACAAATGAGACCGGAAAAAAGAGAGGAAGAAAACACCCCGCAGCCTGAATCATAATTTCAGAAGCAAAAAAATTTGCTACACAAACAAATCGGTGTACAACTGCGCTCCGGGCACTACTGAATATTTTGAAAGATCGGTTATACCTTCTTGCGCCAGTACCGTTTCATCTAAAAAAAGATTGCCCGTACAGGTAGCAGCAGGCTTTCTTAAGATATAATAGGCAGCGTCGGCTAATATTTCGGGTGTGCGACTCATATTGGCCAGCATAGCGCCACCCAGCAAATTGCGAACAGCCGCCGTATCAATTGTAGTACGCGGCCACAGTGCATTTGCCGCAATATTTTCTTTTTCAAATTCTTTGGCCCAACCTATTGTCATCATACTCATATTATACTTTGTAAGTGTATAAGCCACATGTTTATCAAACCATTTGGGCGCCATATTCACCGGCGGCGACAACGTAAGGATATGTGCATTTGTTGATTTTTTCAAATGAGGGATACAGGCTTTTGTCATAAAAAAAGTTCCCCGCACATTGATACTATGCATCAGGTCAAATCTTTTTACTTCTGTTTGCTCGGTTGTAGTAAGTGAAATAGCAGAAGCATTATTGATTAAAATATCAATGCCACCAAATGATTCTACAGTTTTGTCCACCACATTTTGTATTTGCTCTTCATAGCGAATATCGCATTGTACGGCCAATGCTTTTCCTCCTGCAGCTTCCATTTCGGCGGCAGCAGAAAAAATGGTACCTCCCAGTTTTGGATTTTCTTCCACACTTTTTGCAGCAATTACAATATTGGCTCCTTCTGCTGCCAGTTTTAATCCCATGGCCTTGCCAATGCCTCTTGTACCGCCTGTTATAATAACTGTTTTGTTTTTGAATGACATAATTTTTGATATTTCTTTTTATTGATTCAATGCTAATTTCCTGCTTTTGTGAAATGCAATCAATATTCGGGTAAACGTGGCTTTGTTCCTGCAATATCATCAATGCGTTGCAATATTTCCGGATTTAGTTTTTCCAATACTTCCAGTGCTTTTAGATTTTCTACTAACTGTTCTTTATGTGTAGCACCCAAAATGGCTGAAGTTACATTTGGGTTTTTAATACACCAGCCAATACAAAGTGCTGCTGTAGAAACATTCAATTCTGAAGCCAGCGCCGACAATCCTTTTACTTTATTCAACAATTCGTCTTTCATCCATTGATCTTTGAGCCAGTCAAATCCTTTGAGATCAAAACGGCTTCCTGCCGGTATGCCTTCATTGTATTTTCCGCTCAACAATCCGCTTGCCAAAGGGCTCCAGATGGTAGTGCCCATACCCACTGTTTTAAAAATCATCAGGTACTCATTTTCCATCTTATTTCTTTCAAACAAGTTGTATTGCGGCTGCTCTACCTTAGGACCTATCAATCCATATTGGGCCGCTACGCTATGAGCTTCCATAATTTCAACACCATTCCATTCGCTGGTGCCCCAGTACAAAATTTTTCCCTGCTGTATCAGGTTGTGCATTGTCCACACGGTTTCTTCAATGGGTGTTCCCTTATCGGGCCTGTGGCAATAATATAAATCCAGATAATCAACCTGCAGTCTTTGTAAGGCTTCATCACAGGCTTCTATCAAATGCTTTCGGCTAAGCCCCGCCTGGTTAGGTTTGTTTTCTTTTCCCCTGCATCCAAAAAATGCTTTGGAAGAAACAACATAAGAGCTACGTTCCCAGTTTTTCATTTTGAGCACCCTTCCCATCATTTTTTCACTTTCGCCAAGCGCATATACTTCTGCATTGTCAAAAAAATTAATACCATTATCATAAGCAATGCCCATCAACTCATCGGCAATTTTATCATCAATTTGTTTATGAAAACTAACCCAACTGCCAAAAGAAAGAACGCTGAGTTGCAATCCGGTTTTTCCCATTCTTCTGTATTCCATAGCTGCTAATTTATTTCAATAAAAATGATTTTGAGGGAGGATGAAGATAAGAAAGATATAAGTTATGAATATGGATTTTAGTGTTTTGAATTTTGCGTATGCGCAATTTGATAGATTAAAAAATCTGTTTAATGTGTAAAGCCTCAGAGTGGAGATATTATAACCATGAAAATCCAAAGAAATAATGCCGCCCCGATGGGGCTCTAACAAAAAATTAGTTCCGATTGTTTTACCAAAATGCCGCTCCTATAGAGCTGAGGAATAGAAAAACGAAAGGCTTTTAATTAAGCATTACAAATAATTATAATTGGTTTGGCAATTGAAATGAAAATACAAGAAATACAATCACAATAAGCCTCAGTGAGGCGACATTTTGGTAGCTGTAGCAAAAATTGATAGAATAAACACAAGCCCCAGCGGGGCGACAGTTTGGTGGCAAGAAAAATATTTTCACAATAAACCTCTAAGGAACGACATCATAACCATGATAAACAAAGAAATAATGCCGCCCCGATGGGGTGCTATCAAAAAATTGGTGCTGATGGTTTTACCAAAATGCCGCTCCTCTGGAGCTGGGGAATAGAAAAACGAAAGGCTTTTAATTAAACTTTGCGAATCGTTATCGTTGGTTTGGCAATTGAAATGATGGTACAAGAAATACAATCAAAATAAGCCTCAGAGAGGCGACATTTTGGTAGCTGTAGCAAAAATTGAAAGATTAAACGCAAGCCCTGGCGGGGCGACAGTTTGGTGGTAAGAAAAATATTTTCACAATAAACCTCTAAGGAACGACATCATAACCATGATAAACAAAGAAATAATGCCGCTCCTATGGAGCTGAGGAATAAAGAAAAGAAAGGCTTTTAATTAAGCATTACAAATCATTATAATTGGTTTGGCAATTGAAATGAAAATACAAGAAATACAATCACAATAAGCCTCAGAGAGGCGACATTTTGGTAGTAGCTGTAGCAAAAATTGAAAGATTAAACACAAGCCCCAGCGGGGCGACATTTTAATGAGAAAAGGCATGTGACGATGATGAAGAAATAAAATATTTCCCAGAAATCATTTATTTCGGAAACCCATTTTCCGAAACCTCGAGTGTGCCCGTAGGATGATGAAAAGTGATGCTGGAAAGATCTTGAGTAGCCGTAAGTCCGATGGTTCCGTTTATTTGTTTGTGCAAGCCATGATAGATGGCTGCTTTCTCTGTATAAAAAAGTTTGGTACCCTGATCCCACCACAGGTCTTTACATTTCAATGTATCGCCGGCCCGGTTGATAACCAATACACTATCCCACAAATACACTTTGTTCAGGTTTTCAAAATATTTTCCCTGCCGGCTGTCGAGCCAGGTTTCTACCTGAGCGCTGTCGTCATAAAAATCGCAGTGCATTGTTTGCGGAAAGTGTGTATAAACGGTGTCGCCAAATACTCTGTACATCAATGGTGCGGTGAGTTTTGCCTTTACTGTTCCATTCTGGCTTAATAATGCTCTTACATCGGTTGCTTCTTCACGCATCACCACAGGTTTTGTCCAGTCGTCTACTTCTTTTTTGCTGTTTTCGCAAGAAGCAATAAGCAACATAGTGCTGCAATACAAAATGATATTTGAAAAGCGAGTCAGCATGAAATTATTTCAGCAAGCAGTAAGCAACAAATGCTTAATCATATTTTCTTTTGCCAAACCAAAGGTCGCTGAAAGAAAAGCCCAGCGAGAAACGGAATAAATTTTCTTTCAACTTGTTACTATCATTCCCCCTTTTCATGTATTCAAATGCCAGGTTGATAATGGTAAACTGATTGGGTGCATTGCGGTTTAAAGCAATGGGCAATCCCATGCCAAAACTGGCACCAATGCGATTCATCTTGTTACCTACCTGTATATACTCAGGGCCATAAAAGAATCCGGCACGATAAGATATCTGACTAAAATAACTTTTTGTAGGAATGGGTGTTATTTGTCCGCCTGCTTTTATTTCCCAATTGGATTTTACTGAATCTTTTTGTCCGTAAAAACGATAATTGTCCCATTTGTTCATGGTAAAATCAACACCAAACAACCACCCGGCTTCTTTTCTGTCTTTGATCATCACTACCGGTTTTTGCAATGCAAATCCAAATGTAAAAGAGGCCGGAAGTTTTACTACACCTTTGATATTGGTTTTATCAGAAACGCTGTCGAGCCTTACATCACCCAAAGCATCATCAAACGTGTAAGTTTCACGAAGGATATCCTGTGTGGCATTTATATTTTGACCTAAATGTCCGTAAGCACCCAATGAAAGTGAGATTTTTTTAAAAGTATCTACCGGCATTTTGTACATCAATCCGGCTGTAAAATAAAAATCGTGCAGGTTTGTTCTTGTTTCAAAATTTCCCTGTTGATAGTCGACCGTATCATTGATCAATCTTCTGCGTGAGCTGTAATCATTTCTACCAAATAGATAGCCCGCATTGATACCAAAGCTTAATTTTTCTTCCATGTAAGCTTTGCGTTTTTCCTGCTTGTTAAAAATGTCGAAGCCGCTACCCAATGATACCAAATACAAACCACCATCGCCTGTAAAGGTTGTAGAAGCACTGTCAATAGGTAAGCCGGTAAGCGGGTCTTTCAATCTTTCATTGCGATATAGATTGTAGCTGATGCGGGATAAAGGTCTCAGTCCAAAACTCAATCCCCAGTTTTTCTTAAGCGGAACGCCCAGTTGTATGTAAGAGAACAAAGCATTACCTGCTTTAAATTTTTTAACGGGGGTGGTTTGCAGCAGACTTCTGCTTTCCAGATCGATACCCACATCAAACAGTGCCCTGCCCGAAATCAGTTTTTTAGATTTTGGTTCTTTCAAACCCTGGAAGTATGCGTATGAGGCCGGGTTATTGAAATTGACAGTAACCGGATCTCCAAAAGCTGCGCTGATGCCGCCCATTGCCCGGTTGAGATTGTGCGAGGTAGGCGTAAGGTCGCCGATACCAAAACGGGAATAGGGCGAGTTGTCCTGTGCCGAAGAGGTTAGAAAAACAAAGAAAAATAAAACCGGAAGCGTTGCAGTTGGTAGGTGTAACGCCTTGATTTTCTTAGGGATTGTTGACATGACTAATTGCATACAGACCTTTAAATAATAAATCAGGGTCTGCAAATATCTTGCTTTTGAGGTGTGGAGCCAAATACACTATATCGCCCCCGGTTAAGAGGACGTTAAAGTTGCGAAAACGCTCTCTGTAAGATTGTATGAACCCATCAATTTCATTTGCCATACCCAGCACCACACCTGATGTAATATTGGTTGTCGTATCGTACCCAATCAATGGTACATTGGAGGTAGCCTGTACCAATGGTAGCTTGACAGTATAGTGGTTAAGGGATTTTAAACGCATTTCAAGCCCCGGGGAGATGGCGCCACCCAAAAACTCGTGATACTTATTTATGAAATTGTAAGTAATGCAAGTGCCCAGTGCTATGATAAGATTGTGATGTGAGGGATAATAATGTACGGCTGCGGCACATAGCGCTAGCCGGTCGGCGCCTATAGTTTCCGGCTTGCCAACAGGTGAGGTAAAGGCCAGCTGCGACCGGTGGCTGAGTAAATGAAAGCTAGTATTAGCAGCCAGTAATTTTTCAATATTGGGGTCGTGTACAATTACAGATGATAAAATAGATTTTTGGGGCTGATGTTTTGAAACTAATGCCTCAATGGACGCTATATCATCATCCAGCAGCCATACTTCTTTCAATTCATCTTGATGAAAAAGGGCCGCTTTTTTTCTTGTATTTCCAAAGTCGAGACAGAGGGTGGTAATCATAAAAGCAAAAGTAAAGCTATGTGGATAATATGGGGAGTGTATAGTCCTGTTATAGGTTGACTCCAAAAATATGGATAAGTCAACTTAAAACAGGCCTGCCCCGACACTTCGGTAAGTAAAAAACAAAGCTCCAACAGGCAGGGAACTCAGTAATTATTTTATATTGACTTCAAAGACAGTTAAGCAGAAGCATATCTTAACAGTAAAGAATTTTACAACGACAAAACAGTAAAAAAATTAAAATGATTTATCGTTATACCTTTACTTAGTTCTTGTTTCAAACGTCACTTTTTTACCTTTATTACTCATAATTACAAAGTAAGTGAGCAATGAAAACGCAATAAAAATATTTGAGCAAAAGCAATTTCGCAAACATGGGAGTGAGGGAAAAGAACTTTGGTATATTTCAGCTATTGACGTAATTGAAGTTTTAGCGGATAACATTGGCCCACAAGCAGATTGGCGAAAGCTGAAACAACGGCTTAATGAAGAACGAAATGAAACCGTGACAAATCTTCACGGTTTGAAAATGCTTGCAGAGGCTTCCACCAAAGTCATTTGAAAAAAGTCCAAAAATCAACAGGTAAACAAATCTTAAATCTATGAAGTATTTATTAAGTACCCTTTTCATATTGACAATAGCCACCGAGACATTTGCTCAACCAACAACAACTGCTGACAGTATTTACATAATTCAAGACAGTGTATTAATTCCGACAAGAAGTGGAGTAGAAATTTATGCAATCATAGTTCGTAAAAAAAGCAATAGAGAACCACTACCTGCTATTCTGTTTTACACAACATACTATCAGGGAGTAAATGATAATATTTTCGGAAAACGTTCAGCAGACAGAAATTATGTAGGCATTGTGGCGTATGCTCGTGGCATCAGAACTGATCTGAAATACTATGCTCCTTTTGAACATGAAGGAACAGACATTTACGACATTATTGACTGGATAAGCAAGCAATCATGGTGCAACGGAAGTGTTGGAATGTTTGGTGGTAGTTATACAGGATATTCACAATGGGCTACTGTTAAAAAAATTCACCCTGCTTTAAAAACCATTGTTCCGCAGGTGGCAGTGATGCCCGGATATGATTTTCCAATGGAAAATAATGTTCCGCTTACTCATATTTTGAGTTGGAGCAATGACATTTATAAAAATAAATCATTGCCAAGGAGTCTGCCGTTTGATTATTTCAATAACGGAACAGCATATAACAAGATCGACAGCATTGCAGGACTGCATAATCCTATTTTTCAAAAGTGGTTGCATCATCCTTCTTATGATAGCTATTGGCAAATGATGATACCAACACCAGATGAGTTTGCCAAAATCAATATTCCGATTTTAACAACAACGGGTTTCTATGACGGCTCACAGATCGGTGCCTTTCAATACTTTAAACTGCACAACAAATACAATCAAAACGCTAACCATTATTTTGTAATTGGACCTTATGACCATTGGGGCGGACAACGAAAGCCAGCCAAAAATCTGATGGGTTATGAAATTGATAATGTAGCCAACATCAATATGATGGATTTGGCTTACGAGTGGCTTAACTATGTTTTGAAAGGAAAACCAAAACCTGAAATTCTTAAGGATAAGATAAACTATCAAGTAATGGGGACAAACGAATGGAAACATGCACCATCATTGAAAGCAATAAATAATGACACATTAACTTTTTACTTAGTCAATAAAATTCTTACAACACAAAAACCAAAAGTGCAAGCAGCTGAAAAGCAAATAATAGATTTTAAAGACAGGGATAATCAAAACAATTTTTACACTCCTGAAATTATATTTGACACTTTAGATGCCAGCAATGGCTTAATCTTCACTTCAAAACCTTTTGAGAACGAATTTTCAATTAACGGCTCATTCTCAGGGAACCTGTTTGCAACTATCAATAAAAAAGACATAGATGTATCGTTGGCCTTATATGAACTATTGCCCGAAGGCAAATATTTTTTCTTAACCCGTTATGTTGGCAGGGCGAGTTATGCAAAAAACAATGCTAAACGACAGTTGCTGAAACCAAATAAAAAAGAGAGTATTCCTTTTGACAACACACGGTTTGTCAGTAAAAAAATCGGCAAGGGAAGCCGGCTTGTTATACTACTCAACATCAATAAACATCCTTTTGAAATTATCAATTATGGTTCTGGCAAACCAGTATCAGACGAAACTATCATTGATGCAGGAGAACCATTACTTATAAAATGGCATAACAAAAGTTTCATAAAAGTCCCCGTATGGAAAAATTGAATGACCGACAAAAAAGTAAACCTACCGCTTACACGAACAATACCTAAAACCCAACAATTCTTAAAGTTTTTGTAATCTGGAATTACAATAACAAAAGAAAATACACAATAGCTGCCAATTTTTATATTTGAAACTTATACTCTTTTAGAGAGCAAAACTTATCCCTATTGCCTGCCATCCCCCTTCAACATTCAATTTCCCTTTTTAAAAATTCAATATGCACCGAGTATCAAAAACTAATCGGCAGCTTTGCTTCTACATTATCCCAGGCCATTAATAATTCTGCCTGCTTGTCTTTGCCCAGAAAGACCATGGTAAAATATTCAAGTGAAGTATTGGTTTTGGTAATGGGAATCGTAAATCTTGCAATGTCTTTTGACGGCTCTTGTTTCAATCCCCAGCTATCAATATAGCCATTGAGTACAAGAGTCCATTCGTTTTCTTGCGGTATGCAGTACAATATATAACGACCTGCTTTTACTTTTTTTCCCTGAATGGTGGCATCACTGAATAATTGTAATTCTGTTGCTTCATTGGCTCCCAGTCGCCAGGGCTGGCCATATTTTAATACTTCATGAAAAATATGGCGGCCTTGTAAGTGGGGCCGGCTGTAGATTACCCTTGCCAGTGGCGGATCCATCGTAAGCGAGGCCATTTTCGTTTTCATATAATTCACCGGAAAATAACTCATATCCATAGGAGATATATCCATGGTTACATAAGGATTGTCGGCTACAGGAGCTTTAATTACGGCGAGGCTGTCAAATGGCTTTACAGGTTGATCGGGTGTTTTTGTTTCGGTTTTTCCGCCACAGGCGAATAAAAAAAAGGAAAACAAAAAACAGACAGATAACGTTTTCATCCTTTTATTATTAAAATTTATTGATTTGAATTTTCGCAATCAGTTATAACGAATTGCCTCACGACAAGGTTACAGCCAATTCTTGTTTTTTCAAAACTTGATTTATAAATGGTCAAATTTTTCAAATTGATTTTTGGCAAAAGGCATTAAATCAGCCCAAAACTGATTATAACACAGATGAAGTTCCTCAATATTTTTTTCAAATAGGTTAAAAGCCGTTTCACTTTCAGAAAGGTAATTTGCCCTTTTTACAACGCCACTCATGCTTTTTGCTATTCCCCATTTATATTGATAGTTATACAACCAGTTTTGTGATTTCATATAAGGAAACATGCTTGCAAATTTTTCAGGAAAATATTCCGTGTGTTTAGAAAGTAGCGTATATGTTTCCACTGCAAATGCTTTTAATGAATCGTCGTTGAATTCTGTTTCATCATTGGCCAGAAAATAATCGTACACCACATCAACAAAAGCGCCTGCATAAAGCCGATACTGTGGCCTGAAGAATGATTTTGCCTTTTGTGTGGCTTCATGCCCGTCGGTAAAGCTGTCAATTTCGCGGTGCAGCATAATGCCAAATTGAATACCTGCCGGAAAATCAAATTTCTTTTTCCCTTTTACATAATCACTAATCATATTGCCCACCAATATTTGCGGATGATGAAAAGACAAATATGCATGAGCCAGGTAGTTCATAAAATATTTTATGGATTATCGTGCATTCTTTTTCAGCCAGCGGCCAATTATTTTTAATGCCTTGGGCGAAAATGTTTCTTCCAATTCGCCATATTCCTGTACGGTGCAGGTTTTACAATGTTGAAACAAATGATTGAGCCCTTTTAGTTTTTTGGTTTTGAAATTTTTGTTGCCTGCTTTTTTTAATGCCGCTGCAATAGCATTCAGGTTTTCATCGGCATATACCTGAATATCTTTTTCACCATTAAGCGCCAGCACCGGACATTTTACCTGCGACCAGAATACTGCAGGATCGGTAGCAATAAAATATTTGAGCCAGGGTTCCAGTTCCGGTTTTATGCTTAATGCATATAATTCAGGAGGAACTTTATCTGCCCTTATGGGTGCCAGCACACTATCGGGCTTCCCGGCTTTCCAGTTCTTATATAGATTTTTTATTGTGTCCAAAATAATTGAATCGGGCTGTGCATGTAAATTGTGAATGGTGTTTAATGTTTTTTTTGTTAACTCGTAATAAGCATGAAAAGAAGCATCACTTACTTTACCTTTTACAGGGTCTGTTTGTTGCTTTAGCAATATTTCGGCACCCGAAACACCGGTGCCTGCCAATGAAACAATAAATGCAATTGCGGGTAGTTTTGAATAGACAATGGGGGCGATAAAACCGCCTTCGCTATGGCCCATTAATCCAATACTGTTTTTATCTACTTCTTTTCTGCTCAATAAGAATTGGATGCTGGTTATCACATCATTTGCAAAATCAACTGAAGTTACATTTTTTAACGGGCCTTTACTTTGTCCTTTGCCGCGGTCGTCCACTCTTAAAACTGCAAATCCTTTTTTTACCAGATAGTCGGCAATTACAGCAAAAGGTTTATGATGAAAAATGGTTTCATCGCGGTCTTGTTGTCCGCTTCCGGTAATTAATAATATCGTAGTAAACGGGCCTCCGGTTTTTGGATACGAGAAGGTGGCACCTAATTGTACCGTACGATCTGTATTTTCATACACTACGCTATCATTATAATAATGATAAGGCGGCTTAGGCGTTTGTGGTCTGTTTTGTGCTGTTACAAAAAACGGATTGAAAAATATTAAGGCTATACATGAATAAAAAAATTTTGCCATACAATTGATTTTCCAATGCAAGTTACAAAAGACAGGGTTGGATAAAAGGTTTTAAAAAATTGCAAGCGGCATTAACATTTTTTATTCTGTTAATGTAATTAACAACGCAATCCAACGGTCAAAAATCAAAACCATTGAACATAATTGTATTTTCTACACCTGTAACCTAAAATACATTTGCTACGTCATACTTCACAACAATAAATTTTTATAAAACAAAATATTTTAACCTTAACCATTAAAAATAAAAACGATGAAAAAGATTATCCTTTTCATGGCAATAGCAGTAAGCAGTCTGTCTTCATTTGCCAGTAACCCCACAGATGTAAAGCCGGAAGTATTAAATGCATTTCAAAATGATTTTGCACTGGCAAAAAATGTAGAATGGGTAGCCAGCCAGCATTATTATAAAGCCGGATTTGTAATCAACGAAAAATATCTGTTTGCTTATTACAATGAAGCCGGCAAACTGCTGGGCATCACCCGTCATATAGTGGCCGATGAATTGCCCATCAATCTTCAGCTATCGCTAAAGAAAAAATATTCAGGTTACTGGATCAGCGATCTGTTTGAATTAGCAAAACACGATAACAGTACCTATTTTATCACTTTAGAAGATGCAGACTGTACACTGGTGCTCAAATCAAGCGATGGTAAATGGGAAATTTATTCAAAATCAAAAAAAGTATAGCCAAGATAGTTTTGGTGTGTGGTAAATAAGCCCCGTTTCCGATTTTTTCGGAGCGGGGTTTTTTGTGTAATTTATTTTAAGAGCAAAATTTTTATTGAAAATCAACGTTTTATAATGGTGCGATAAAAAAATATGCTTGAATTTTTTAGATTGTCAATTTATACAAGCTTACCTTTGCGCCCCAAAGTAAAAGCTTTGGCAATATTTTTTAAATGGTCTTTGGGATAGCGAAGGCCTTCACTTAAAATAAAATAAAATGAGTAAACTACATTTCACAACCAAACATGCGAACGAGGCTACCGTAAAGCGCAACTGGTATGTTGTGGACGGTACTAATCAAACCGTAGGCCGTATGTGTTCCCGCATTGCTGCGATACTTCGCGGTAAAAACAAAGCATCTTATACGCCCCATGTGGACACCGGCGATTACATTATTGTTATCAATGCCGAAAAAGTGGTATTGACCGGTAACAAAATGCAGCAAAAAATTTACGATCACTTTACCGGTTATCCCGGTGGATTGAAAGAAGAAACAGCTGAAAATCTTTTAAGAAGAAGACCTGAAGTAGTGATTGAGCGTGCCGTAAAAGGTATGTTGCCTAAAAACAGACTGGGTCGCAAGATGTACAAAAAGCTTTTTGTATATGTAGGCGATGCACATCCACACAAAGCACAAAACCCAAAAGAATTAAAATTTTAAAATGCCATCCCCTCGGGGGAAGAAAAAAAATAAACTAAATGGAAAAGCAAAAAAATGGTGTTGGCCGTCGTAAAGAAGCCGTAACAAGAGTTTTCATTTCCAAAGGAGATGGAAAGATTACTGTAAACGACAAAGACTATAAAACTTATTTTCCGCTCGTATATCTGCAAAATCAGGTAGAGCGTCCGTTAAAAACAATTGATGCTGTTGGCAAGTTTGATGTAAAAATTACAGCAAACGGCGGTGGCGTAAAAGGACAGGCAGAAGCTGCCATGCTGGGTATTGCCAGGGTGTTGCTTGAGCTAAATGCAGATTTTCGTCCTGCTTTAAAAGCTGCCGGATTGTTGAAAAGAGATCCACGTTCTGTTGAACGTAAGAAATTCGGTCATAAGAAAGCGAGAAGAAGCTATCAGTTCTCTAAACGTTAATCGTACAAAACACATTTTAAAACGAATTATAATAATACAATGGAAAATAATACATCCTTACAGCAGCAGCTTTTGGAAGCAGGTGTTCACTTCGGTCACCTTAAAAAGAAGTGGAATCCAAAAATGCTCCCTTACATTTTTGCTGAGAAAAAAGGTATTCACATCATTGATTTGAATAAAACAGTAGAATGCCTTCAGGAAACTGCAGCAGCACTGAAGCAGGTAGCTCGCAGCGGTAAAAAAATCCTTTTTGTAGGAACCAAAAAACAGGCAAAAGACATCGTAAACGAGTGTGCTAAGAAAGTAAACATGCCCTATGTTACAGAAAGATGGCTGGGTGGAATGCTTACTAACTTTAATACCGTTCGTAAAAGTGTAAAGAAAATGCAGAGCATTGAAAAAATGCTGGGCGATGGTTCTTTTGACAGCATTACTAAGAAAGAAAGACTTACACTTTCAAGAGACCGTGATAAAATGGATAAAGTGTTGGGCGGTATTGCACAATTGGGCCGTGTTCCTTCTGCTTTGTTTATTGTAGATATTGGTCACGAGCATATTGCACTGGCAGAAGCCAAGCGTTTAGGCATTACAACATTTGGTGTAGTAGATACCAACTGCGATCCTAATAAGGTTGATTTTGCAGTACCCGGAAACGATGATGCCACAAAATCAATCGCTATTATCGTAAACTACATCACCGCTGCCATTGCAGAAGGTCTTGCAGAAAGGCAAGCTGCAAAAGATGATGAAACAGAGGAAGTAAATGATGATGAAAAAGAAAAAAGCGCAGCAAAACTGCAGGCAGAAGCTGAAGCAGAAGGCGGACGTGGTGGTCGTGGCGGACGTAGCGGCGGCGGTCAAAGACGTCGTACACCTGCAGGTGGTAGCCGTGGCCCCGGTGGTGCTAGAAAGTAAGCGTCTATTAGATTTATGCGCTACAAAAACAATGTGCAGGAAATAAAATATTTTTTTAACCCTGAAGTAAGGCACAAGCTTACTTCATAACATATAATATTAATATGAGTACAGTAGCAATAAGTGCACAAGACATCAATAAACTGCGTCAGGCAACCGGCGCCGGTATGATGGACTGTCGTAAAGCATTGACAGAAACCAATGGTGATTTTGAAGCCGCCATTGACTGGTTGCGCAAGCAAGGCCAGAAAGTAGCTGCAAAAAGAAGTGATCGTGAAGCGAAAGAAGGAGTGGTAATTGCAAAAACAACTGCCGATCATAAAACAGGTATCGTAGTATGTGTAAGCTGCGAAACAGATTTCGTTTCTAAAAATGCAGACTTTGTAGCCTTTGGCCAAAGCATTGCTGATGCGGCTATCGCAAACAATGTAAAAAATCTGGAAGAGCTGATGAATGTAAAAGTGGGTGAGCTTACTGTAGCTGCAGCCGTTGATGAAAAACTGGCTACCATTGGTGAAAAAATTGGTATTACAAAATTTGAAAGAATAGATGCCCTTTTTGTTGCATCTTATATTCATGGTGCTTACCGCATTGGCGTATTAGTAGGTTTGGATAAAGAAGCTGCTGAAGCAGGTAAGGATATTGCTATGCAAATAGCCGCCTTGAATCCGGTAGCAGTTGATGCTGCATCAGTACCTGCTGAAGTAATTGCCCGCGAAAAAGATATTATTGTAGAATTGATGAAGCAAGACCCTAAGATGGCAGGCAAGCCCGAGGAAATGATTGCCAAAATCGCCGAAGGTAAAATGGGCGCTTTCTTTAAAGAACAAACCTTAACCGCACAGGCATTTGTAAAAGACGGCAGCAAAACCGTAGAACAATACCTGAAAGAAAGCGGCGATGTAAAAGTAGGTTCGTTTAAGAGAGTGGCCTTAGGATAATATTTTGGAAAGTAGTAAATTTAGTCCCGGGAAATTTTTCCGGGATTTTTTTTATTTAAAATTTTTTAAATGAAACGATTGGTCTTTTTATTTTTAGTTATCTCTTTTCGCAGTAATGCACAAGATCAGGCTTTGCTTCAAAAACAGCTGGTGCAGATTATGAGCGACTTTACAAATAAATTTGAAAATCTGAAGGATTCTCAAAATCCTTTGTATTTAAAATTCAAACTTAGCGGCACTACAGATAATGGATTCATTATGGGAGATGATAAAGTATATATTTCTTTTAGACTTCCAACAATTACAACAACAAAAGAAGCCAAAGAATTATTTGATAAATGGGTACAAGTGCTTGATAAAATAAATTTTAATGGTGTAAAAATGCTGGGTACCCTCTGTGAAAATAATTGCGGCGAGTATGTGGTGTATTCTAAAGTATGGGCTTTTGATGATAAAAGAAAAGATTTAAGCCCTTTGTATTATCCATTTAAAATATCGTTGGAATCAATGAATATAGAAGGCATTCTGGCAATGTCACTTTTTATTGGCAATATTTCGGCAGCGCAATGAAGAACAACAGTCAAAAAGTAAATCAAAAAAACCTATTCCCGTATCTTCGCCACGAAATTTCAACACCATGCTACCAAAATACAAACGCATCCTTCTCAAACTTTCAGGTGAAGCATTAATGGGCGATGGAAGTTTTGGTTTTGATACCAATGTAATTGCACAATATGCTCAGGATATAAAATCAATAACAGATTTGGGAGTGCAGGTAGCTGTAGTAATTGGCGGCGGCAATATTTATAGAGGAATGAATGAAGCCGAAACCGGTATTGAAAGAGCCCATGGCGATTATATGGGTATGTTGGCTACCGTAATAAACGGAATGGCAGTACAAGCCGGGCTTGAAAAGGTAGGTGTTTATACACGCTTACAAAGTGCCATTAAAATGGAGCAGATAGCTGAACCTTATATTCGCCGTCGTGCAATTCGCCACTTAGAAAAAGGAAGAGTAGTAATTTTTGGTGCGGGCACCGGCAATCCTTATTTTACTACCGATACCGCCGGCTCACTTAGAGCCATTGAAATAAATGCCGATGTAATCTTAAAAGGCACTCGTGTAGATGGAATCTATACTTCTGATCCCGAAAAAGATCCAACAGCTACAAAATTTAATGTTATTACTTTTCAGGAATGTCTTACTAATAACCTGCGGGTTATGGATATGACAGCCTTTACTTTATGCCAGGAAAACAATTTGCCCATCATTGTTTTTAATATGAATGCCGAAGGCAATTTGCGCCGTGTGGTTACAGGCGAAAAAGTGGGCACTCTCGTAAGAGGATAATTACGACGTATATTTCCTATTTGTCAGTTTTCAGTTTCTACTATCTTGCAGGGGCATCCATTATCCCCTTGTGTGAAAAACTAATAAGTGGTAAAACCTTTTATTATTATTAGTTTCAAAACCAAAACGTCATTGTAATTATATGGGAGCTCACCTTTCCCTTACTGTTGCGGAGATAATTGTACTGCTGATGGGAGCCATCGTGCTGGGTTTCGCCATTATGTATATCTTTTCAGCTACCCGGTCATTTAAAAAACTGGTAAGTGAGTCGCCCGGCGGAAAAATTTCTAACGAATTAGCTGCATTAAAAACAAAGTATAATAACGAAACAGAACGTAGAAGCCGCGAAGTGCAAGAGCTCTCACTCCTATTGTCTTCCGAAAAAGAAAACAATGAAATCAATACCATTGAAGCAGAAGAATCAAGAAAAGAAAATAAATTATTAAAAGCTGAACTTGCCGAACTGCGCAGTAAAATTCAAGATAGTAATAAACCGGTTTTATTAAATCAACTTCGTCAGTCGCAGGAAAATATGATGCAGTATCAGCAAAAGATTGATGAGCTGCTTTCACAGTTAGAAGCATCTGAAACCGGTACCAAAGAAATTGAAAGACTGTCAAAAGAAAACAAAGCCCTTAGCGCTATGCTGGAAGTGCTGGAAGAAAAATTAAAATTAAAAGAAAAGGATAAAGAACAAAACATCCTGCAGGAAACAATCTCCACTGAATTGAATGCACAATTAGATGCAGCCTATTTACAGTTTGATGTACTACAGGGAAAAATTCAAAAATTAGAAACACAATTAAACGGAGCAAAAAAAGAAAGTCTGGATTATGCTGAAATGAAGGAAAGCTACCTGAAGACCCTGAGAGAGCTTGATGATCTGAAACAAAAACAAGCTGTACTGGCAAATCAAAAATCGGAAACTGAAGCCGAACTGGCAGAAACACAAATCAAATTGAGAGAAGCCAATTTTGACCGACAGCAATTGCAAAAGAAAGTTTCTTATCTCGAAGACCTGAACGATGATATGAATACCATAAACGAAGCCAATAAAAACTTGCAAGATCAACTCAAACGTATTGGCGAACTGGAAAGTATGTTGCATATTGTTTCCGGCGAAAGAGATGCGCTGGCCAACCGGCCCTCCACCGAATAATTTGATATGTATTACTGATTAACATCAATCGGTAAAAAAATTCGCAGCTGACTATCTTTGTCCAAAGTTTTGTATGGAAAAAAATATAGCTGCTATCAGGCAAACCTATTCTCAAAAAGAATTATTGGAAAAAGATGTTGCTCCTCATCCTATCCACCAGTTTGAGCAATGGTGGAACGACGCTGTAAATGCGGAAATAAGTGAAGTAAACGCTATGACACTTGCTACGGCCGCTGCCGATGGTATGCCTTCGGCACGAATTGTATTATTAAAAGATTTTAGCGAACAAGGTTTTTCATTTTTTACAAATTATGAAAGCTACAAAGGCCGGCAATTGGCCGAGAATCCAAAAGCCTGTCTGGTTTTTTTTTGGAAAGAATTGGAAAGACAGACTCGCATAACAGGACTTGTACAACAATTACCTGCGACAGATAGCGATGTTTATTTTTATTCACGCCCAATTGAAAGTCAGGCAGGTGCAATTACCTCACCACAAAGCCGGGTAATAGAAAGCAGGGAATGGCTGCACCATCAATACCAGTCAATAAGCGAGCAGGTAAAAAAATCAGGATCAAAAAGACCGGCACACTGGGGTGGTTATATTGTAAAACCGCTAATTATAGAGTTTTGGCAGGGAAGACCCGGCCGCCTGCACGATCGTTTGCAATATTCATTGCAACAGGATGGTAACTGGAAAATAGAAAGACTTGCACCCTGAGATACAAGTCTTGTGTAAAAAAATTATTATTAAATAGAATTATTTCTTTTTTGCCGCTTTCTTTTTTGCCGGACGGCTTTTTCCAAAAGAGCCTTTAAATCTTTTTCCTTTTGCGGTTTTTTTATCTCCTCTTCCCATGGTTTGTTTTTTTAGGGGTTAAAATATAATGTTGATGTATTAAAGTTTTTCCGACAGTTCTTTACCTGCTTTAAATCGGGCAACTGTTTTTGCTTTTATTTTTATTTCGGCTCCGGTTTGCGGATTGCGTCCTTTGCGAGCCTTTCTTTTTGAAACCATAAAAGTGCCAAAACCCACTAAGGTTACTTTGCCGCCGCCTTTCAAAGTTTTTGTAACCGCTTCTGTAAAAGAGTCTAAAGCAGCATTGGCCTGCTGCTTGGTGATTCCGGTGTCTTCGGAAATTTTTGCAATGAGATCAGCTTTGTTCATAATTGAAATGCGTTGAGTTTGGTTGAGGCGAAAGCAACAAATTTAGCCGCTTTTGCAAGTAGAAAAAAATATAAAAACGGTGTTGTTTATTTTTTCTGAATAAATAATTTAATCCGGGGTCAGGGCTTTCGTTATTCCTAATCAACCACCTGCATTATCGTACGAAATGCAATAAAGTGGTTGCCCCACCGGTCCATTGCTTTTTGGCGATGATGCCCGGCATTATGATCAATATACTGCTGATATTGCTCCAAAGTGTTGGCAAAAAACTGTACTACAAAGGTCTGCCCTTCTTCATCTTCTTGCTGAAGCAGGCGGTAAAAATGAAAGTGGGTAAAATTTCCGGTGGCCATAACTTCAGGTATGTGTTCCTGTTTTTGCCAATGCAGCCATTCGGCTTCAATTTCAGGAGTGATTTTGATGGTGATGTTATAGACGATCATGGCAATTAAAATAGCCTGTCAAAACTATTGTATTTGCATGAATTAATTATTTCTCCGTCAAATGGCTTCTCATTATTAGGTATTAAAATCGTTCGGCTTCCAGTTAACAATGTGTGTTGCAAAATGAAAAGGTTTAGGAGAAATACCAGTAACATAATTAAAAAATATTAGCTTTTCGTTTGCTATGCCGAGATTTGAAACAGTGCTATATGGTTATTGAACAGCATTCAAAATAATAGTTTCCAAACCTCATACTGTTTGTGCCATTTCCGACAGGCTATGTATGGCACAACACGCTGCAATAGAGCTTATTGCTTTTTATAAACTCCACCATAAATAAGAATCTGGTGGAGGTATAGAGTATCCTGAATAGGAGCCCACCCATGACGGGTTTAGTTATGACCCTGGCAACCCCAATAGTATAGATATGTTTTTAAACGATCCCTCGTTTAATCCTAATCCGAATATTATCGGCACAGAAGATGTTGAATCAAGTTAAATTTCAATATTGAAATATTACTAAAAAATATTTTATTGAATAATAATTAAAGATATTTTTATCCTTAATTGTTGTTGATATAGCTTTGTGCTCCAAATTAAAATGGGTTTTATATGTTAATTTGCAGAAAAAAGTTATTTCTCTCTCTTTTAGCCTTCACAATACTTTCATATTCAAATCTTTCAGCACAAAACGAGCCAGAAAAAGACAATTTACTTACTGTTTCATTTCAACTGAGACCAAGAGCTGAATATAGAAGTGGGGTATTTCAACCCTTACCAGAAGGGCAAAAACCTTCAGCATTAATTAGCCAGAGAAATAGGTTTATTATCAACTATCATTATAAAAACTTACTTACCGTCCAAGTTTCACCTCAAAATATAACCGTTTGGGGGCAAGATGGATTAACACAAGGCGCAGGAGTCAAAAATGGTATATCATTTTTTGAAGCATGGGCAAAATTACATACAAGTAAAACAAATTTTTTACAAGTTGGTCGTCAAGTAATTAGTTTAGATGATGAACGTTTTTTTGGAGAATTAGATTGGGCGCAAGGTGCAAGAGCACATGATGCTATTTCTTTTCATATTAATAAAGAAAAATTCTTGTTTAAAGCATTTGCTGCCTACAATCAAAACTACAAAGAGTT
Organism: Bacteroidota bacterium; assembly: GCA_022708055.1. Classification (GTDB taxonomy): domain Bacteria; phylum Bacteroidota; class Bacteroidia; order Chitinophagales; family Chitinophagaceae; genus JJ008. Next base: position 41,907 of record JAKIZK010000001.1, read on the forward strand.
ATATGGCAATAATTTAAGCAACATTTCAGGAAGTTTATATTCTCCTGTTGACGCAACTCCTTATAAATGGATGCAAACTTTGTGGGCAAAATATAAAGTAAACACAAGCAGTAATTTTACTTTTTTGCTTAATAACCTTGGTTTTCAAAAAGCAATCAGTGCATCTGACATAAACGCTAAGAATTATTTTATACAAACTATTGGCGCAAATTATTTTTATTCTGGTTCAGATTGGAAATTTAATGCCTCTGCTTATACACAATTAGGGAAAAATCATACAGGTACTAAAACTAATGCTTTTTTACTTGCATTTTATTTAGATAAAAAATTAGATAAAAAATGGAACTTAGGCTTAGGTACAGATTATTTAAGTGGTAATGATGTAGGTACTGCTGGAGTACAAGATAACAAAGCATTTACACCATATTTTGGCACTAATCATAAGTTTTATGGTTCAATGGATTATTATTATGCTGGCAATGGTCATAAAGGTTCTGGTTTAGTAGATATTTATGTAAAAACAAGTTTAAAACCTACTGCAAGTACAAATTTTGGTTTTGCACTTCATCAATTTTTATCTCCAAATAAAATAGTAGATAACAATCAAAATTTATCAACCAATCTTGGTCAAGAATTTGATGTTGATTTTGGTTATTCAATACATAAATATGCAAAAGTTGTAGGAGGCTATTCTATTTATACAACTACATCATCATTAAACTTCTTAAAAAATGCAAATAATCCAAACTCTTTACAACATTGGGTTTGGTTAAGTTTAAATATCAATCCTAACATTTTTAATGTAAAATTTTAAATATTTCTCAACATTCAAACAAAAAAACACTTTATGACAAACAAGTTAATCATGGTAAGCTTCTTTATGGCAGTCATATTTGGAGCTTGTAAAAGTGGAACAAATTCGGGAAACTCATCTCAATCTGCTATTGATATGATTGCTGAAGGAGAGCCTAAGGTGGCAGAAGTTACTGGTGCCCCAAAAGTTCCGGCACCTGTTGGTAACAGAGGTCCTAAAAAATGGATTGTAAATCTTGAAACTACAGAAATGGAAGGCGTTATAGCAGATAGTATTTCTTATACTTTTTGGACATTTAACAACACTGTTCCAGGTAGTTTTATTCGTGTAAGAGTAGGAGACGAAGTAACATTAAATCTTAAAAATGCAGCAAACAGTGTTTTACCTCACAACATAGATTTACATGCTGTAACAGGACCAGGTGGTGGTGCTGCTGCAACAACTGCTGCTCCAGGTAAAGAAGCTTCATTTACTTTTAAAGCTATTAACCCAGGATTATATGTTTACCATTGTGCTGCTCCTCCAGTACCTATGCATATTGGAAATGGCATGTATGGCTTAATTTTAGTAGAGCCTGCTGGTGGATTACCTAAAGTAGATAAAGAATACTACATTATGCAAGGTGATTTCTATACAAAAACTTCTGCTGCTAAAAAAGGACTTTTAGAATTTGATAATGATAAAGCAGTAGCTGAAAATCCTGATTACGTTTTATTCAATGGCAAAAAAGGTTCTTTATTAGGTGCAAATATGATTGAAGCTAAAGTAGGAGAAACTGTACGTTTATTTGTAGGTAATGGTGGTCCAAACCTTACTTCGTCTTTTCATGTAATTGGTGAAATCTTTGACAATGTATATCTTGAAGGAGGCAGCCAGATTTCTCACAATATTCAAACAACAATGATTCCTGCCGGTGGTTCTGCTATTGTAGAATTTAAATGTGATGTTCCTGGTGAATATGTTATAGTTGATCACTCTTTATCAAGGGCATTTAACAAGGGTGCTATAGGTAAATTAAAAGTAACCGGTGATGCAAATCCAAAAGTTTTTCAAGCTGGTGGAGCTGTAACCAAAGAATAATAAATATTGTAAAAATGAAAGTATTGATTCTTTTACAGATTGCATTTGTAGTTCTATTCTATTCTTGTAATAAGCAAAATGTTAAATTGGATATAAGTGCTGCAAATGAATCTAAACTAATTTCAAATACTATTCATTCAATTTCATCAGACGTTAAAATGGTTTATATTCCAGGTGGGGAGTATAAACCATTTTATGGTTCAGAATATGTACTTACAAAAGTTGCTCCATTTTTAGTAGATGAAAGAGCCGTAACCAATGAAGAGTTTTTAGCATTTGTAAAGGCAAATCCACAATGGAGCAAATCTAATATTAAAAAAATATTTGCAGACTCAACTTATTTAAGAGATTGGCAATCTGATACTGAATTACCCAAAAATGCAAAGCCAGATGCTCCTATTTGTTTTGTATCTTGGTTTGCTGCTAAAGCTTATGCTCAAAGTGTTGGAAAAAGATTACCAACATTAGATGAATGGGAGTTTATAGCAATGGCAGATGAAACTTCCCCCAATGCTAGAGCAAAACCTGAATACTCCAGTAATATTACAAGTTTATATCTTCAAAAAGAACGGCAATATTATTCTGTAAAGCAAAGTAAGCCCAATTACTGGGGTGTTTATAATATTTTTGATTTAATTTGGGAATGGACAGATGACTTTAATTCTGTTCTTACAACCAATGACTCTCGTACAGGGCAATATGAAGATAAAGATTTATTTTGTGCTGGCAGCGCAACAAGCTCTACTGATGTTTTAAACTATGCTGCATTTATGCGTTTTGCACTTCGTGTTTCAGTAAAAGCAAATTATACAATAGCCAACCTGGGTTTTAGATGCGCAAAAGATACTAGCATTAATAATAAGAAGTAAAATGAAACATATATATTGTTTAATATTTTTAATCGTATTATTTGAATCTTGTAAAGAAGAAAAATCAAAGATTGTTCAACTTCCTTCTGATTCAATTTTTAATCTTGCATCAAATTGGAGGAATCAAAATAATGATACTTTACAATTAAAAAGATTACAAGGAAAAACCATGGTAGTTGTAATGATTTATACAACTTGTAAATCTGCTTGTCCAATTTTGGTTTCGAAAATGAAAAGTATTGAATCCAAGATTGACAGAAATGAAATTAAAGATGTTACTTTGGTTTTAGTATCAATAGACCCAGAAACGGATACACCGGAAAAATTAAAAGAGTTTGCCAAAACTAATAATATGGATGCGCCACAGTGGGTTTTTCTTACGTCTACTGAAAGTGCAACACAAGAGTTTGCAAATGTTCTTTCAATGAAGTATAAAAAAATATCTCCAATTGAATTTTCTCATTCAAATATCATAAGTGTGTTTAGGCCAAATGGAGAGCTCGTAAGCCAAGAGGAAGGATCAATAGATGTAGATAAAGTTGTAAAAACTGTTCGGGAAACTGTAAAAAAAGGTTGATGTTTTTTTAATTTTCAATTTAGCAACAAAAATACTATGTTTTCAAAATCTACAGAATATGCTTTAAGAGCAACCATTTTTATTGCACGTCAATCATCAATTCACAAAAAAGTAAATATTCGTGAAATTGCAGAAGGTATAGGAGCACCAAAATACTTTACTGCAAAAATTCTTCAACAACTTTCTAATAAAAATGTTCAAATAGTTTCATCAATCTCTGGACCTGCAGGAGGTTTTTTTATTAAAGAAGAAGCAAGTAAAAGGCCCATTTATAATGTAATTGAAGCTATGCAAGAAACACACATAATTGAAGATTGTGTACTTGGCTTACCAAATTGTAATGAAAAAACACCTTGTTCTATGTACAAGCCTTATAAAGATGTAAAAAAAGGTTTGTTGAGTATCTTTAAAGATAAATCTATACAAGAGATCGCAAATTCGAAAGATAGATTAATACCTATTAAGATTCCGAATAGTAAAAAACCCTAGAACATATTCAATTTTTCTGATCAGGTGTAATACTTCTTTTGAAAGTATCATCTAAATGTATGTAAATTACTTTTGGGATGTTTTATCTATTCTCAAATTGTTCATTCACATTATTGCTGTAGAAAGAGCATCGGTTGAGAGTAAAATCGTGAATAGTATTGAAAGTATCCTGACACTATTGAAAAGAATTGAGAGAAATTTAGCAGGAATATTATTTCAATTCAATTTCTTTTTAAAAAAATAAAAGATAATTGGCCTAATTCTTTAATTCCAAATACACCGGACAATGATCGCTATGCTTTACATCCGGATATATTTCTGCATCTATTAATTGGCTGCGCAATGCTTCTGTAGTATTAATATAATCAATCCGCCAGCCTTTATTGTTCAGTCTTACGCTGGGAAAACGCTGACTCCACCAGCTATAACGGTGCGGCTCAGCATGAAACACTCTGAAAGTATCTATCCAACCGCTTTCAAAAAATTTTGTCATCCATGCTCTTTCTTCCGGTAAAAAACCGGAAGTGTTTTTGTTGCCCTTTGGATCGTGTATATCTATTGCTTCATGTGCAATATTATAATCGCCACACAAAATTAATTGGGGATTTTTTTTCTTCAACTTTTGCAGCCATTTGTCCAACTCTTTCAGCCATTCGTATTTAAAGCCCTGCCGCTCATCGCCACTGGTGCCCGATGGAAAATATGCATTGATGAGTCTGATGTCTTTAAAATCTAACTGAATCACACGACCTTCATCATCGCCGGCTTTCATGCCATTGCCAAATACAACATTATCAGGCTTTACTTTTGAAAAAACGGCAACGCCACTATAACCCTTTTTCTGTGCGCTGAACCAGTATTGATGATAACCTAAGGCATCAAAAAGTTTTGCATCCACATCGTCCTGCACGGCTTTTGTTTCCTGTACACATACGATATCGGCCGGATCGGTTTTCAACCAGTCAATAAAACCTTTTTTGATAGCTGCTCTTATGCCATTTACATTGTAGCTGATGATGCGCATTATTTTAATGTTTATCTTGACGGCAATTTACAGATACTATGCAAGCAAAAGAAAAGATTAAAGAACCACCTATCATTCCACCGAAGCAGCATGTTTATTTGGATGGCCCCAAGAGCCGGGGTTATGAACTTTGGTTTGCCTGGAGGGTATTCTGGCAATTTATTAAAGGATTTAGGAAGTTGCATTTTATGGGACCCTGCATCACGGTTTTTGGTTCGGCGAGGTTTAAAGAAGAAAATGAATATTATCAAAACGCCGTGCAGTTTGGAAAACGTATTGCAGAAATGGGATTGACTACCATGACGGGTGGCGGCCCCGGTATCATGGAAGCGGCCAACCGTGGCGCATTTGAAAACGGAGGCCAATCCATTGGTTGCAATATTCAACTGCCATTTGAACAACATGTAAATCCTTATGTTCAAAAATCAGTAACCTTTGAACATTTTTTTGTAAGAAAAGTATTGCTGGTAAAATATTCATACGCCTTTATCATCATGCCGGGCGGCTTCGGCACTATGGATGAGTTTTTTGAAATACTTACATTGGTACAAACCAAAACCGTAACCGATTTTCCTATTGTATTGTTTGGAAAATCTTACTATCGCAGCTTAATGGAAACTATGGAAGATATGGTAGCCCGTGGTGCAGCATCAAAAGAAGATTTATCGCTTATTCTTTTTACTGATGATATTGATGAAGCCATGAACCATATCAAATCTTATGTAAAAGATAATTATAAAGTAAAGCCAACAAGAAGATTTTGGTGGTTATTTGAAAAAAAATAAAAATAAATTATATGTCGGGAGTAGAAATACTGGGTTATGCTGCCGGTGCTATTACCTGCCTTACTTTTTTGCCACAGGTTATTAAAACCTACAAAAGTAAATCGGCAAAAGATGTTTCGCTGATGATGTTTGTAATTGCAGCAGTAAATGAGGCCATGTGGATTGTATATGGCGCATTGCTGAATAACTGGGTAATCATACTTACCAATGCAGTTGTTTTATCCTTTTCTCTAATAATGATTGGCCTAAAATTCCGTTACAATCATGACTGAAATCACAACTATAATTTTTGACCTTGGCGGTGTGCTTATTGACTGGAATCCAAATTATGTTTATGATGAAAACTATTTTGATTCGCTTGCCACAAGAGATTATTTTTTCAAAAACATTTGCACACCCGAATGGAATGAAGAGCAGGATGCAGGTCGATCCATTGTAGCAGCTACACAATCTTTAATTGAAAAATTTCCCGATTGGGAAAAACCCATTAGAGATTACTATGGCCGGTGGACCGAAATGCTGAAAGGCCCCATTCCGGAAACGGTTGAAATTTTCAGACAATTAAAAGATTCCGGAAAATATAAATTGTATGCGCTTACTAACTGGCAGGCCGATTTGTTTAACATTGCATTGGTGCGATACAATTTTTTGCATTGGTTTGATGGACGAGTAGTAAGTGGCGAGGAAAAAACCAGAAAACCATTTCCGGAATTTTATCAAATTTTGCTTCAGCGTTATGAGATAAAGCAAAATGGAGCAGTTTTTATAGATGATAATTTGCGAAACGTAAAGGCAGCAGCTGAATTAGGCATTAAAAGTATTTTCTACCAAAATGCTTCGCAACTCATAGCAGAATTAAAATCTTTAAACGTTATTTAAAAAATATAAATGGAACCAAATTACGAAGTACAAACAGCACATCAGGAATCGGATCTCTTTCAAGATCATGAAACATATAAGTTAGCCAGCCAGGGTCAGCGGTTATTAAATTTTATTATTGATAATCTTTTTATGCGTTTTGTTTTAAGCATGGCAACCGGTTATGTTACCGGCTATTTACTTGCGGCTATTGCTCCTGATTTTTTATTGGATGTTGCTTATGAGATAGAGATTGGTCCAAAAACCTGGAAGTATTGGTTTTTGGTTATTATACTTGGCTATTTTAATTATCTGATTTATTATACTTTTTGTGAAATGGTTTTTAAAGGCTACACCCTTGGCAAATTACTAACAGGCACCAAGGCCATAAGAGTTGACGGATTACAAATGACTTTTAAGGATGTAGTGATTCGAAGTCTATCGAGAATTGTGCCCTTTGAAGTTTTTAGTGGCTTGGGCGATAAACCCTGGCATGATAGCTGGTCACGTACAATGGTTGTAAAGACAAGATAAACTTATTCCAACACCGGTCTCAGCCATCGTTCTGCATCGTCAATGCTCATTCCTTTTCTTTTGGCATAGTCTTCCAACTGGTCTCTGTCAATTTTTCCCAATCCAAAATAATGACTTTGCGGATGTGCAAAATACCAGCCACAAATAGATGCCGGTGGGTCCATGGCCAGACTTTCGGTAAGCACAATTCCAATTTCTTCTGTAGCGTTTAATAAATCAAACAGCTTCCATTTCTCAGTATGATCGGGGCAGGCGGGGTAGCCCGGTGCGGGACGAATGCCTTTATACTCTTCACCAATTAATTGTTCGTTACTCAGGCTTTCATTTTTTTCGTAGCCCCAGTATTCTTTTCTTACTTTTTCGTGCAGGCATTCTGCAAAGGCTTCTACAAAACGATCGGCCAATACTTGTACCAAAATTTTATTATAATCATCCAATGCTTTAGCAAACTCATTTATTTTATCTTTTGCTCCTTTAATAGTAACTGCAAAAGCTCCCATGTAGTCGACGTAAGCCCCCTGCCCCTCCGGTACTACAAAATCCGCTAACGAAAAATTGGGTTGTCCTGCTGCTTTTTTCAACTGCTGCCGCAATGATTCCAATCTTACTTCACCTTTATCGGTTTGTAAGAAGATGCTATCCGCATTATTACTTTTGGCCTGCCAGAAACCAATAACCGCTTCTGCAGTAAACCATTTTTCCGCAATAATTTTTTCAATCATTTGCTGCGCATCATTATACAAGCGAGTGGCTTCAGCGCCCAGCAGTTTATCGGTAAGTATCTGTGGAAACTTGCCGTGCATTTCCCAGGCTATAAAAAAAGGACCCCAGTCTATGTACCGGGCAATTTCGGAGAGGTCATATTCTTGCAAAACTTTTGTTCCCATCACATTGGGTTTTACAGGCTGGTAATTATCCCAATCAATTTTTTCTTTTGATGCGATTGCCTGTGCATAGGGAACTAACTCTTTTTTATTTTTATTCAAAAACTGCTGTCGTAGTTTTTCATAATCTACTTTTGTTTTTTCAAGCAGTGTGTTTTTTTCTTTTCCCACGAGTGTACTTACTGCAGTTACACTTCGAGATGCGTCTAAAATATGAACCACCCCATTTTCGTACTGTGGTGCAATTTTAACGGCAGTATGAATGCGTGAAGTAGTGGCTCCGCCAATCAGTAATGGTTGCTGCATATTTCTGCGTTTCATTTCATGTGCCACATGCACCATTTCATCAAGCGAAGGCGTAATCAATCCACTTAATCCAATAATATCAGCTTTTTCTTTTTCAGCTGTGTCCAATATTTTATCAACAGGCACCATCACACCCAGGTCAACAATATTGTATCCATTACAAGCCAGCACAACGCCTACTATGTTCTTTCCAATATCGTGAACATCGCCTTTTACAGTGGCCAATAATACTTTGGGCGCTGCGGCTTCATCAATATCCGGATTGTTCTTTTTTTCTTCTTCAATAAACGGAGTGAGCCAGGCCACACTTTTTTTCATCACTCTTGCACTTTTCACCACCTGTGGTAAAAACATTTTTCCGGCTCCAAATAAATCGCCGACAACATTCATACCGTCCATTAATGGGCCTTCAATAACTTCAAGCGGTTTAGGGTATTTTAATCTGGCTTCTTCTGTATCGGCATCAATGTAATCGGTAATACCGTTTACCAATGAATGTTTTAATCTTTCTTCTACTGTTGCATTGCGCCAGCTTTCATCCTTTACGGTTTCTTTCCCCTTTGCTTTCACCGTTTCGGCAAATACAATCAACTTATCGGTAGCTTCATTAATATCGTTATTACGATTCAGTATTACATCTTCACACAGTTCACGCAATTGCGGTTCTATTTCATCATATACTACCAACTGCCCTGCATTTACGATGCCCATATCCATACCTGCTTTGATGGCATGAAATAAAAATACGGCGTGCATAGCTTCCCGCACATGGTCGTTGCCGCGAAAAGAGAATGACAGATTGCTGACACCGCCGCTTACTTTTGTCAATGGCATCAATCGCTTTATTTCTCTGGTAGCTTCTATAAAATCAACACCATAGTTGTTATGCTCTTCCATTCCGGTGGCAAGGGCAAAAATGTTGGGATCGAAAATAATATCCTGTGGATCGTAGCCCACCTGTTCCGTTAATATCTTGTATGCACGATGGCAGATTTCAATTTTTCTTTCTTTGGTATCGGCTTGTCCGGTTTCGTCGAAAGCCATAACGATGATTGCTGCACCATAAGACTGACAGATGATGGCTTGTTCAATGAATTTTTTCTCTCCTTCTTTCATTGAAATAGAATTCACAATACATTTTCCTTGCACACATTTTAATCCAGCTTCTATAATTTCAAATTTGGAAGAATCTATCATCACCGGAATTTTTGCAATATCCGGTTCGCTTTGCAGCAGATTTAAAAAAGTGGTCATAGCCTGTACACCATCCAGCAGCGCATCATCCATATTTACATCCAGCACCTGTGCGCCGTTTTCCACCTGTTGGCGAGCTACGCTTAAAGCTTCTTCGTATTTATTTTCACGAATGAGTCGTGCAAATTTTTTAGAGCCGGTTACATTGGTACGTTCGCCTACGTTTACAAAATTTGTCTCAGGTCTTATAGTCAGCGGCTCTAGGCCGGAGAGGCGGAGATAGGGTTTTATTGTACTCATCTTTCTATTCAATAATTTTAATAATATTCTATATGGTGGTCAGTTCTTTATCTATGACAGGCGGTTTTCTTGGATTTATATTTTTTACTTCTTCTGCTATATGTTTTATATGATCGGGTGTGGTGCCACAGCATCCGCCTACAATATTTACCCAGCCTTCTTTTGCCCAGTCTTCCAGATAATGAGCAGTATCTTCCGGCTGTTCATCGTACTCTCCCATAGCATTGGGCAGTCCGGCATTGGGATAAGCAGAAACATAACATGCGGCAATTTGTGAAAGCTCTTCAATATGTGGCCGCATTTCCTTTGCACCCAGTGCACAGTTGAGGCCGATACTTATTGGTCTGGCATGTATTACCGAGTTGTAGAATGCTTCTAATGTTTGCCCGCTTAATGTGCGGCCAGAAGCATCTGTAATTGTTCCCGATATCATTATCGGCAATTCAGTTTTATCAGGATGATCTCTGAAATATTTTTTTATTGCAAAAATGGCAGCCTTTGCATTCAATGTATCAAAAATGGTTTCAATAAGTAAGACATCAGCACCACCATCCGATAGTCCCTTTATTTGCTCATAATAGGCAGCTACTACCTCATCAAATGTAACGGCACGAAAACTGGGGTTGTTTACATCGGGTGAGAGAGAAAGGGTTTTATTTAATGGACCGATAGAGCCAGCAACAAATTTTGGATTGTTGATTTTTGAATCCGGATTTTCAGCATAATATAAATCTCTTGCTTTGACTGCACAGGTGGCAGCAGCTACATTTAGTTCATAAGCCAGCGATTGCATTTGATAATCGGCCATAGCAATGGAAGTGCTGCTGAACGTGTTGGTTTCAATGATATCGGCTCCGGCATCTAAGTATTGTTTATGTATCTCTATAATGATTTCCGGTTTTGTAATGCAAAGCAAATCATTATTCCCTTTTACATCGCAAGGCCAGCTTTTAAATCTTTCTCCGCGGTAATCTTCTTCGGTTAATTTATATCGCTGTATCATCGTGCCCATAGCGCCATCAATTATTAAAATACGATTTTCAAGTGCAGCTCTGATGTTTGCCATAACTGTTTGTTTTTGTTCTATTATAAAAACCAAAATGGTTATAATAATTTACTGTTTCGCATTACAGCGACTTCTGTATGCCGTCCGCAATGTTTAATTTGTCGGCTGCTTATTCATTTTGTAAACTGCAAAACGCTGAAAAATCCTATGGAGAGATTTTGTGACGTTTATTAGTTCTGTGGGCCGAACAATAAACAAATCCGCCTGTAATGTGCTGCAAAGCTAAGCCTTACAATTAAAATAAACAAGGCAGTGCAGCTGAAGTATCTCTTAATGGTTTACATATTTTTCAACCGGCATTCGGTTTTGAAGACTTCTGCCCAGTGTATGCTCATCGGCATACTCCAGCTCGCCGCCAAAGGCAACACCCCGAGAGATGGTCGTGATGCGGGTTGTAGTGCCTTGTAGTTTTTTTTGAATATAGTAAATCGTGGTATCGCCTTGTATATTTGGGTTCAGGGCAAATATGAGTTCTTCAATTTGCTCTTTTGCTATCCGCTGTATCAATGATTCAATATTGAGTTGATCGGGGCCAATGCCATCTAATGGAGAAATAACACCTCCTAAAACATGATAAGTACCATTGAACTGTTGTGTGCCCTCAATAGCGATTACATCACGAATGCTTTCAACCACACAAACGGTTTCCTTTTTGCGAACAGAGTTGGCACAAATAGAACAAATATCGCCATCGGCTACATTGTGGCAACGGTGACAGAATTTTATTTCGCTTCTCATTTTTGCAATAACATCGCTGAAATGATTCACCTGTTTTGCGTCTTGCTTAAGCAAATGCAATACCATACGCAGCGCTGTTTTTTTTCCAATCCCCGGAAGTTTGGCAAATTCATTAACTGCATTTTCCAGAAGCGATGAAGAGAATTGCATAGTGCAAAGATAGGCTGAAGCTTATAAGCTTATATCAAATTCATTTTTCCAGGATGGCTTTATGTTGATTTTTCTTTCAATGGGCTTAGCTATCTCCGGTTGCCGGTGTTTTCCAAAAAACACACCCGGATCCCACCTGCCGTTTTTATTATCATCGTATAAAATACGTAGCTCAAACTCGCCGGGGAGAAAAATATCTTCATTAAAAGTATTACTACGCAAAGGGTATGATTTATACAGTTGATTTCCTGCTATAAATTGCAGGACCGGGTTTTTGCTCATATCCACATTACGTATGGTAAGCTTGACGGATCCATAATCAGTAAGTTTTTTAGTCGTAAAACTTATGGTATCATTTCTTAATAGTTTTTTTCCTTCTTCGTCAACCGCAAAATCTTTATCCAAAATAATATGATAAAGCGTATGTTCTTTCCACTTGTTTTGTAATACAATTTTTTTGTTGCTGCTGTCTTTTACAAACTGATAATCCGTTAAAGGATTAAAAGCAGAATCGGTGTACAGTTTCAGCTTGGTTGAATCAAAGCTTCTCAAAGGCTTGTCAGTTGAAATGACAAGTGGCGACAACAAGTCTTGCTGATTATTTACAAGATTGGTTTGTAGTTTTAATCTTTTGTCGGCAACATCGCCCGGGCCTCTTCTGTTTCTGTTGCCCGCTGCAAGTGAAGCTGTCATTTGGGTCGTTACTTCAGTTTCGCTATAGGCATAAAGTGTAACTGGTGTGACGGTGTCACTTAACGATACAGGTTTATCGGCAAAGCCAAACAACTGTTTCTCATCTAAATATCTGCGGGTGCCGTTATTGTCTTTAAGCGTATAAATGTAAAATGTTTTGGGCGGCAGATTGGTGAAAACAAATTCACCCTGTCCGTTCAACTTGGCAATATAGCGTGGTCTTTCTTTTACAACGGCAGAGTCATTTGCGCTGGTATGCAGCATTACAATTAATGTAGTGTCAATCTTACCTGTTTCCGCCAATATCACTTTTCCTTTTAGCTGAAGCGAGTCAATATAGGGTCCGGTAGAAAAGGTATAAACCAGATTTTGCAATACATTGCCTTCATTAAAATCTTTCACCGTTCTTCCAAACTGAATGGTATAAGTGGTATTGTTTTCTAAAGTATCTTTTATTTTGAGTGTCAATGTATTCAACTTATGGTCAACCACGGGTTGGCTTTTGGGCGAAGGGGATATCAAAAGGTTTTCAGAAGGATTATCTACATCAATAAACTCATCAAACGTAAATGTTATTTTATTCCCCTTAAAATTTCGAGTAGAATCGCCGGGTGTTGTCTTTAATAAAAGTGGGGGAATAGAGTCTCGGGGCCCGCCGCTGGGGGGTACAATGTTGGCGCAGCCCGACCCGCCCACTGCCATAACTAAAATAACAATGAAGGCAAGTAATGTGGCCGTTACAAATGAAATTTTCTTCATGCAGTGTGCAAACTTAAATGATTCATCAGAGCTTTTGCAGAAAGGGGTATCAAAATCCTGTTAAGCTTCGTTATTCTGTATCTGTAGATTCCGTAAAACGTCCTTCATCGTCTTCTTCAATCAATGAAATATAAAATTTATTGTCTTTTACAAAATTGCACCATACACACTTGTCGCTGCCGCAGCCGGTATAGAAATTATGTTGTTGTATTTGTTCCCAAGTATCAGCAATTTGTTTTTTCACGATTTCAACATCTTCATCCCTTATATCAACTCTATGTAAGTCAAACTCTCCTTGATCATTTGGCTCAACATAGTCGAACTGCGTGTATAATATATTCCATTTTTTTTGAGGCATGTTATCAATTAATATCTTGTAGAAAACGGCCTGTCGCCAGTAGTTTCCGCCATCAGGATTCTTGCTGCTACCGGGCAAGTTAAATGCTCCTGTATTAGTTGAGTTACTATACTTACCGGTTTTAAAATCGGTAACGACAATGTCATTGCCCCAAAACTGAATTTTATCAGTAAACCCTTTTAAGGGCACATTATTTACTACAATTTTATTGAATGGATTTTCAGTAAGTATAAAATCTCCTTTGGGAGCCGGCACATAATATTTATCATAATAAGCATCTAAAGCCAGCTCACCTCTTTCCTTGTGTCGTATCAGACTTTCGGGAGTAAAAGCTTCGCGGGAGTCATAAAGATGAAAACGAAACTGTGTAATCAGGTATTCTTTGTCAGGATATACTTTTCCATTGTTCATCATTTTTCTGATAAAATCTTCAATGGCTGCATGAACGGCAGTGCCAAAGGCCATGCTTTCACTTTTTGCCGCAGGAACTCTAATGATTGTATTATAATAAAATTTGATAGGACATTCCAGATAATTATTAAGCGCTGTTACGTTCAATACAAATTTTTCCAACTGCCGGTTTACCAAATCTTTTTCTGCCTGTTGTATTACCGGTTTTTGTATGATGCCAAACCGAAGGGAAGTGTATAATAATTTTTCAGCTTCCGTCAAGCGAATCAGTTTTGGCTCTAACTGCAGTGTTTCTCTAAACTCCTCAACAAATTGTGAGCCTTCGATGGGCTTGCCATCGTTTTTCATTTTTGAATAGGATAGGTACAGATATTTTTCGGCACGGGTGACGGATACAAAAAACAAGCGCCGAAGCTCTTCATGCATTTCTTCATCAGAATCTTGTTCTACTATATTGTGCGGAATGCGAAAACTCTGGTTTCCACTTTTCTTTTTTTCCCATACATCCATTCTTAAGTTGACAATAAATACATGTTCAAATTCCAGACCCTTGCTGCCATGGCAGGTCATAATATTTACACCCTCTTCTGTACCGATGGTTTGCACCAGTGGCAAAGGCAATTTGTTTTCTTCAAGCAAATCAAATTGTTTTACCAATTCCTTCAATGTAAGATGGGGCTGCCGATGCGTTGTCTCCTTTATATAATCAAATAAGCAAGAGAGTTTATTCATTTGCCAGGTACGGTCGTCCTGCTTCATTGCCCAATGGAGAATTCCACTTTCATTTATTAAAAATTCAAACCACTGCTGCAATGTTCTTGTATGTACCGCAGCAATGAGTTCTTCAATAAACTTTCCGGCTTTTTGCTTTGGATCATCTGCCTCAAATAAACTTTTGTTTACGGGTTGTATTTTTTTCAGGTAGCCGCGCAGAGTGGTTTCTTCCACTCCTTTTCTTTTTTCTGCAATCTCGGTGCACATGGCCGCTATTTCAAATGGCACCATACCCAAGAATGGATAATGTAATATTTCAAAAAGAAGAGGCTCTCCGCTAAAAGGCTCATCCAATTCAGCCACAGTATATTTTATCAAATTGATAATTTGACAAATCAATACATCATTGAGCAAATTGACCGAACGCTTGGAATAGCTTGGAATATTTTGTAGTTGAAAAAATTTCAATAACTCATCTCCATTTTTATTTTCCTTATAGATTACAGCAATATTACCGGGTGGTGTACCTTGCTCAATCAGTGATTTTATACTGGAAGTAACATGTGCATTTTCGGAAAATTCACTTTCGTAAACTCTTATTTCGGGTAGGATGTTGAGTTTTTGTAATTCTGGTTTTGAAGCAATCAAATCTTTACTCAAGTCCTTAAATTGATATACCAGTCTTTGCTTATTGTGTTCTATTAATCCTTTTGCACTGTCTAATATAGGCTGAACACTTCGGTAGTTTTTTGTAAGCACAACTTTCAGCAAATCTTTTTCAAAACGTTTTACAATGTTCATCATATTTTTCAGGTTGGCTCCCTGAAAACGGTAGATGCTTTGGTCATCATCACCTACTACAAAAATATTCGGACTCTCATCTTGCCAATAGCTGATAAGCAGTTCAACCAATTTGTTTTGAGAGCCATTGGAATCCTGATACTCATCTACCAATATATATTGATATTGTTCCTGATAATTTAATAATACATCGGGCTGCTCCTGAAAAAGCTGGATCACCCAATTGATCATATCGGAAAAATCGTACCGCTTATATTTTTGTAAAATTTGCTGGTATGAGTTAAACGATTGTATTGCCGCCTTTAGGGTTTCCATCTTTTTCAGTTCTCCTTTTCCATTTGCCGTTAGCTCCAGAATTCCTTTTTTCAGTTTAGTTTTATTGTAAAACCCACCCGACTCGGAATTTATTTCTTTGATGTAATTATCAATTTCTTCCAGCATCCATTCGGGCTGCCAGGCTTCCAGCTTCATGGTGGTAAATAAACCGGCAAGGCGATCTGCATCATGATAAATATCTCCTCTGTAACGTTTTAAAGGATTTCCATTTTCAAACCCGTCAATCAACTCGTACAAAAACTGAATCTTTTCAAGATCACTTACGGGTTCCAGGTCTCTGTTGTAGAAATACTGCGAATTTTCCTGTATTACCGTATTGCAAAATGAATGAAACGTGTGAATATTGATTTTATACGCTTCGCTGCCTATAAAGGAAAGCAGCCGTTTACGCATGGCCATTACGCCGGCATCGGTATAGGTAAGACATAAAATATTTTGAGGCTGTGCATCCGTTTCCAATAAAATTTTTCCAATACGGCAGGCGAGTATTTGTGTTTTACCGGTTCCGGGTCCGGCTATTACCATTACCGGGCCTTCAATAGCATCTACCGCAGTTCTTTGCTCGCCATTGAGCTTAGCATATTCATCTGCAAATTTCTTTTCAAGTTTTTCTCTCAGAAATGACATGGCAATATTGATATTCGTTTATATAAATTAACTCAAACGAATGTAAACCAATATCATCTGACTTGTATGAATGTAGTTGACAAAATATTTTAAATCACCCTCATGGATTAAAATTATTTTATCCCTGCTCTTTTTTTCAGCTCAGCCATGGTGATTACCATTTGTCTGCCCATTTGTTTATTTCCTTTATAGGTTACCAGCTTGAGTGCAGCCGATTCGTTGGGTACAGTAAGTGGTGCTTTATACGCCTGATAAAAATTATCGGGGAAAGAATTATCAAAACTATAATGAATCGTAAGGCCTTCCACTTCGGTATCCATTGTAACAATGATGGTAGCAGAATCTTTTTTACTAACTGTGATAATGGGATCGTACAAACTGGGGGCATATTTCACCTGTGCTGCATCCATTCTTTCAAATTGTTTTTCAACCCGAGGTACAAAGCCGTTCCAGTTTCTTTTTTCTTTTGGGCTCCACAATACTTCGGCCACAGCAAGAGCACGGGGCCAGGTCATGTATTGTGCATGTCGCATATTATAAACCTGTTCGGTCCACAAGTTGGCCTGTCCACCCCTTATCAGTTTTTCATTTACACCTTCGGGCAGCGGTTCAAATGAGTACGTTTTCTTTAACCGTAATGTGGAGTAAACCGGCGGTTCAATAGATGCATCGCCCTGCATATAATCTATGTAAACAAAATCGGTGGGGCTCATCACTACTTCGTGTCCGCTTTTAGCGGCTTCTATACCGCCACTCATACCACGCCAGCTCATCACAGCTGCATTGGGTGCCAGTCCGCCCTGAAGTATTTCATCCCAGCCAATCATTTTTTTGCCTTTGCTGTTGATGATTTTTTCTACACGTTTTACAAAATAACTTTGTACTTCGTCTAAGTTTTTCAGGTTTTCTTTTTTCATCAATGCTTTTATCTGCTCATCTTTTTCCCAAAAATTTCTTGCGGTTTCATCGCCACCCATGTGTATGTATTGAAATGGAAATAACTGAGCCACTTCGGTAAACACTTTGTCGAGAAACTCATATACTTTTTCATTGGCAGGGCAAAGCGTATTATCAATAAGTCCATAGAAATGCTGACCACCACCGGGCCACACCATAAATCTATCGCCGGGACTTACATAGTATTCGCCGGGTGTGCAAGAAAGATCGGGGTAAGATGCAAGGGCAGCAAGGCTATGTCCGGGCACATCTATTTCGGGCAAAATATTTACAAAACGATCGGCTGCATATTTCACCAGTTCTTTAATATCCTCATGCGTATAAAATCCGCCGTAGGTTGGTTTTTCGCCGGGTTGTGGTTTTGGAAATGTGCCAAATGTACCTGTTCGCTCTACTCGCCAGGCGCCTACTTCAGTCAGCTTGGGCAGGCTTTTGATTTCAATTCGCCAACCCTGATCATCGGTAAGGTGCAAGTGCAGCATATTGAATTTATATTTCACCATCTGGTCAATATAATCTTTCACTTGGGCAACGGTAAAAAAATGACGGGTTACATCCAGCATCAATCCGCGCCAGCCAAAGCGGGGATGATCTTCAATAGAAACTAAAGGCAGCGACCATTGTTTTACCGATGTGTGTCCATCTTTGTTTACAATCTCTTTTGGAAAAAGCTGTAACAAGGTTTGTACGCCGTAAAAAATACCGGAAGGCGAATTGGCCGAGAGTGAAACACCTGTTGCGGATATTTTCAAACGGTAGCCATCGGCAGGGATAGATTTATCTGAAACGAGATAAAGATGTATAGCTTTAGCCAAAGGCTTTTTGTCCGGCACTACTTTTACTTTATAAAAATTGGAAGCCAGCTGCAGCGATAGTGAATTTGCAATACGATTTACTTCTGCATTATTATCGGTATAAATGGAGAGCTGATGCGGCAGTACTAAACTTCCTTTGGTTTGCACTATGGAAACGGGCTGTGGTATCAGCGAAAGAGCAGCATCGCCGGATGATTGAGCAAACAAGAAAAGCGAAGAACAAATAAAGCAGAAAATAAATAGTGGCTTTTTCATAAAGAATATTATTTGGTGGCAATTTAGTTGTTTCGTGTAAGGAAATAAAAAAAGGCTGTGGTAGATTCCGGCAGCCTTTCAAAAAAAAATATAGTAACAACTATCCCGGCATTCTGGAAATGTATTTTTCAATTTGCTTTATTTGATCCACAATTTGCGGTGTAGTAGGTTTTAACGCTTTTGCTTTTCTAAAAAAATCTTTACTGGCTCTGAATTCTCTTTTGTTCATCATAATGCTACACATTTGTAAGTAAGCGGCCGCTTCGTTTTCTTTATCCGGCAATCCTTTGCGCAGCGCCTGACGAATATAGCTTTCGGCCTGTTTCATATCATTTTTTTGCATGGCAATCATACCCATTTGCAGCAGGCTGGCACCTTCGGCTTCTTTCATCGGCATTCCCAAATCCAATCCTTTCTTCATCATTTTTTCGGCGCCGGTAAAGTCTTCCTTCATCATGGCAATATTGCCTTTGAGGGTATAATAAACCGAACGAATGGGTTTATAAAGTAAATTGGGAAATTTGATGGAGTTCAGCACTTTTTCAGCACCCTCCATATCGCCGTTTTCCATATAATCTTGTATTAGGCGCAGGGGCCCAAAGAAAAAATGACCGGCTATCAGAATAACACCAACGAGGTACAATGGAAATGCGGGCCAGAAGCCGGCAGCATAATTGACATAAGCACCAAGCGCAACCAATACCAACCCAATCCAAAGGCGGTACTTTATAAGTAGATTATAAAACTTCATAAGGGCGCAAATATAAAGTATAAACTACAATTGGGTTTTTGTGGCTGTAAGGTGGTGGTAGTGGGGGGCTTAGAGTGATTTTTTTAGTGGCCTACAATCTAATACGTTTTGCAAAACGCAAATTCATTGTTCGATACTTGACAAAAAACTGAGTTTTGAAGAAAAAATTAATCGAACTATTATTTTTATTGAAGCCCTTACTTTGATATTCAACACAAGAAAAATTTCATGCCGAAAAAATAAAGGACAAACTGCATTGAAAAACAATTTGTCCACTATAGTAGCCCCGCCGAGAATCGAACTCAGATCTGGAGTTTAGGAAACTCTTATTCTATCCATTGAACTACGGGGCCAAAGGGGCTGCAAATATAAGAAAGTTAAACCTTGCCTTTGGCTTGATACACTTCCCGATATTTGCTAAAATTCTCCTGAATAATTAATTTTTTTTTGCCAAGCTCAACTCCTTTGTAATTTTTCATTCATCCTTTGTGAATATTATAAATGAAAAATTTCATGTAGGTTTGATTATATAAATTTTATGCAATGGCCAATATTTTTTTAACCGGCGGCGCTGGCAATTTGGGAACTGTGGTGGTTGATGCATTAGTTGAAGCCGGACATTCGATACATCTCACTCTTATTAGTGACGCTGATAAAACGCATGAAAAAGCCAATCGCTATGTAACAGATCTTACCCATAATGATACTGTTGGAAATACAATAGACTCCATTGTAGATAAAGTACATAAAATTGATGCGGTGTTTTTCTGGCGGGCGGCTACACTTCCGGCGATATTGATGCAGTAGATATGGAAACCATTCATAAAATGATCAAACTAAATTTTGAAACGGCATTTTATGCTTCACAAAAATTAATCAGTCATTATAAAACCAATGGCGGCGGTTGTTTAATTTTTATCGGTGCAAAGGCTGCCATGGAAAACGCAACGGCTGCTGCCAACGTTGCATATGCTTTATCCAAGCAAATGCTTTTTAATTATTGTACGATGATTAACGAGCAAGCGCATAAATATAATATCACCGCTCACATCCTTTTGCCCAATACATTGGACACGGCGCTCAACCGTAGTTTCATGCCCGATGCTGATTTTAGTAAATGGACCCGCCCTGCCGATATCGGACAAATCATCAACCGCATTGTTGAAGGAAAAGAAACCAATGTAGTCATTCGTTTTTAAACTAATTTGGCATTAATTTCCACCATTGCAAGAGCAGGAATTAATACAACAACTTAAACAAGGAAGCGAAGCCGCATTTAAAACCTTTGTTGAAACACATCAAGATCGAGTGTTTAATACAGCATTGGGCATTGTACAAAATGCAGCTGATGCAGAAGATGTGGCACAGGAAGTTTTTATTCAGGCTTTTCGTTCTATCGGCAGCTTTAAAGGTGAATCCAAATTATCAACCTGGCTTTATCGCATAGCTACTACCCGCTCTTTAGACTTATTGCGAAGCAAGAAAAGCAAAAAAAGATTTGGTTTTTTACAAAGACTGTTTAATGATCAAGGTGATTTGCTGTATGATCCACCCGAGTTTCACCACCCGGGAATAGCCCTGGAGCAAAAAGAAAATGCCGCAAAACTGTTTAAAGCCATTGCCAAACTACCTGAAAACCAGAAAGCAGCATTCACGCTACATAAGCTGGAAGGCGTTAATTATCAAGAGATAAGCGAGATATTGGATACTACCGTTTCTTCAGTAGAAATGCTGATGTACAGGGCAAAATTGAATTTGAGAAAAATTTTGGAGGCAGATGGGTCAAACAACAAGGATTAGCGAAGGTTTTATCATATAAAAACGTCAAAAACAATGCGTATGGATAACAATAAAACAGAAGAAATTTTAAACAGTCTGGTTGTACTGCAAAGGGCCTCTGCCCCCGATTTTTTTTATACCCGGCTACGGGCAAAAATGGAAAAAGGAATCGTGAGCCCTGCACAGCAGCCTGTTTGGTATCTGCGTCCGGCTTTTGTATTGGCTACTCTTTTTGCAATCGTAGCAGTAAACGCGATGGTATTTTTAAAGAATAATACCATTCAGAAAAACACGGCTGCAGTTGATTATACTGATGTAATACAACAGACGGTTGCCTCCGATTTTAGTCAGGCAGATAATAATCTTGTTTACGACTTAACCATGTCACGCTAAAAAATGACCCGACAAAACAAAATACTGATTCTGGCGGTTGCGCTATTAATTATCATCAACATTGCCATGCTGGTAATGATGCTGAGCCAAAGAAAGGGAAACCGTGGTGGTTATAAAGGTTATGGCGATCCTACAGAAGTAATTGCAAAAGAAGTAGGCATGACGGACTCGCAAAAAACCGAATACGTCAAGTTGAATGAAGCGCATTTTAAATCTTTAACTCCAAAGTTTGACTCCATCAGGGCTTTGAAAAAAGCAAGATTTGAAGCCATGAAAGCCGAAAACGTAAACGACAGCACAATAGCCGGCTTCAGTACATTGATAGCTGAGCAACAGGCTTTGATTGATAAAGCGGCGGTTTCTCATTTTCGTACTGTTCGGGCAATGTTTACCGGCGAGCAGCAAAAAAAATATGATGCATTTGTAGAAAAGATGATGCAACGCCGCATGCCACACGGTAGCGATAAAAATTCAGATACAAAAGAAAAGAAATAAACACATTAATCTTTTGCCCACAGGGGCTCATTCATAAAGTTTAGTAACGGCTGCAAAGTTTCAAATGCAGTCGTTATTTTTTTTATCAGCTCTGGCGAATTCAGTTCGCTGTCTTTTATAGCCACCATGGCTACAAAACTTTTCATTTTTAAAAATTCAATAGCAGGATTGTCGGCTTCGTATCCTTTGGGGGGGCGGCTTAGTGTATATTCTTTGCCATTTGCCAAAGCACCAAAAACAGACTTGAATTTTTTGGAATCCACAATTTTTTTAAATGCGACATAGTTGTAGTCAATTTCCTGCCTTACCTTTTTTAAAACATCGGCCGGCGGCATATACAATCCGCCTCCGGCAAAACAGGCACCGGGTTCTATATGAAAATAATAACCGGCGCAATCCCATGCACTTTTTCCTTTGGTATTTATGCTGGCTCCAAAATTTGTTTTATACGGCGACTTATCTTTTGAAAAACGAACATCCCGATTGATACGAAACATACAATCTTTGGCACTCAAATGTTTTATTGTAATATCTTTTTTTGAGTGTTGGTCAATTATCTTTTGTACCAATGTGGCAAAATCTGTCTTTGCCTGCTCATAGCTTTTTCTGTTTTTATCAAACCAGGGTTTGTTATTATTTTTTTTTAAATCTTTTAAAAACTTTATGGTTGTATTCTGTAACATGAAAAGATTATTTTATCATTTGTAAAAATTCTGTTTCCGAAATTATTTTGATGGTATTCAGTTTTTTTGCTTTGTCCAATTTGCTTCCCGCATCTTCACCTACTACCAGATAATTTAGTTTTGCGCTGACACCACTCACAATTTGTCCGCCGTTTGCTTCTACCATAGCTTCTGCCTGGCTGCGCTTTAATGTGGGTAGTGTACCGGTGAACAAAAAAGTTTGACCTGCCAGATTGCCGACTGTGCTGAGTTGCTTTTTTTCATTATTAAAATTCAAACCCAGTTTTTCTAATTGTAACAGCAGGTCAATATTTTTTTTGTTGCTGAAAAAATGATAGATACTGCCGCCCACCTTGGGACCCACATCTTCTAAATTTTGTAGCTCTTCCTGTGAAAATTTTTGAAGCTCCAGCAAGTGAGATATGGCCTGCGCCAATGTTTTGGCCGTGGTTTCTCCTACAAAGCGAATACCGAGTGCATAAATCAGCCGGTGTAGCGGTTGTTGTTTAGAATTTTCAATGGCCTGTTTTAATTTTTCAATCGACTTTTCGCCAAAGCCTTCTAACTGCCCGATGTTTTCAAAATTGAGTGTATAAATACCCGGAATATCTTTGAGTAAACCCAATTCATAAAACTTCCGAACATTAGCATCACCAAAACCACGAATGTCCATCGCATCTTTACTTACAAAATGTATAATGCGCTCCACTACCTGCGCCGGACATTCCATATTGCTGCATCGCCACACTGCTTCTTCTGCTTCTTTTACCAGTATGCTGCTGCACACAGGGCAGGTTTTTGGAAAAACTATTTTTTTCTCTTTGCCTGTTCTTAATTCAGTTAGCGATTTTACAATTTGTGGTATCACATCTCCGGCTCTTTCTATCAAAACACGATCGCCGATATGCAAATCTTTTTCAAGGATATAATCTTCATTATGTATGGATATACTGCTTACCGTAACACCGCCTACGGCCACCGGCTCCAGCTTTGCCACCGGAGTTACGGCACCCGTTCTTCCTACCTGAAAATCTACACCGGTCAATTTGGTAGTTGCCTGTCTTGCTTTAAACTTATAGGCAATAGCCCAGCGTGGATGATGAGAGGTCATTCCCATTTTATCCTGCAATGCAAAATCATTTACCTTTATCACCATCCCATCTATTTCATAAGGCAAATCATCACGTGTGATTTCAAATTGATTGCAATATTGAATAACGCCTTCTATGCCTTTGAATAATTTCTTTTCTTTTTGCGGACTTCGAAAACCAAGATTCCACAACAGCTCCAGCGATGCAGCATGATTGTTTAATGCATCCGGTATTTTTTTGCCCTTTGATAAAGTATAAAAACTAACGTGATATACAAAGGCTTCCAGGTTTCGCTTTGCCGCTTCTTGTGGATCTTTAATACGCAGCGTGCCGGCCGCAGCATTGCGAGGATTGGCGAGTGGTGGAATGCCTTCTTCTATTAATTGTGCATTATACTTCTCAAAATTTTTTTTATTTATCAGCACTTCGCCTCTTATTTCTACTTGTTGCAACCCGTAATCAGAAAATTTTGCAGATAGCGGAACAGATTTTATTTGTTTTACATTGGGAGTTACATCATCGCCTTCTACACCATCGCCGCGGGTGGCTCCACGCACCAGCATATCATTTTCATAAACCAATGAAATACTGCCGCCGTCAAATTTTGGCTCTACACAATATTCAATCATATCAAGTCCGGTAAGCTCTCTTGCCTTGCGGTCAAAATCCTGCAAGTCTTCACTGTTGTACGAGTTGTCTAACGAAAGCATGGGCACCAGGTGCTGCACCGTTGGAAAATCTTTGGTAAGCCCTTTTGCAACCCTTTGTGTGGGCGAATCGGGAGTGATGCTTTTAGGATTTGCCGATTCAATTTTTTCCAATGCTTTGTACAAGCTGTCATATTCATAATCGGCAATCAGCGGATCGTTCAATACATAATATCTGTATTCAT
This sequence comes from Bacteroidota bacterium, assembly GCA_022708055.1. Lineage (GTDB taxonomy): Bacteria > Bacteroidota > Bacteroidia > Chitinophagales > Chitinophagaceae > JJ008. The sequence continues at coordinate 66,385 of JAKIZK010000001.1, forward strand.
GAAAACGCAACACATCACGCAGTAGTTCAATAGCAGCAAGATCAATATTGCCTTCCTTCAGTTGTTTTAAAAAACCGTTGGTTTGCTGCTGCAGCTTTTGTGTTGTTTCCTTTGTGTACATATTAGTAAAGGTAGTTTCACCGGCAGGATAGAAGCAAATATTCTTTCTGCAACAATTTTAATTTACATTTTTTTGATGGTCAATAATAAATTGAATTAACTCCTCTAAAGTAATATTGGCTCTTGTGATGGCATCTTGTATATCTTCACGGCTTACACCGGCTGCAAAAGATTTTTCTTTCAACCTTTTTTTTACACCTTTTACTTCCATGCCTTCATATTTTCCTTCACGCATCAGGCTGTAGGCATGTATGAGGCCGCTGAGTTCATCAATGGCATAAATCATTTTATCCATTTTGCTCACCGGCTCTACGCCAAACACGGCAGGCCCGTGGCTGGCGATACAATGAATCACATCGGGGTCAATATTTCGTTTTTCCAATTCTTCAACGATTACTTTGCAATGCTGCTCAGGATATTTTTCCCAGTCGGCATCGTGCAGCAGGCCAGCCAGTTCCCATTTTTGTGCGGTGATTTCATCTTCGTTCTCTTTTTCAATAGCCCATGCTTTCATATTGGCCGCTACCTGTCGCATGTGCAGGCGTAGTCTTTCATTAGGCACCCATTCTTGCAGCAGCGCATGGGCGTCTGCTATACTCATCAGGTTATTCTTATTTTTTTCATCGCCAAAAATGTTGCGGTTGAGAAATCGTGAAGACATTTGGTTTTTGTTTTTTTTGGCAATTTACTAAAATGATATCAGCGAAATGAGTGTATCAAAACAAACAGATTCTTTTATTTTTGCACCTCATTAATTCGCAAAGTCTCCCATCACCCATTGATGGGATCAGAAGGCGGTAACCTTTAAAAAATTTTAAATGAACAAAGGACCCGTTTCACAGTTTATCCAACATCATTATCGACATTTTAATGCAGCCGCACTGATGGATGCTGCCAAAGGCTACGAAGCACATTTGACTGCCGGTGGCAAAATGATGGTAACCCTTGCCGGCGCTATGAGTACAGCCGAGCTGGGCATTTCACTTGCCGAAATGATCAGACAAGGTAAGATTGACATCATCAGTTGTACCGGAGCCAACCTGGAAGAAGATGTAATGAATCTGGTAGCACATACACATTACAAGCGCATTCCCAATTATCGTGATTTAACGCCACAAGAAGAATGGGATTTATTGGAGAATCATTATAACCGGGTTACCGATACTTGCATTCCGGAAGAAGAAGCATTTCGCCGCTTGCAAAAGCATTTGGTAAAACAATGGAAAGATGCAGAAGCAAAAGGTGAAAGATATTTTCCGCATGAATTTTTGTATAAAGTAGTATTGAGTGGCGAGTTGAAGCAGTATTATGAAATAGACCCAAAGGATAGTTGGATAATTGCTGCTGCAGAAAAGAATATTCCGATTGTTGTTCCCGGATGGGAAGACAGCACTACCGGAAATATTTTTGCGAGCTATTGCATCAAAGGCGAATTAAAGTCGAGCACTGTAAAAAGTGGTATAGAATACATGATGATGCTGACCGACTGGTATCGTGAAAACAGTGGCGGTAAAGGCGTGGGATTTTTTCAGATTGGCGGTGGCATTGCCGGCGATTTTCCAATATGCGTAGTACCCATGATGTATCAGGATTTGGAGTGGCATGATGTTCCTTTCTGGAGTTATTTCTGCCAGATAAGTGATAGTACTACTTCTTACGGCTCATATTCAGGCGCAGTGCCCAATGAGAAAATTACCTGGGGAAAATTAGATATCAATACTCCAAAATATATTGTTGAAAGTGATGCGACAATTGTAGCACCTTTAATTTTTGCATGGATACTTGGCTGGTAAAATGGATTCAGGAAATAGAAAAATCCCGGACATGTTGCCGGGATTTTTTTTGATTTTTTATTGCTTGATAAATTAAAATCTTCCCGGTATTTCCAGTTTCAAATCTCTTTTCAGCATTTCATTTCTATTGGCCATTTCCCATGCTGTATAAAAAACAAGTTGTGCTCTTTTTTTGAGAAGTTCATAGTTGATTTTATCTGGTGTGTCGGTTGGCTTGTGATAATCGGCTCCCAGCATACCATCGTAGTAAAAAATAATGGGAACTCCTTTTGATGCAAAATTGAAATGATCGCTGCGAAAATAAATTCTGTTGGGATCTTTAGGATCGTTGAATTTGTAATCGAGTTCCATTTTTAGAAATTTCTTGTTTACCGCTTCACTGATGGGTTTTAAATCGGTGCTAATTTTATCGTCACCTACCACATACACATAGTTGGTAGAGTCGCCTTGTTTTCTGCTGGCATCGCTACGGCCTATCATATCAATATTTAAGTTGGCAGTTGTTTTCTCCAATGGAAAAATGGGATGATTGGTATAATATTCCGAACCCCAAAGTCCTTTTTCTTCGCCACTCACCGTCATAAAAACAATGCTGCGGCGTGGACCTTTTCCATTTGCTTTCGCTTTTGCAAAGGCTTTGGCAATTTCCAGCACACATACCGTGCCCGATCCATCATCATCAGCCCCATAATAAATTACACTATCATTTCTTTTACCCAAATGATCCATGTGTGCGGTGATGACTAAGTATTCATCTTTTAAATCAGTTCCTTCTAACACAGCAACAACATTCGGCGCTTTGGAAGTTTCTACTGTTTTTGAATAATTAAAATGCAATGATGCCGGATAAGGCTGTCGTGCAATACCATTTTGTTTTACTTTCTCAAAAAGCTTATCGTTATCCATTTTCAGCAAATTGGCTCCATCCTTTTCTGAAATACTTACTGACATAAAAGGAGGTTCAGGTGTATTGGGATCTTCGGGCGACCAACGCGAAGCCATGGGCCTTCTTTGCAATAGTTTACCCAGGTTTTCATACACAATTACAAGACCTGCAGCACCCAGCTCTCCTGCTTTTCTCATTTTTCCAAAGGCGCTGCCCGGCGAAAAGAAACTATTGGCATTGCCTTTTGGTTTATAGCCATCGGGCACACCATCCAACACAAGAACTAATTTATTTTTTACATCCAGTCCGGCATAGTCATTATGGCTGCTGTCTTGAATACCATAACCCGCAAATACTACTTCTGAAAAAGATTTGTCGTAGCCTTGTGTACTGCTGTTTACACGATAAGTATCGTTACTCAGTTCGTTTCCATTGATGGATAAAGAATTTGTTATTACACCATCTCTGTACAACGGATAATATTGTTTGTAGCTGCCGTGGTTTCCGGGCTTTAATCCCAATGATTTGAAATAAGCTTCAATATAATCTGCTGCTTTCTCCAGCCCGGGCGAAGGTGTATCACGACCTTCCATTTCTTTACTTGCAATAATGTACAGGTGTTTTTTTAAATCAGCTGCAGAAATATAAGCTGCAGTCTTCTTTACAATTTTTTTTGATTTTTGTGCACCTGCTGCCAAAGGAAGTACAATAAAAGCAAGTGCGATAATTTTTAATCGCATACACAATTATGTTTTAGGGATAAATGTAATCCACAACAATTAAACCACAGCGAAAAAAATGGTAAGCGGATATTATACGTGGCAAGCGATTTTATTGACACGATTGGCATGTCTTCCGCCTTCAAATGCGGTGGTCATAAACACGGCCAGCATTTTTTCGGCATCGCTTTCGCTTACAAAACGAGCCGGAATGCAAATGATATTGGCATCATTGTGTGCACGAGCCAGTTGCGCCAGCTCCTCGCCCCAGCAAATGGCAGCACGTATATGCTGATGTTTATTGGCGGTAATAGCCACCCCGTTGGCACTGCCACAAAGTAAAATACCAAAGGAACATTCGCCGGCTTCTACTGCGCCGGCTACTGGATGTGCATAGTCGGGATAGTCGGTTGAATCTTTGCTATGTGTACCAAAATCTTTGAACGGTAAACCCTTGCTTTCTAAAAATGAAATCAGGCTTTCTTTATAATCAAACCCGGCATGATCGCTGCCGATGGCAATGGGTTTGCTGAGGTCAAAAGAGGATTGCATACAATTAAGTTTTGAAAAATAAAAAAAAGGAAGTGTGCGAGAATCTAATTACAAAGTTACTCAGCTTTGTAATTTATAAGTGTCATTTTTTGGAGAAAAAATAATTAACTCCATTCTTTTTCTGCTTTATCCTGTTGCTTATTGATACGTGCGGCTACAATTATACTTGCTTCATAGAGCAAATAAAGTGGAATGGTAACTATTGTGAGGCTAAAAGGATCGGTAGAAGGAGTAATGATAGCTGCCGCAATTAATATTATGACGAATGCATGGCGTCGATATTTCCGAAGGAAGCTGGCTTTTAAAAAGCCAATTTTGGCCAACACCATAACCAACAAAGGCATTTGAAACAGAATACCAATACCCACAGTAGTATAAATCAGATTTTCCAGATAGTCGGAAAAAGAAGGCATAATCACAATCTGGTCACTCATTTTAAAATTGAAATAAAAGTTGACCATAAAAGGTGTGAGGATGAAATAACCAAAAGCAACGCCGATAAAAAACAATAAAGTAACCCAAAAGATTACACCCCTTGTTTTTTTTCTTTCTTTATCAGATAAAGCCGGGCGAACAAATTTCCAAAACTCCCAAAAAATATAAGGGAAGGCCAATACAAATCCGCCCATAAAGCCGACAGTGAAGTAAGAAATAAACTGTCCGGTCATTTTGTTTTCCAGAAACTGTGCTTTTATGGGCGGAAAACAAATCGTATCGCCAATGCCGATAGCATGACCAAGATCGCAAAGCCATTTGGCTGCAATAAAATTATTACGGGTGGGCGCCAGTAAAATGCCGTCCACAATATCTTTTGCAAAAATTAAAACAATAATGCACCCAATAGCAATGGCAATAACAGAACGAATGAGGTGCCAACGCAACTCTTCCAGGTGGTCGATAAAAGACATATCACCTGTATCTGTTTCTTTTTTTCTTTTATTAAAAAAGTCTAATAAAGCCATCTGTGGTTTTGAATGAGGGCAAAGATAAAGGGTGAATCGGATTGATTGTTGGCCGGTTGGTTAATAAGTAGTAAAGACATATTTATGAATCCCGGTCTTTATTTCAGTTTTTTCATTTTTACCATTTCAATTCGGGTATCACTTACGTTTACTATATCAAACTCATAATTTTCAATAATGATGCGTTCTTTTTGACGGGGAATGGTTTCATGATAGTTGATGATGTACCCGGAAAGTGTTTCACTTTCATCATCGGCAAAATCAAAGTCGTATTTATTTTCCAAATAATCGAGCTCGAGCCTGCCGCTAAAAATAAATTCATTTTCAGCAAGTTGTTTTTCTACAAACTCTTCAGTGTCGTATTCATCCTGTATTTCTCCGAAAAGTTCTTCCAGCACATCTTCCAAAGTTACGATGCCGGCTGTACCTCCAAACTCATCAACCACCCATGCAATACTTTTTCGTTCGCGGGAAAGTTTTCCAATCAGGTCGGTGGCTGTCATACTTTCAGGCACCGCAGGAATCGTAATCAATATTGAAGCAATAGAAGCGGGATTTTTAAATAAATCCAACTGGTGCATATAACCAGTAATATTATCAATGGTTTGATTATAAACAACCAGTTTACTAAGTCTTGTTTCTTCAAATTTTTTTCTTACCTCATCCATCGATGCAGTACTGTCAATTCCTATAATTTCTTTACGCGGTACTAAGCATTGGCGAATTCTTATTTTAGGAAGTTCCTGTGCATTTTCCAGTAATTGCGCATTCCGCTCTTGTCGTTCATCATCGGGTTGTGGTTGAAATAAATGTTTGAGATCGCTTCGCTCAAAAGCTTCTTTATCTTTTCCCATTCTCACTCCGAAAACATATTTCAAAATCCACTCAGAAAGTTTGATTAAAGAAATTGCAACCGGCGAAAATAATTGATAAAAAAAGTCAGTAACTCTTGCTAAAGCGGTCAACCATTTATTGCTATGCGCCCTAAAATAGGCTCGTGGAATAAATTCAGCAAATAACAAAACAACCCCGGTTGTAAAGCCAATTTCAAAAAGTGAATGAAGCAGCTCGCTTTGAATATGCAGGTAACTCCAGATGGGGTGCATCACATGGCTCAATTGCAAACCCAGAAAAGTAAGAAATATGATATATCCAATAAGTGTGGTGCCCAAAAACCGGTCGGGCGACTCAATAAATCTTGTAATGATGCCGGAGGTAGTGTTTCCCTGTTTTTTCTTTAACTCCAGCGAAAGCCGGTTGGCACTATAGTATGCCATTTCAATGCCCGAAAAAAAAGCCATTAACAATAGCGTCAAAATAAAAAGTACTATGGATTCCCATTCAATCATACTGCGAAGATACCCTGCCGGAAGGATATGTGTGCATTTGAAATGTAAGCGTTATTTGTCCAACAAAAATCTGCTAACGATATGCTCTGCCTCTTTGCAGGCTCTTTCTAATTTATCGTTTAAAATTATGTGATCAAACCGGTCTTTAAAAGAGAGTTCATAAGCCGCTTTGCTGATGCGGGCCTGTAAAGATTCAGGGGTTTCGGTACCACGGGCTTTTAATCTTTTTTCTAATTCCTCAATAGAAGGTGGTTCTATAAAAAGCGAAAGTGAATGTTCACGATATTGCTCCTGAATATTAATGCCGCCTTTTACATCTACATCCAATAATGGCGCTTTGTGCTGTTTCCAGATGCGTTCCAGTTCGCTTTTCAGTGTGCCATAGTATTTATCGTGGTACACCATTTCCCATTCAGCAAATTCATTATGTTCTATACGCCGGCGAAATTCATTGGCCGAAATGAAATAATAATCCATACCATGCTTTTCACGATTGCGTGGTGGACGGGTAGCACAAGAAATGGAAAACAACAAATGTGCAGGAAAACTTTGCAGCAGGTGCCGGGTTACTGAGGTTTTGCCCGCACCCGATGGTGCTGCTATGATGACAATTTTATTTGCTGACTCAGCCATGTGCAAAGAAAAGAAAAGTATTAACACAACGTAATTTCTCAAATACTGTAAATACAACTTTCTTTTTTGCAATCAAAAAACATTCATTGATGAAAAACTCCAAACTTTGCAGTATGCGTATTATGAAAACTTATTTCGTATTTATTTTATCAGTTTTTGCATTTGTGCTCCAAAGCCGGGCACAGAAAAATGATTACTACCACCGTATGAGTAAGGAAACCCATCCATTTAGCAGCGGACAAAGCGGCACCGGTGCTAATATTGATGTGCTTTATCATAAAATTTACTGGCGCATCAATCCTGATACTACGGTGAAGTACCTAAAAGGTTTTGTGCAAACAAATTTTAAAACAATACAGGATCTTGTTTCAACTATATCTTTTGACCTGCGAGATGTGATGTCAATTGATTCCGTTATTTTCAGAAATGCTCAGCTTCCGCCCGCAAGTATAAATCGTTCAGGAAATATTGTTACCCTTTCTTTAGGTGTAAGCCTTGCAAACAATTTTATAGATTCTGTACGCATATATTATCAGGGTGTGCCACCGGCGGCCACAGGTGCATCGCAAGGTTATCAAAGGGCGAATAGCTCCACCGCAGGAAATTATATTACTACACTTTCCGAATCGTATGAAGACCGTGACTGGTGGCCTTGTAAAGCTGATATGCAGGATAAAATTGATTCCATGGACATTATTGTAAATGTGCCCTGGGCTTCCCCAACGGCTGCCGATACTTTTTGGGTAGCTTCAAACGGAAGATTAGTTGATTCTACCATTACGGGTGGCAACCGAACCTTTGTTTTCAAAACACGATACCCCATTGCCTCTTATCTTGTTTTTGTATCGGTAGCGAGATTCAACAGATATTACAGATCTGTCAATGTAAGCGGAACAGAAATACCTGTGGTTTATAATCTCTTCAGAGGGAAATCAACATCGCAATACAATAGTATTCTTTCCGCAATGGATGATATGAATTTTATGTTACAGGGATTTAGTACTCGTTTTGGTGACTATCCTTTCAAAAATGAAAAACATGGATACTATGATGGCTTGTTGGGTGCAGGGGGTATGGAGCATCAAACCATGTCGGGAATGGCTACATCAGCTTTAACGAGTAGTCGTACACTTGCACATGAACTGAACCATCAATGGTTTGGTGATAACGTAACCTTTGCAACCTGGAACGACCTTTGGCTTGCCGAAGGTTTTGCCCGTTATAGCGAAGCCTTAGCCGGCGAAATAATGCCCTCACTGGGTATTAATCCTTTTGGTGTACGCAGTGGTATTAAGTCAAGTGCTTTATCATATTCAGTAAGTGTTTGGATTCCTGATGCGAATATGGTTAATTCAAATGCCATCTGGAACAGTTCTTATGGTGGTGCAGTATATGAACGCGGCGGTATGATTGTTTCCATGCTTAGAGCCATGAGTGGTGATGCAAAATTTTTTCAGGCACTTGCCAATTATCAAACTCAGTTAAAAGGAAAATCGGCTACGGCTGATTCTTTAAAAAATCAATTCAATACAGTATTGGGAGTTGATATCACACCGTTTTTTAATGATTATGTAGGCGGTTCAGGTAAAGGCACAACTGCTGTGGGTGGCAAAGGATACCCAACCAATACGGTGAACTGGAACAGTCCGGTAGCAAACAAATTAATAATACAAGCCGGTGGGCAAACGCAGAGTAGTGGTTCCAATGTTTCATATTTCAGAGGTCCGGTGGTATTACATCTAAGGGGAAGTGTGGCTACTCAAGATACTACGATTACTTATTTTGACTGGGGTGGGGGCAATCTTTCATTTGCAGGAAATGGTATAAGCACACCCATTCCCGGAGGAAAGCTGAGTTACAATTTATCATTCACGCCGGTAAATATATTTTATGATGATAGCGCAAGAACGATGTCAACAGGCACAATCGTTCATGTACCCGGGTTGAATGATGGTAGTTTTTCATTGGGAAATACTGCGAGTGCATCAGCTACTTGTCCGGCTCCTGCTATTATGAATGCCACATTAAGTACAACTTCCGATGGTGGTTTTCTCAATCCTATTACATTATCGGCAAGCGCTGGTGTGCCTGCAGGAACAACGGTAAGCTTTAGCCCCAATCCGGTAATTCCCGGAAATAGCACGAGTGTGTTACTCAACAATGCACAAACACTGACACCCGGCACCTATTCAATAACAGTACAGGGATCGGCAAGCGGAGTGCCCGTTCAAACGACAACGGTAAACTTTATAATCAACACAGGAAACGGACCTACAATCAATACACAGCCGGCAGATGTAACTGCATGTGTAGGCACCCATGTTAGTTTCAATATTACCGCTTCCGCTGCCACCGGTTTTCAATGGCAGTTAAGCATTGATGGTGGTATAAACTGGACGAATATAAGTGGAGCAACCGCAAATAGTATTTCATTATCGGCTGTATCAGTAAGTATGAATAGCAACCGCTATCGATGTATAGCATCTACATTTTGCGGCAGCACGGTTTCCGGTACCGCACTGCTAAAAGTGGAAACAGCTGCAACGATACAAACACAACCCTTATCTGTAGCTGTTTGCGAAGGGGCAAATGCCGGATTTTATATTACCGCAAATGCTTTATCTCCCATTTCATATCAATGGCAGATAAGTACAAATGGAGGAATAAATTGGGTAGATATTGCCGGTGCAAACTCGTCGGCATATAACATAAGTAATACTTCTATTACACAACACAACTACGCATACCGTTGTGTGCTAACCAGTGCCGCATGTTCAGCCCCTGTTATTTCAAATGTGGCTACACTTTCCGTAAGAAAAATTCCTGTTGTGGCGCTTGTAGCCAACCCCGGAACCGGTTTATTGCCCGGTGCTACTACTCATTTAAATGCAAATGTAACCTCAACAGGCGGTGCCAATTCTTATAACTGGTTTTATAACAGTGCGCCTTTGTCATTTTCCGGCAATCAGTATGAAGTGGATATTGAAAAAATTGGAAATTATCGGGTAACAGTCATGGAGGCATGGGCGGGTGGTCCGGTATGTTCAGCCACATCATCACTTGTTACCATTCAGGCTTTGGCTAGTAATAAATTATTTGTATTTCCAAGTCCAAATAATGGACGGTTTGAAGTGGCATACTACAATGAAACGGGAAATCAGGCACAGCGACATCTTACGATTGTAAATGCAAGCGGGCAAAAAGTATTTGACAAAGTCTTCACGATTAATGGGTCTTATACTTTGCTGCCCATTGACCTGCGCCAAGCCGCTACCGGTATTTATTTTGTATTTGTTTACAATGCAGCAGGTAAAAAATTAGCTACCGGTAAAGTGCATATCAGATAGAGGAGAAAACCGATGCTGTAAAATCATGTTTCGCCCCGATGCAGTTTAGGTTCAAGCTTCAACATCGTTCTTACTCATTTTTCGTTCCGATTGAGTTATCGTGTTGATGAAATGAAATTTTTATATCGTTGAACTTTTGATGCGATTCGTTGTATGAATTTTGAATGTTGCTGAAGGAAAAATATCAACAATCCATTGCTGGTCTTTTTGGTTTAAATCAATAAACTGAATACTTACAAGCCCCATCGGGGCGGCAGTTTGTCTACAAATAAAACCCATTTTTTTGGCAAGCACATCATTACAAAATTTTTTATCTCAACGATAAAAAAAATCCCGGAAGGAAAACCTTACCGGGATTAATATTTTATTTGAAAAAAAATTAAAATGCCTTTTTCTTCCAGCCATTATTGGCACGATCCCAATCGGGCAATTGCTTATCGGGGTCCAAAATCACTTCTTTAATTTCACTGGTTGTGTTTACGGTAAATGTCCACTCAGCCCCACGCTGCCATACTTCAACCGGCAAATTGATACGTTGCTCTTTTCCATTGCTTTCTTTTACCAAAACCGTTAATGGCATTACCATTTTATCCAGATTTTCAATGGTGATTTCAGCTCCATTTGCGGGTTTATTATCAATATAATTCACTTCTTTTACTGCTACATCATATTTCCATGTGTTTAATACCCAGGCTCTCCAAAACCAACCCAAATCTTCTCCACTCACATTTTCCATAGTATGAAAGAAATCCCAGGGTGTAGGGTGCTTGAAAGCCCAACGTGCAATGTATTCTCTAAAGGCTGCATCAAATCGGTCTTTACCTAAAACCACATTGCGCAAAGCATCCAGCATCATTGAAGGTTTCAGATAAGCGGCAACGCCTAAATTACTTTGTTGAATTACCTCAGGCACATTGTACAATCCATCCATGTGGTCGCCAAAAACATAACCTGTCATTGAAGCAGGATCGTCAAAAAAGCTGGCTTCATCAAACTCTCCTTTATTAAATGCCTTAGTAGAAAGGCCGTTGATGAAAGTATTAAAACCTTCATCCATCCACGCATATTTTCTTTCGTTGCTGCCAACAATCATGGGGAACCAGCTATGGCCAAATTCATGATCGGTAACACCCCAAAGACTGCTGCCACTAGAGCCGCTGCTGCAAAATACAATGCCCGGATATTCCATACCGCCGACAATGCCCGCCACGTTGGTTGCTACCGGCCAGGGAAACTCATACCACATATTTGAATAATGCTCTATAGATCCTTTCACCATTTCGGTAGATCGTTGCCAGCCGTCCTTTTTAATGCTTTCAACAGGATAGGCACTAGCGGCCATTATTTTTTTGCCACTGGGCAGGTTAATTCTGGCTGCATCATATACAAATGCTTTTGAAGCGGCCCAGGCTACATCTCTTGTATTACTGATTTTAAATTTCCAGGTAATATTAGCTGTTTTGGGTCTTGAGTTGGGGTCAGTTACTTCTCTATCGCTGCGAATGGCAACTGTTTTATCGCTGTTTTTTGCTGCCTCCCATCTTTTCAGTTGATCTGAAGTAAAGCAATCCTGCGGGTTGGTCAGTTCGCCTGAACCTACTACAATCAAATTTGCAGGTGCTGTAATATTAAAATCAATATCTCCATACTCTAAATAAAACTCACCGGCTCCCAGGTAAGGTAATGTATTCCACCCTTGAATATCATCGTACACACAAAGGCGGGGAAACCATTGTGCTATTTCATAAATCCATCCGTTCTTTGTTTTTAGCCTGCCCATGCGGTCGGTACCATATTCGGGAACCGTAAAGTCAAATTGAATTTTCAGTTTTACTTTTCCGCCTGCTGTAGCCAATGCATCCTGCAACCACACTTGCATGCGGGTATCGGTTATTGTATATTTTGGTGTATAGTTTTGTCCGTTATATTCAACCGATATTGATTTAATAACATCGCCATTTGTAAATTTAGCATTAGCCCAACGGCCACCTGTTTCTGTTGTAGTGGCGCTGGCTCTTGAATCTTTTTTATAAATATTTTGATCCAATTGCAGCCAGAGAAATTTTAGCTTATCCGGACTGTTGTTAGTATAAGTTATTTCCACATTTCCATTGATGCCATGATTAGCGGTATCTAAAGTGGCATTTATTGAATAGTCGGCACGGTTTTGCCAATACTTAGGACCCGGCTCGCCGCTGGCACTTCTAAAATCGTTGCCGGGATAAGGATAAAACTGCGGATTGAACGCCTCTCGTTGATCATACTTGCTTTGTGCAAACAAACTAACACTAATCAAAAAGGTACAAAAACCAAGAAATAATTTCTTCATAATTAAAAACGGTTTAAAATGGAAAGATAGCCGAAAAGTAGCCAGGGTTGTAACCATTCACAATTTATTTACAATACTTTATAACAATTGTATCCATAATATAGATTTTCGCTTATTATTTTTTAATGGTGTCAAAACTGCAAAAAAAATTATTGAAATTGTGCTTCGGCAATGGAAACACTTTCGGGCTTACCTACATCTACTAACCTATCGCCGCTGTGATTGTAACCCAAAATGGTCTGCTCCTTTGCCAATTTGAGATATACATCAATCAATGAAAATTTATGAGCAAACCCATGTGATTTCATCAGGTGAAAAATCTCATATTCAAAAACAACCACGCAGCTATAGGCAAATGATTGCAGATGATTCCCAGACAGGGCAATTTTTTCTTCACCGGTTTTATTATTTCGCCAGCCACAAAGTCGCATATTTTCGTTGAACAATAAATTGCGTGAAGATGTACGATTGGTAACACCAAATGTAATCAGTGGCCGATGCAAATCGTGGTAGAGAAGTAATTTATAAATATCTAAATCGGTAAGTATATCCACATTGCAACTAATGAAACGCTGCCCGGGTGTAAATAACGATTTGGCATGAAGCAGGCCGCCACCGGTTTCCAATACATTTTGACGTTCGTCACTTATCATTACATTGCTACCCCATCCATTATTTTCTTTCACAGCTGCTTCTATCTGCGCTGCAAAATGATGCACATTCACAATCACATCCGTTACGCCATAAGATTGCAGGTATTCAATATTTCTTTGTAGCAACGATTTGCCATTCACCATTGCCAAAGCCTTAGGATGCTTATCTGTCCAGGGCTTGAATCTGGTACCCAATCCGGCCGAAAAAATAATAGCCTTTGTAACTTTTAACTCCTTACTCATGTTTTAATAAAATATCATTATCCCTCAATCTTAACCTCAACCTAAACCTAAACCTCAACCTAAATCTCAACCTCAACCTCAATCTAAATCCTCAACCTCCACCTTCTACCTTCCCCCCTCCAGCTCATTCACCCAATTTTTTTCATCCTGCACTAAATGTCGCAGTTCCACTTTTACTTTAAATTTATTTTTTAAATGTCTTGCCATTGCATCTGCCGCATACACACTACGATGCTGGCCTCCGGTACAGCCAAAGCTCACCATCAGGCTTTCAAAATCTCTTTGAATATATGCCTCCACTGTGGTATCTACAATATCAAAAACACTGTTTAGAAATTCGGGCATCTTGGTTTGTTGTTCCAAAAAATCTTTTACTTCTTTATCTCTTCCGGTTTGTGTTTTCATACTTTCAATGCGTCCGGGGTTGAGAATACCGCGACAGTCAAACACAAAGCCGCCGCCGTTGCCGCTATTATCCTTTGGCATTTCTTTGCGATAAGAAAAACTACACACTTTTACAACCAAAAGAGTTTTTTCGGTAGCTTGGGTGGGTGTAAACAGTTGAACGACTTCATCGGCAACACAAATGTCCAGTACTTTTCTAAACTCGGGAACCGAAATACCCACGCTTTGATGGTTGAAAAATTCTTTCAAATTAGTTAATGCAAGCGGAATACTGGTAAGAAACTGTGCCTTTCGTTCAAACAATCCACGAAAACCATAGGCACCCAATACTTGTAAAAGCCGTATGAGTACATAACCGTTGTACTGACTGCGAAAAACATTGCGATCAATACGATTGCCGGTAAAGTTTTCAAAACTGTCCATATAATCTTCCAGCAATTTATTCTTCCATTCATCAGGAAGATTGGCTCTGGCCTGCCATAGCATGGAGGCAACGTCGTATTGTGGTGCGCCCTTCATTCCACCCTGGTAGTCGATAAAGTGTGGCGAGCCGTCTTTTTCAATCATAATATTCCGGCTTTGAAAATCGCGGAACATAAAAAATTTATATTCGGTATGTGTCAGGTAATTGCTCAGCGCTTCAAAATCGTCAATCAGTTTTTGCTTATCGTAGGGCTTTCGCAATGCGTCTAAAAAATAATATTTGAAATACAACAAATCGGCCATGATGGCCTGCTTGCCAAATTCTTTATTGGTAAGACATTGGTTATAGTCGAGCCCTTCGTCTCCTTTCACTTGCAGCCGTGCCAACTCCGTGAGACTATTTTTAAAAAGGTTATACACTTCATCGCAAAAACCTTTTGCTTCCAGATGATTGAGCAGCGACACTTCACCAAAATCCTGTTGCAGATAATACTGCCTGTCTTCACTTACAACAAAAATTTCAGGTATCGCCAGATTGCATTTTTTAAAATGGTCACTGAAATAAATAAATGCATTATTCTCCGGAACATTGGCTCCGTAAGTGCCTATAACCGTTTCCGATTTGCCATGTAACCTGAAGTAGCGCCTTTCGCTGCCGCTTTGCGGAAGCATATCAACCGAAACCGGTGCTATTCCTTTCCATTGCGTATAAAGTGTGCTGATAGAATCAATAAGATGCTGCATATAGCAAAAGTAAATAACCAAAGGCAAATTGAAGATTTAAGTGCATTATGACGAGATATTACAAACCTGATAATCTGGAAATTATACACTGCGAACTTCGGCCCATCACATTTATTTACGAGCAAAAAAAAACTTTGTAACCTTTTTACTTCTCGGCTACTCTATTGGTTTATTATAAAACCTAAACTTCAAAAAATATCATGAAAAAGATTCTGTTTTCGGTGGTACTGTTTACCACCTTGCTCGTAAGCAACTATGCTTTTGCCTGCGATAAATGCGGCAAGGAAGACCCAAAAACACAGTTGTATGGGGCAATGCAAAAATTGTGGAACGAACACATGCAATGGACTTTTGCCACGGTGGATGCCTTTTTCCACAACCCAAAAGGTCTGGATGCACAACTTAACAGGCTATTACAAAATCAAAAAGACATTGGCAACGCCATCATTCCCTTTTATGGTGAAGCTGCAGGTAAACAATTAAGCCAACTGCTTACTGTACATATTCAGGAAGCGGTACCGGTGCTTACTGCCGCCAAAAACAATGATCAGCCCGGCTTAAAAAAAGCACTTGACGACTGGTATGTCAATGCGCAGGAGATTGCAGATTTTCTGGCAAAAGCAAACGCAAACTGGAAGCAGGAAGATCTGCGCCAGATGATGAAAGCACATATTGACCAGACAACGGCTTATGCTGTTGACCTGCTCAAAAACGATTATACAAATGCCATAACAAAATTTGACGAAGCCAGCGGACACATGAACATGATGTCTGCGGCGCTTGCAGCAGGTATTATCAAGCAATTTCCTGACAAATTCAAGACTAGTAAAAAATTAAAAAATATAATTCTTAACCAAATAAAAAACACAGATTATGATTACTACAAACATTTCGTTGAAAAAAACAGGAATCATCCTGAGATTATTCAGCATCGCTTTAGTATTGTTTACTTTTTTGCAAAGCTGTAAAAAAGACAGTGTAGCACCCAATCCGCTTACCAGCGATAAATACCGTGAACTTGATAATGCTATGCACAAGTTATGGGCCGATCACATGCAATACACTTACCTCACAGTAGATGCATTTTTCAATAACAACACAGCACTCAATGCGCAATTGGCCAGATTGCTCAAAAATCAGGAGGATATTGGCGCTGCTATTGTTCCTTACTATGGTCAGGCTGCCGGCGATCAACTTACTACTTTATTGAAAGGCCACATCAACGGAGCTGTGCCGGTACTTACAGCAGCCAAAAATGGAGACCAGGCTGCATTGGATGCAGCTGTGGCCAATTGGAGACAAAACGGAAAAGAAATAGCAGATTTTCTTTCTGCAGCCAATCCCGCAAACTGGGAGCAAGGCCATATGCGTATGCACATGGATGACCATCTTACAAAAACGATCACCTATTCTGTTGATTTGCTGCAAAAAAACTATACAAAAGCTTCAACTGATTATGATGCAGCTTTTCAAGATATGATGCATTTCGCTGCTTCATTGTCCGAAGGAATTGCCAAGCAGTTTCCAGATAAGTTTTAATTGAATGACAGTATCGGCCTAAACAAAATTTTGTACCTTAGTTAGTAATGGAAACAATAGAAAAGCTAACCGAGAACGAAATTATTCACAGGGTATTAAATGGAGAAAAACCGCTTTACGAAATTATCGTAAGGCGGTTTAATCCTTTGCTCTATAAAATAGGGAGGTCGTACAACTATAATCATGAAGACACACAGGACCTGATGCAGGATACTTATATTGACGCTTATCGCAGCCTATCACAATTTGAGCAGCGAGCCGATTTTAAAACCTGGATCTTTCGAATCATGCTGAATAACTGCTATAGAAAAAAACAAAAATCTAGTTTTAAAAATGAGGTGAACACCGATTCTTTAACCGAAAATGCAAAGCCGATGTTTTCAAACGCAATCCCCGACGCTAAAAAAGATATCAACAATAACGAACTGGGGCATGTAATTGAAAATGCCCTTGTCGCTTTGCCTGAAGAATATCGTATGGTATTTTCATTAAGAGAGATGAATGGACTGAATGTAGCGGAAACAGCAGCTTTGTTGGGCATAAGCGAAGCCAATGTAAAAGTAAGACTAAACAGAGCAAAAGCGATGTTGCGTAAAGCTGTTGAACAGGCTTACCATCCTGAAGATATTTTTGAATTCAATTTAAAATACTGTAATCCATTAACGGAAAAGGTGATGAAGCGAATTGATGAGCTTTAGTGTTAGGTTTCAGTTATTACTGTTGACTTTCATAGTTCAATTTTTTTCGAAATAAATCTGTTGACAAATGCCATGATTTGTGGCAAATGAAAAATGAATTGGCTATTTTAGTGTCAATTTAATATTGCACATTTCCTTTTCAGATGAGTACTTCTTTTCTCTTACTTTTCTTTTTTAGCGCTTTAGGCGCCTTCAACGGTTTTGTACTCTCTGTATATATTGCCACGCAATCCCATAAGAAAGCATTTGCCAACTATTTTTTATCCCTGCTGCTTTTTGTATTAAGTATTCGCATTGCCAAGTCAGTATTTTTTTACTTCAATCCTTCTTTGGCAAATATTTTTATTCAAATCGGGCTTTCTGCCTGTATCTTAATTGGCCCTTTTTTATTCTTATATTTAAAATCCATTTTTGAAGAAAGAAAGCCCGGCTGGATACTTCATGTAATTCCCTTTTTGGCTGCTATTACCCTTCTGGGATTTCTTTATCCTTATGTTGCCCATCGCACCTTGTGGAGCAGATGGATAGTAAAGGCAATTTACCTGCAATGGCTTTTATATTTGATTGCATCATTTAGATATATAAAACCCATAACTCAAAAACTATTAAAAAAGGAGCCAATCAATAAACTGGAAATCTGGCAACTCAGCATTTTTGGAGGTGTATTTGCTATCTGGCTTGCATATAATTTGGCGCCTTATACATCTTATATTTTAGGAGCCGTTTCTTTTACTTTTATTTTATACTTAATTGTATTGCTGCTTCTTTTTAAGAAAGATACATCGGCAAGTTTTAGTCAGGAAAAATACAAAAACAAAGAAATTAGCCCCGATACCCAAAAGCACATAGCCCAAAAACTAACTTTGATTACCGAAAAGGAGCTTTATCTTAATCCTGATTTTTCATTAGAAATGGCTTCAAAGGAACTAAACATTTCCAAACACATTTTATCGCAATATGTAAATGAAGTATTGGGCAAATCATTTTCCACACTTATCAAAGAATACAGGGTTGAAAAAGCTAAACAGCTAATCGTAAATGATAAAAATTTTACAATGGAAGGCCTGGGATATGATAGTGGCTTCAGTTCAAAATCAACATTTTTCATAGCTTTTAAAGCTATTACAGGATTAACACCGGCTGAATTTCAAAAACAAAATGCCAAATAAGTGCGGTTTTATAAACTAAAACCATCTTATTATATACTAAAACTCCTTTCTTATCTCTCTGCCCGATATTTACACCCTATTTGTATTAAAACTTCAAAAATGATAAAATTGTTTTTTGCCTTTTCGGCTTGCCTGATGTTGCTGAACACATTGGGGCAACAACGCATTTTGTTTGTAACCTCCAATCAACATTATTATGGAAGCACCAAACTAAGTACAGCCAACCATTTTGAAGAAATGATAGTACCCTACGATTTTTTTACTAAAGCGGGTTTTCTAGTTGACATCGTAAGTCCAAAAGGCGGAGCCATCCCTGTTGGCTATATCAATACATCGGATAGCTTGCAAAAAAAATACTTGTACGATGGTTGGTTTATGGACAAACTGGAACATACCCGGCAGCCTTCAGAAATAATCCCAGAAAACTATGCTGCTATATTTTATAGCGGTGGTGGTGCTGCTATGTTTGGCGTAGCAGAAGACACAGCCATTCAAAAAATTGCCAGAAAAATTTATAATAAAAATGGTGTTGTTTCGGCCATCTGCCATGGTACGGCAGGCATAGTCTATCTAACAGATGAACGAGGCAACTCGCTGTATGCCGGAAGAAAAATAACGGGCTATCCCGACTTTCATGAAAATAAAGAAATGGAATACTATAAAGCCTTTCCTTTTTCTATAGACAAAGCCATAAAAGCGAACAAAGGAAATTTTGTTTTCTCCAAAAAAAATAAAGACGGCTTTTATGTTGTGGATGGAAGATTTGTAACCGGGCAAGACCCCAGCGCAGCAGCAAAACTTGCGACGGAAGTAATTTCAATTCTCCATAAAAACTTACCTGAAACAAAAAGCGACAAAGATCAAATTACTGAAATATTGACGGACTATATTGAAGGAACCGCCAATGGACAACCGGAAAGATTGCGAAAAGCTTTTCACCCCAGTTTTAATTTATACGCCATAGCAAAAGACTCCCTGTGGGTACGTTCTGGCGAGCAATACATCGCCAATGTAAAACCGGGTGAAAAAACAAATCGTATAGGCAAAATAATTTCCATTGATATTGAAAAAGATGCCGCAATTGCAAAAGCAGAAATACTAATTCCTAACTGGAGGATATTTACCGACTATTTTTTAATAATGAAATATGAGGGTGAATGGAAAATTGTACAAAAAAGTTATACCTGGAGAGAGATTCCTAAAACACAGAAGCTCTAATACAAATAAGAAACGGATATTTAATAATGAAATAACTATCACTCCAAATGAAAGTAATATTTACCCTATTCTTCTGTTCAGGCATTTTCCTTTTTGGGCACTCGCAAACCCTTGACACAATGATTGACATTGGAAGCTACAAGCTTCATTTTTATATTGTGAAAGGTATGGGTGCTCCCATACTTTTTGAATCGGGCAATGGGGCTGATGCTACTACCTGGAAAAGTATTTTAAACAATATACATGACGCTACCGGAGCAACCTTAATAACTTACGACAGAGCCGGCCTTGGCTCCAGCGGGATAGACACCAACCATATTAATCTGCCAACAGAAGTGAAAACGCTGGAGCTTGCTTTGAAAAAATTGGGATACACTAAACAACTCTTTCTAGTCAATCACTCATTTGGAAGTTTTTATTCTATTCTCTTCGCTATAAGGAATAGGCGAAAAATCAAAGGCGCTGTGTTTATTGGTCCCGCATTGCCTTGCAACTATACAAAAAAACGAAATAAAGAAGGCAATGAAATGGTATCAACGGCACTTTGGGATAGAATAAAAAAAGAAGCAGCCGGCCTTTATTATGTACTCATTAATTATGAAAAAATTTACAACTTAATGGAAAAGAAAAAATTTCCACCAAAAACTCCTGCTACTATTATTGGCGCAGAAAATCAAACTTTTCTTAAAACAGAAGATTACAAAACAGAATGGCATCAATGCGTAAAATCATTTGGTGAACAACCAAATCATACTTTTGTTTTTGCGCAGAACTGCGGACATACGGTTTGGCAAGACAATCCTCAACTCGTAATAAATGAAATTGTAACCCTATATAAACAAACAAACAAATGAGGAACAAAGCCTAAATAAGTACCCACCTAATAGAACGATGGGCCAATCAGCAGAAAAATATACAATTAGCTCCAATTCTACTTGTGCGACAACTGAAGGAATGTGCTTGCAAAGAGCTACTACGCAATGATTCGTGTCTTGTACTCTGGTTCATGTCCACTCGAAGCAATTCAAAGTTTCTCACGCACTAAAATCAAACCCCTTCAAATCCTTAAAATGCCCGTTTTGTTTTATTTTTTCTTTCAACCTTTCCATGCCGGCCATAGTAGGTATTACTTTGGCTAAATGTCTTTTTAAAAATTCCTGCCGTTGCCGTTCATCGTGCAATTGCAACAATTCATATTCTTCTTCTATGGATAGTCCCAAATGATGTGCCACTTCATACACGGTCAGTTCCCGGTCTGCTTTACCGAAATCTTTTGAAACATTCAACATTCGGTGTAGTTCACGTATGCTGCTCATTAATTTTTGCATCAGTTCAGGATTTCCCTGTTCATTTGTATCGGGATAGGTAACAATAGCACCACTGTAAAGTTTATCGGGTATCTCTTTTAAAAGCTCCAACATTCTAAAAGTTCGTACGCCTTTGGTTTTGATATCCACTTCTCCATTGTCATATACTTTTGACAATTCAGTTATCTCTACCAATGCGCCGTATTCTTTTAATTTATTTTCAATTACCGCGGGTATGCCAAATAATTTTTTCTGTCCAAAACATTCAACAATTAATTGCTTGTAACGTGGTTCAAAAATGTGAAGATTTAATTTTTCGCCGGGATACACGACAACGCCAAGCGGAAATATCGGAATGAAATTGGTCATGTTAATGCAGTAAAATTAATGTAAAACTATTTCCTTGCTTCTTGCTCCATTTTTAGTTTTCGAAATAGTTCGTATTTTCTTTTGGTATAATAAGCCATCATACCGGCACAAGTGAAGCCGGCTTTACCATCCAAAAAACCCAGTTTCAATAAATAAGATTTTATAAATGCAATTGAAGGCGAAAATATTTGACGCAATCGACCTCCATGCTTTCCCTGTTTCAAGTATTTTTTTGCACCCAACTCCGCATAGCGCTCCATCTTATTTTTATAATCTGCCTTGTTTCTCCAGGTGCGATGCAATATTTTGCCTTCCACATTTATTATAACCGCCTGTTCGGGCAACAATAATTTTTCGTGCACAGCTTCCCTATCCCAGCTTACCTTTTTGCGGTTGAAGAGGCGAATATGTTTATCATTTCCCCAGTCGCCATAGCGAAGCGGACGATCTCCTAAAAAATTTAAAAAAGAAAAACGAAATACTTCAATATCCTGATTCAGTGGCAACTGTTTTAGGTTGCGTTTTAACTCGTCATCCAATGTTTCATCAGCATCCAGGCTCAATATCCAATCGTATTTGGCTAGTTGATTTGCAGCGTTCTTAGTATTGCCAAATCCTTCCCATTTTCCATTGTACAAACGAACGGGATAATTTTTTACAATATCCGGTGTGCCATCAGTACTGCCGTTGTCGTACACAATAATGTCGTCAGTAATGCCCAACAGGCCATCCAGACTGCGGCCAATAATGTCTGCTTCATTTTTACAAATTATGACAATAGAAAATGCTGGCATGAAAATGATTTCGGTTGAAGGCACTGAAAAAATTATTTTTCGCTCAACAGTCTTTTTGCTTTTTTGATGAGGTCTTTTACTTCACTTTTTTTCAACCCGTCAAAAATGCCCACAACTTCTCCTTTTCTGTTTACCAATGCCCAGTTTTGCGAATGCATAAAATCATCTTCTTCATTGCGTACAATATTTGCCGGATCGTCAATACTAAAACTAAGGCGGGCTGCACTGTACAAGCTGTCTTTGCGGCCGGTAAGAAAAATCCATTTTTGAGTGTCCACTTGCATTGAATCGGCGTATTGTTTCAGTTTAGCTGCCGAATCAGTCTTTGGATCGCAGGTAAGCGAGAGAATTTTAAAGTCGCTTTCCTTACTCAGTTCATCATATACTTTTCGCATATTTTTATTCATGCGGGGGCAGATGCCCGGGCAGGTTGTATAAAAATATTCAACGGCGTACACTTTGCCCAGCATATTACTATCGGTAAGCCGCTGTCCATCCTGATTGATGAATGAAAAAGGGCGAATAGTGTTAATAGGTGGAAATTTTTTTTCGCTATAACCCGGAATCAACACGCTTAAAGTAAAATAAAATCCCACTGCAAGCAATACAAAAAAGGCAAGGTATAACCAGCTTTTCCTTGAAAGTTTCATGCCGGCAAAGTTAAGTTGCTTTTCTCTTTAGCAGGCCGTTGTGTTTTCTTAAATTTGCTCTCTTGCATGAAAACAAAAATTAATTGGGACGCCTGGGGCATTGGAGCTTCTGTAGCCTGTGCTATTCATTGTGCCATTCTTCCACTTTTTCTGGCCAGCCTTCCGGTTTTTGGCGCCAATATTATTCATAATATGGCTTTTGAAGTAGGTATGATTTTACTTTCGCTTGTTATTGGCTGCATTGCATTATACCATGGTTATAAAAAACACCATCATCGTTTTTTACCATTGATATTATTTTTTATCGGCTTTACTTTTCTGGTGATAAAACAATTTTTTGAAACTATACATATTTGGCTATTAATTCCTGCCGTTTGTTTTATCGTTTATGCACATTTTCTAAATTATCGCTTTTGCCGGGTGCACAATCATGCACATAAAGAAGATTGCAACCATTAATGAAAGCATTTTCAGCTTTCATAAATTTTGAAAAGGAATATCAGGCTGCCTGCGTCATATATTTTTGTTGAAGCTTGTTAAAAACAAAATAGGCGCTTAAAAGACCAATAGAAGAAAAGAGAATATCGTAATAATCAAATGTGCGTCCAAATATGGATATTAATTGCAAGTACTCATTGACCACCAGCATACCAAAACCGAGTACACATACAATCCTTAAATCATAGGCTGATTGTATTTTGAAAATACGGGCAATCAGAAAATTTTTTCCGCTAAAAAACCAATAAGCACCAAATGGGATTAAAAATGAACCCAAAAGATTGGGTGCAACGCCCATCAAAAAACGACCCGGTTCATCAAACAGGTCTAATGGCCGTAGCATGTATTTAATAATCCAAATAATTAATGTACCGGAAATGATAAGGTGTTTGCTGATTTGTTTTAGCTGCATGGCGGACAGTTAAGATTCTAAAATAATCTTTTTACTGAAAATGCCCTTATTTCTTCCATAGTTTTTTTATATACAGAAACAAAACAATACCCGAAATGGCAACACCCAAATAAAATAAAATAACAAAAATGAGCTTCGTACCACTTTGCGTATGCCCCAGTTCCAAAAAAATACCTGCTGACAAACAAGCCATAAACCAGGCCAGACTAAGAAACACAGAAGCAGCTATCCGCATCAGATAGCTAAATAATTCTTTATCGTTATTCCACATTATTTTAGATTCAATTTGAAAAGTTACATTTTATCTTTCAAATATTTATTTAACCAACAGGTTTTTGAAAGATGATGAGTCGCCATTAAAAACATTGAAATCCACCGGTGTGGTTATGCCGTTTACGTTCCCTTTATCGCTATGTTGCCAAAATAACCAGTCGCGGCCAATGCGTGGCTGCTCCGGCTGGTAGTAGTGCGCTACCCAAAGCGGATATTTATCAAAATCGGCTCCGAGGTTGCGATTATAAAAATCAACATTGGTATAAATAATCGGTCGCATATTATAATATTCTTCTACAACATCCAGCCAGCGTTTAGCTTCTTTCTTCAAATTGTTTATTGAAGCACCATTGAGTTGCTCGATGTCCAACACAGGTGGAAAATCTCCTGCTTCCAGCTTTACTTTATCAATAAAATTTTCAGCCTGCATTTTTCCGTCTTTGGAGCCTATAAAAAAATGATATGCCCCACGGGTTATGCCTGCTTCTTTTGATCGTTTCCAGTTTCGGTTAAACTGTGGATCGTAGTTGCCAATGCCTTCAGTAGCTTTTATAAATGCAAAACCGGGATTGATATTTCTGATTCGCATGGCTTTTACCTCTTCCCAGGCTATCAGTGATTGATATTTTGAAACATCAATACCATGAATGGAATAACCTTCGGGTATATTGATGCCAAACTGTGGATAATGCGTAAATTTTGCTTTGCGATATTTAACTTTTTCAAGAATAAAAACAATGAACACTAAAGCCACAATCAGCCCGCCGGCCAACATCAGTATTTTGTTTAATTTTTTTTTCTGGCTTTTAGAAAACATGAGCAATGATCAATCTGATAAATAAAAATAATTTGGATTGTTAAAACATCAGCCAACTATTCGCAGCCGGGCATAGTTGAGCATAATTTTTTTCTCGCCATTGTGTTCAAATTTTACAGTAGCAATCGGATTATGTGCAGCTCCTTCCATTTTTAAAACTTCACCAAATCCAAATTTTTGATGTTCCACTTTTTGTCCAACAACTAAAGCAGAGGTGTCGCTGGCTTCAAAGTCGGCCGACGGTGTGTGCTCTATATGTTTGGTTGCAGGCACTTTCGGTGGTAAATATGATGGCGTTGCCGTTTGTTTTTTACCCGTCGGCGGGCCATATTTTTTTTCAGCCTGTTGCACATCATTATAAGATGAGCTGCCCCAGCCTTTCATTCTGCCAAAGGCATTATCATTTCCCCACTTGCTGCCCGATGTGGAAGTAGCTGCGCCGGCAAAACTTCTGTCTAAATGTTGCTCCGGTATTTCTTCAATAAAGCGACTGGGATCATTGTGAACCAATTGGCCAAAACGATATCGTGTATTTGCATAAGTTACCCATAGTCTTTGTTTAGCTCGGGTAATCACTACATAAAACAATCTTCGTTCTTCTTCCAGCTCTTCTCTTGTATTAATAGCCATTGCATTGGGGAAAAGCATTTCTTCGAGCCCTGCCGCAAATACACACCCAAACTCAAGCCCCTTGGCAGCATGTATGGTCATCAGCTTTACCGTGTCGGCATCGGGGTCTTTTTCATCTGCATCAGTAAGCAGTGTAATTTGTTGCAGATAAGCGGCCAAACTTTTATCCATCATTTCTCCCTCATCATTATCAGGGCTTTCGGTCCATTCTTTTATGGAATTTAATAACTCCTGAATGTTTTCATATCGCTGTACACCCTCAGCACTTTTATCATTAAACAATTCTTTTACAAGCCCGGTGTGCTTGCCTACATGAAAAGCTACATCATAAGCATTTTGTTTGGTGAGCATGCTGGCAAAACTTTTGATCATAGTTACAAACTCATCCAAAGCAGCTAAAGTGCCGGCTTTAAAACCAAACTGTATTGCCTTTTCCAAAACCTGCCATACCGTAATATTATTGATGTTGGCAGCTAATATTAATTTATCAACCGTTGTTTTGCCAATGCCCCTTGCAGGATAATTGATGATACGCTTCAACGCCTCTTCATCGCTTGGGTTTACTATCAATCTTAAATAGGCAACCAGATCTTTTATTTCTTTACGCTGATAAAAACTGATGCCGCCGTAAATGGTATAAGGAATACTCATGCGGCGCAAAGCTTCTTCAAAAGCTCGGCTCTGTGCATTGGTACGATACAAAATTGCAAAATCTTTATTGCTGTAATGGTTGCGCAGTTTTTGCTCCTGAATGCTGTCGGCTACAAATTTTCCTTCATCATTATCCGTCATCGTTCGCACCAGCTTTATTTTTTCTCCATCACTATTCTCCGTAAAAAGATTTTTTTCAATCTGTCCTTTATTGTTTTTAATTACTTCATTGGCTACATGCAGAATGCTTTTGGTGCTGCGATAGTTTTGTTCCAGTTTTACAATTTTTACATCGTCGTAATCTTTTCTGAATTGTAAAATATTTTGAATCGTTGCCCCACGAAAACTGTAAATACTTTGCGCATCATCGCCTACCACACATACATTTTCATAAACCGCACCCAGCAGTTTTATTACTTCATATTGTGCCGGATTGGTGTCCTGATACTCATCAATTAAAATGTACTTGAACTTGTGCTGATATTTCGCCAAGGCTTCGGGCACATTTTTCAGCAGTTCATAAAATTTTAAAAGCAGGTCGTCAAAGTCCATTGCGCCGTTTTTGAAACAGCGATTTACATAAGCCGTATAAATATTGGCAATGGCTGGCCGGTTGGCCCGCATATCCTCTTGTTGTATGCCATAGTCGTTTCTATACTCATCGGGCCCTACCAGTGCGTTTTTAGCAGCGGAGATTCTATTGTAAACCGTATTGGGTTTATAATGTTTATCGTCTAAGTTCAGTTCATTGATTACGGTTTTCAAAACACTTTTAGCATCATCGGTATCATAAATGGTAAAGTGTCGTGGATATCCAATCTTATCGGCTTCAAACCTAAGTATGCGTGCAAAAACTGAGTGAAAAGTGCCAATGTATAAATTTCTGGCTTCGCCATTGCCCAAAATCCGTTCTACTCTTTCTTTCATTTCTTTGGCAGCCTTATTGGTAAATGTAAGCGCAAGAATATTGAAGGCATCTACACCGTTGGCCATCAGGTGAGCAATTCGAGTAGTCAATACTTTGGTTTTTCCACTTCCGGCACCGGCCACTATCATAATGGGGCCATCAATATGCATTACAGCTTCTTTCTGCTGCTCATTCAGCCCCTGCAGGTAATCGATCATGTGTGCAAGTTAAGATGAAAAGCAATGCATACTTTTTGAAAAAGTTTAAAAAATTACACACAAATAAAATTTCGGCTATTTCTTTATCCTGTTATACTTTTTTAATATATCCACCACTAATTGATGTGGCAGACCGTAAGATTTATTACCATTTATACCTTCCATTGTTTCTGCCGCTACCATCGCATTGATGATGGCTTCCTCCGTAGCTTGTACGGTAGCATCAAAAAGTGGATTAATAAAATCATTGGGCAATTCGTCTAGTTTGGTAAAACTGCTTCTTTGAAATGCCGTTGGATTACCGGTTGAAAAAGCAATGAATATATCGCCCGATCCATTTTCGCCTTTGCCACCTACAATACCAATACCCAGCGGCACTCTTGCAGCTATTCTTTTTAACTGATGCGGCAATAATGGCGCATCGGTTGCTACTACTACAATGATGGAGCCATCGCCTTCTTGACGGTAATCGGGCGCCCCTTTAAATTCATTATTCAAAGTATCTTTTAATTCAATGCCAACAGGCACACCGGCAATGGTAAGGTTTCTTTTGCTGCCAAAATTGGATTGCACCAACACACCTACAGTATAAATAGAATCTTTAATTTTTACAATTCTAGAAGCAGTACCTGTGCCACCTTTAAAACCCAGGCACATCATACCTGTGCCTCCACCTATATTACCCTCTTTGAGAAAACCTGATTTTGCACTGTCTAATGCCTCGAAAGCATTTTCCTCTTTTACATGAAAACCATAAATATCATTAAGAAACCCATCATAGGTTTCGGCTACTACCGGATAGGTGTACCAAAAATTTTCTTTGTACCATCCGGTTTTTACAAACCACTTCAACACTGCATCTCTTACAACGCCCACACTATTGGTGTTGGTAATCATAATCGGTGTTTCTAAAAATCCCGACTCTGTTATCCAAGTTGTTCCTGTCATTTCTCCATTTCCATTTAATGAATACCAGTTGGCAAACACAGGATTATTATTTCTGCCACGGGGCAATATGGCTGTTACGCCTGTTCTTACCGGCCCTTTGCCTCTTATATTTTTTCCGCTACCCGATATGATGGTGCTATAGCCCACTTCTACGCCTTTCACATCAGTAATGGCATTAAATACGCCCGGTGTACCGTTAAAAGGAATACGCAGATCTCTTGCTCTTTGCTTTTGGCCAATAGAAGCGGAGAAAACAAAAAATGATGCGACTATAAAAAATAATTGATTCATAGAAAATAATTGATTAGATAGTATTGAAGTTGAAACCGTGATGATGAAGTTATGCATTCAAAGCGTCTTAATAAAAAAATACTGCTTGGTTGTAATGTCAATAAAAATAGTTTCCAATTTTATTGTTAGATTTAACTGTACAAAAAATTGAAAAATGAAAAAAAGAGTGCTTACTGTTATTTGTATTTTAATTTCCTCTATTGTTCGCCCGCAATCATCGTCATCAAAAGATATTTTATTTCGTTGCGATGATATCGGTATGTGTCATGCCGTAAATATGGCTGCCAAAAAAGTCTTGGATGCAGACTTTCCTGTTTCTATGTCGGTTATGGTGCCCTGCCCCTGGTTTAGCGAAGCCGCTGAAATGCTGAAGCAATATAAAAATGTAACGGTGGGTATTCACCTTACTTTAAACTCCGAATGGAAACAATATCGCTGGGGGCCTGTAGCGGGTGTAAGTGCGGTGACTTCTTTAGTTGATTCAAGCGGAAATTTTTTTCCTTCACGCAGTAAATTGTTCGGCAACAATCCAAAGATGTCTGAAATAGAAATTGAATTAAGAGCGCAAATTGAAAAAGCATTGAATGCAGGATTGAAAGTGGAATACCTAGACTACCACATGAGTGCGCCCATGCAAACACCCGAAACCAGAGCCATTGTTATAAAGCTGGCGAAAGAATATAAACTGATGATCTCCCGTTTCTTAGGCGAGCAGGATGTAGAAGGCTGGTATTTTGCAAAACCGGAAGATAAACCTGATTCTATTTTACAAAGCTTATCAAAAACTAAATATGGTGTTACCAACCTATTGGTATTTCATGTAGGAATGCAATCTGCAGAGATGGACGCCATGGAAGACCTCAATCCATTTGGCCCCAAAGAAATGAGTAAGCACAGGCAAGGAGAACTGAACGGCCTTTTATCACCTGAATTTCAAAATCAGATCAGGAACGGAACTTACAGGATTATCAATTACTCCATGTTGATTAAAGAGAAAGGATTACAAAACATGAAAAGTCCGTTTTCCGATTAAAATATTTTTGGTATTACACAAAACAATTCCACTACCTTAGTAGGCTTCGTTTTAAGACAAAAACAAAAACCTTTTATGAAAAAAAATTATTTCCCTGCGTTGGCATTGATAACCATGCTATGCACAATGCAAGCAACTGCACAAAAAATTGACCTTACTGACACTAGAATGATGAAGCAGCCGGCAGTAAGTGAAAATCAGATTGCATTTATATATGCAGAAGATCTTTGGGTTGCTAATCTGGATGGCTCACAGCCAAAAAGATTAACGGTTGATGAAGGAGTGGAGTCAAACCCTTATTTTTCTCCCGATGGTAAAACCATTGCCTTTAGTGCCGAGTACGATGGCAATGTGGATGTTTATATTATTGCTGCCAGTGGTGGCATACCCAAAAGACTGACCTGGCATCCTTCATTTGACATTGTAAGAGGTTTTTCAAATGACGGGAAATCGGTTTTGTATATTTCTCAACGTGCTTCCTTTACCAATAGGTATTTTCAGTTATTTACAGTTCCATTAAGCGGTGGCATGTCCACTCAGTTAGAAATTCCAAATGCCTATTGGGCTACCTATTCACCCGACGGGAAGCAAATGGCCTACACCCCAAATGCTGATGCATTTCGTCAATGGAAACACTACAGAGGCGGTACTCATTCAGTTCTATGGCAATATAATTTCAACGACAAAAGCACCATACAAATTCCGCAACCAAAAGAAGGAAGCAATGATGTGAACCCAATGTGGCAGGGTAGTAATATCTATTTTTTGAGCGATAGAAATGGTGAGTTTAATCTTTATGCATACAATACCAATACAAAAAATACAGAGCAGCTAACAAAATTTAACGACTTCCCTATTCAGTATGCTGCACTTTCAAAAGATGCTATTGTATTTGAGCAAGGTGGCTATCTACATTCCTACTCCATTGCAAATGGAAGCACAAAAAAAATTAAGATTGGCATTGCAGCCGATTTGCTGGAGCTGCGTCAGCGTTATGTAAAAGGCAGTAACTATATCAGAAGTGCCTCACTATCACCATCGGGCCAAAGAGCCGTATTTGATTTTAGAGGTGATATCGTATCGGTGCCTGCCGAAAAAGGTGATCCCAGAAATATTACACAAACAGCAGGCGTGCATGAAAAATTTCCTGCCTGGTCGCCTGATGGTGCTTCTATTGCCTACTTCAGCGATGCATCGGGCGAATATGAATTAGTAATAGAGCCACAGGATAGTAAAGGAGATAAAAAATCATTTAAACTCAATGGTTCAGGTTTTTATTTTTCTCCTAAATGGTCGCCCGATGGTAAAAAGATTTGCTATACCGATAATGGCAGAAATTTATATTTCATAGATGTGAAAAGCGGCGCCATTTCAAAAATTGCTTCTGATGAATTGTATGTACCGGGGCCTTATCGTGAAATGTTTGGCGACTGGTCTTTTGATTCAAAATGGATTGCTTACACCGTTGTTACAGGTACACAATTTAAAAGAGTGTATCTCTATTCGGTGGAGCAACAAAAATCATATCCGCTTACCGATGGCCTAAGCGATGCAATAGAACCCATATTTGATAAAGAAGGAAAATATATTTTCTTTTTGGCTTCTACCGATGCGGGGCCGGTTGTCAACTGGTTCGACCAATCAAATGATGATGCTAAAGCCAACTATTCTATTTACATGGCAACATTGCAAAAAGAAACCATCTCGCCATTAGCCAAAGAAAGCGATGAAGAAAAAATAAAAGAACCGGCTGATACTGCAAAAGCAAAAAAAGAAACGACAACCAAAGACAAGTCTTCAATTGATTGGGATGGCATTGAAAACAGAATATTAAACATACCTGTTTCGGCGGGTAGCTATAGCAATCTGGGTATGGGCAAGCAAGATGAACTCTTGTATATTTCATACGATGCGGATGGAAATCAAGCCATGTTGCACAAGTTTGATTTAAAAAACAGGAAGGATAATGAAGTAATGAACATGGCAGGATTTGTATTATCTGCCGATGGCAAAAAAATGCTATATGTAAATAATGGAGCCTGGGGCATTAGCAGTAGCGGCGAAAAAAATATGCCCGGCAAAGGCATGTTGAATACGGAGGCTATACAAATAAAAATAGATCCTGCGGCGGAGTGGGCCAATATGTTTAATGAAGCATGGCGTATTAATCGTGATTATTTTTATGACCCCGGTATGCATGGCGCCAACTGGGCAGCCATGAAGAAAAAATACGAAGCCTTTATTATGCAACTTTCCTGCCGATCCGATTTAAACAGAGTCATTGCCTGGATATGCAGCGAGCTGGCAGTAGGCCATCATCGTATTACCGGCCCGGGCGACAGACTTAGCCAACCTGCACATATTGGCGGAGGTTTACTTGGTGCTGATTATGCGGTTGAAAAAAACAGGTATCGGATTAAAAAAATATATGGCGGACTCAACTGGACGCCTTCACTTCGTTCACCATTAACCGAGCCGGGCATTAATGCACAGGTGGGCGATTATATTTTGGCAGTTAATGGAAACAATGTAACGACCGATGAAGAGTTGTATAAGTATTTTGAAAACACTGCCGGTAAAATTGTAGAACTGACCATTGGGCCAAATGCCGACAACAATGGCTCTAGAATCGTAAAAGTAGTACCCATTGCAAGTGAAGTAGATTTGCGCAACCGCGATTGGGTAGAAGGCAATCTGAAAAAAGTAACGGAAGCTACTAACGGGCAAGTAGCGTATGTATATGTACCCAATACTACCAATCTGGGTCATGAGTATTTTAAAAGATATTTCTATCCGCAGGCCAATCGCAAAGCCATCATCGTTGACGAACGTTTTAATGGCGGCGGGCAGATAGCCGATTATTATATTAACTTACTTCAACAACCTTTTCAGTCATATTGGAATTTTCGTTATGGCAGAGATTTAAAAACGCCTTCAGCCTCTATACAAGGACCCAAAGTAATGCTGATAAACGAAAATGCCGGATCGGGAGGCGATATGCTGCCCTGGATGTTTAGAAAATTTAAAGTAGGAACACTGGTGGGCAAACGTACCTGGGGCGGACTGGTAGGTATTTTAGGATTTCCTGAGTTTATAGATGGTGGTGGCGTAACAGCGCCCAATGTGGGCATCTGGACAAAAGATGGTTTTATTGTAGAAAACGAAGGTGTAGCGCCGGATGTAGAAGTAGAGCAATGGCCGGCAGAAGTAATAAAAGGAAGAGATCCACAATTGGAAAAAGCAATAGAAATTGCTTTAGATGAGCTAAAGAAAAATCCGCAAACGGAACCTAAGCGGCCGCCTTATCCGAAGCGGGCGGTGGTGAAGGAGAATTAGATTCTTAATATAATTTTTAAAAATCCTTTCAAGAATAACTTGAAAGGGTTTTTTATTTTATGAAAAAACCCAACAGTCACCCGTTACTTGTTCCCCGAAAATTCCACTAAATATTGTAAAACAATTAAAAAGGGAATTATAAACGGTAACGCAAATGAAAACCAAAATCCACAATTAAATAATCTCTTTCTAAATGTTATACTGTTTGTCTTATTATAATTTTTGTCAACATAGTATCCTAAATTGTAAAACATATTTGCAATGAGCATCATAAACAAATATCCAAAACCTTGAAACACTGTTGTAAAAAGAGTAATTTCAAACTCTTCGTCATAGGGCATAATTAAAGTAGCTCCTAAAATAACATAAAGTACAAAAGAAAAAAAACCTGCAACTATAAGCCCTACATTAAATCTCGTTCTCCTTTTTTCCCACCATTGCTTGCTGCTTAAGTTATTATCGTTTTCATTATCGAAATCACTTTTGTTCGTAAAACTTCTGTTTGAAATATAGAAAACCACTACAGTTCCAATTATTATTAAAATGAAATGAATCATTCTAAGAGGATTATTTCATTCAAGAAAAGTGTTCGTATTATTTTCAACTCTTACATCAATTTTTAAAGTTATAAATAAGAAATGATAATAATAATGCATTAATCGATTGATTCTTTAATGAAACCCCTTGTATTTCCATCTCAACTAAAAAAAGATTAAAAATACTATTTCCAATACCTTTGAAAAACCCAACTTTACCAAGACATCTATCATTTACAACATCAAAACAACAAATCCCAATACTTTGAGAAAAATCATTTTCACTTTTAATTATGCTGTTGTAATTTTTCTTTTACACAGCTGTACCACAACAAAAAAATCTGTTTCAGATACTAAATCAAACGAGCCCAATGCCGAAAGAGAATTTCGTGCAGCATGGGTGGCTACCGTTGCCAACATCAACTGGCCCAGCAAACCCGGCCTTGCGGTTGAAACACAAAAACAGGAAGCCATTGCATTGCTGGATTTTTTGCAATCACATCATTTCAATGCAGTCATCTTTCAGGTAAGACCACAGGCCGATGCTTTGTATAAAAGCGATATAGAACCCTGGTCCTATTTTCTCTCCGGAGAGCAGGGTAAGGCTCCCGCTCCATTTTACGACCCAATGGAGTTTTGGACTACAGAAGCTCATAAGCGTGGGCTTGAACTGCATGTATGGCTTAATCCTTACCGGGCACATCATAAAGACGGAAAAGAAATAAGCAATCAGTCTGTTGTAAAAAAACATCCCGACTGGGTAGTGCATTTAAAAGAAGGCTACTGGTGGATGGACCCCGCAAGAAAAGAAGTACAGGATATTACCAATAAGGTTGTAGAAGATTTGGTAAAACGATATGATATCGACGGCGTACACATGGACGATTATTTTTATCCTTATCCATCTTACAATGGCACGGCCGATTTTCCTGATACACTCAGCTGGAATGCATACCTGAAAACCGGCGGCAAACTAAGCCGCGGCGACTGGAGAAGAGCAGCCGTAAACACGCTGATTGAAAGAATGTATAAAAACATTAAAGCAATAAAACCCTGGGTAAAGTTTGGCCTCAGCCCCTTTGGTATCTGGCGGCCCGGCTATCCCGAGGGTATCAGCGGCTTTGACCAATACGATCAACTTTATGCCGATGCAAAACTGTGGTTGAACAAAGGCTGGCTCGATTATTTTACACCACAGCTGTACTGGCCCATCAAGCGTTATGCACAAAGTTATCCGCTGCTGCTGGGATGGTGGGGAACAGAAAATACAAAGCAACGACACCTGTGGCCTGGTATCAGCATCAGCAGAGACAGCAGCGATAAAAGTATAGATGAAACACTGAATCAGATTATGATAGACCGGGGGATGCAGCCTCAAAGTAAAGGTGTGGTGCATTGGAGTATTTCTTCTGTAATAAAAAATCAGAGGCTTGCAGACACTTTATTAAAATCGGTGTATAAAAAACAAGCATTAATACCCGCAAGTGCCTGGCTAAATGATAAAATTCCTGATGCTCCCGTAGTTTCAATTACTGCAAACGACAATTTTATAAATATACACTGGACGCAAACTAAAAAAGAAAACATTTCAAACTATGTTATTTATTATAAATATGGAAACAACTGGGAATATGAAATAGTAAGTGCAAATACCTTTCAATATCAACTGCCAAAGATGAAAAATAAATCAGGTAATGATTCTTTAAAAGAAGTGATCGTAACAGCGGTAAACAGAACGGGGATGGAGAGTAAAAAAGAAATAATAAATCCTGCTTTACTCAATTAATCATTTTGTTTTTACCTTCAATCCTCAAAAATAAAAATTTTTATGTCCATCCGCATCTTCATCACCGGCGGCACCTTTGATAAAGAGTACAACGAACTCAATGGTCAGCTTTATTTTAAAGACACACACCTGCACGACCTGCTGGAGCTGGGGCGCAATAAAACCGATGTGGAAATACGAACCCTGATGATGGTGGACAGCCTGGAAATGACTGACGAAGACCGTGAACTAATTGTGCATCAATGCAATAATGCCGATGAAGATAAAATTGTAATTACACATGGTACCGATACAATGAGTGAAACAGCCGCTATTCTGGCTAAAAAAGTAAAGGGCAAAACCGTTGTACTTACCGGTGCCATGATTCCTATCAAATTCGGAAGTTCCGATGGTCTTTTCAATTTGGGCAGCGCACTTGCCTTTGCACAAACACTGCCACCCGGTGTGTACGTAGCTATGAATGGCCGCTACTTCAATGCACTAAATGTGCGCAAGAACAAACAAACAGGAATGTTTGAAGAAATTAATTGAGTTTACTATTTCAAAAAAATCGTATGAAAGGAGCTTTGCAAGAATATGAATCGTTCCTTGAGTCTTTACAACTTTATCCCGAGTTGTTTAAAAAGAAAACAGTGGAAATGGATTTGAAAGGCATCCTCAATCCCAGCTATCTATTAGACGATTATTTCTTCAAACAAAAAAAATGGCTTTCATTTAATGATTTTTATGAAACCTATTTCAACCGTTTTAAAGATGAATTAAAAAATAGATTTCAGTTTCGTGATGATGAAAGTTTTGCAGCAGGACTCAGAGCAAGATTATACCGCACCCAATTTGGTTTTCTTACCGAGTATCATGCTTATTTTTTAAGCATTTCTCTTTTTGGTGAAAGTAATGTAAGCAGAAGTACCGAGCTGGACCTTGCCGGGGTTGATTTTGAAATAATATTGCAGGACAAAGTATATAATATCCACATTTTTGTGGACTCGCCCAGAGCTTGGGAATACAGAAACTATAAATCTCAGTACAAACAAGTAAACAGCCGGCCGGGTATTCATGTCAATCTGCCTTATTCTTTACAAAGCGGAAGAATTAATTCTTTGCGTTTTTTAAAAAACAGATTTGGTGTATATTCTGAAAGATATTTACGTTATTTTGAAACTGAAGCCAAAGCCGGAAACATAAAAAACAATAACATCTCCGGAACAGGTACCCATGGATTTATTTACGTTTCATAATTTAGTTTTATACTTTTTATTTCATGCCCGATTTTAAAATATATAATAAGAACTGCTACGGATTAACCGGTATTTCAAAGCATACTATTGATGCACTCATTACCGATCCGCCTTATGGCATATCTTATCAAAACAATGAATGGGATAAAGCCTTACCCGATAAAAAAATATGGATGGATTGTCTTACTGTTTTAAAGCCCGGCGCTTTTGGTGCTGTGTTTTCTTCTGTAAGGCTTATGCACCGCATGATGGTAAACCTGGAAGACAGCGGTTTTATTATTAAAGACGTATTATTCTGGAGCTATCTCAATGGTATGCCCAAAAGTCGTGATGTGGCATTGGACATTGATAAAGAGCTGGGTGTTGCCAGTAAAAAAGTGGGTGCTTACAAATATGTGCAAGGATATAAAAAACATGGTGCGGAAAATTATAAAACCGGAAAAGAGAAACACATTTTATCGCCTGCATCTGAAATAGGTGTGCAATACAAAGGAAGTGGTCTGGGTATTAAACCTGCTTATGAGCCCATTATTCTTATTCAAAAACCCTTAGAAAAAAAATTATCGGTAGCTCAAAACATTATTAAATACGGCACCGGTGCATTGAATCTTGAAGAAACAAGATTGCCCTATGAAAAAGGGGAAGGAAAAGTAGGACACAATCCGCATCCCAAAGGAAGAGTAGCCGCCAACATCATTCGTACCGATGCTATTGATGATGGCTATGATAAATTTTTTATGGTACCCAAAGTGCGGCAACATGCAGAAGATTTTAATCATCATCCCACATTAAAACCGGTTGCGCTGATGCAGCATTTAGTAAAATTGCTGAGCCGGGAAAATCAAATGGTGCTTGATCCATTTATGGGTAGTGGCAGCACCGGGCTTGCCTGTGTTACATTACATAGAAAGTTTGCAGGGTTTGAAATTGACAAAACCTATTTCAACATTGCTAAAAAAAGGTTGAAGAAAGGATAAAAAGATAGTTGAATAAACACAACGGTTCCCCTTTTTCCTTCATCTTTGCCTGTACTTTTTTAAAATGTCAGCAGAAAGAAAACCGGCGGTTGGATTTATTTTCATTACCCTACTCATAGATGTTATGGGTTGGGGTTTGATTATTCCTGTATTACCCAAACTCATTTCGGAGCTAAAACATATACCCGTAAACGAAGCGAGTACTTATGGCGCTGCATTAGTTTCAGTATATGCCATCACACAGTTTTTTTGTTCCCCCATTATTGGCAATCTGAGTGATAAATATGGAAGGCGACCTGTACTACTTATGTCGCTATTAGGTTTTGCAATAGATTATATTTTTCAGGCGCTGGCACCTACTTATAGTCTTTTATTTATTGGTCGCATCATTGCCGGTATTACCGGGGCCAGCTTTACAACGGGTGCAGCTTATATTGCAGATGTAAGCACACCGGAAACAAGAGCAAAAAATTTTGGAATGATTGGAGCTGCATTTGGTTTAGGCTTTATCATTGGCCCTGCATTGGGTGGTTTGTTGGCAGGCTGGGGCGTAAGAGCACCTTTTTATGCTGCAGCGGTTTTGTGTTTTATCAATTTTCTTTATGGTTATTTTATTTTGCCCGAGTCATTAGACAAAGCACACCGTCGCCCGTTTGAATGGAAAAAAGCAAATCCCTTTGGTACTTTTCAGTTTCTAAGAAAGACTCCTGCCATAGGTGGCTTTGCAATTTGCTATTTTCTCATATACCTTGGCGCACAAGCCGTACAGGGAAACTGGAGTTACTATACCATTTATCAGTTTAATTGGACAGAGACATTAGTGGGTGCTTCACTTGCCGTTGTTGGATTGTTGGTAGCAGTGGTGCAAACCTTTGTTA
>JAKIZK010000020.1:0-18689 GCA_022708055.1 Bacteroidota bacterium
GGCAGATTATTTTTTTTCGGATAACTGTGTCAGCATTGCTGTTTTACTTGTTTTTCTTAGCTTGTAAGAGCCATGAGAAAAAGGGAAGTAATACAATTGCAACTTCTCCTAAAGATCTACAACAAAAAATATCGGCAGATATAAAAAATACTTTAGCTGATGCAATTGCCGGTAATGGGTTCATGCCTGATTCGATAAAGCTTTATCAACCTTTAGAAAGTCAAAAGCTATATGAGCAAAACAACTTTGAGCCCTTTTGGTGCCACGAAGAAAAATGGACGAAGCAAGGAAATGCTATGCTTGCATTTGTGAAACAAGTGAGGCTAAACGGACTTTTTCCGGAGGACTACCATACCTATCAAATTTCTTCAATTGAAGACAGATTTTTGGCTGATAGCATAGGTAAAAGCGATCGTAGAAACGTGAATCTGTGGAGTAAGGCTGATATTTTAATAACCAATGCGTTTGTAAGAGCCATTAATGAAATTAAAATTGGAAGACTCCCCAATGACAGTGTTTCCCTGAGAACAGATTCTGTTTTAAGCTATGTATTTATTGCTGAGCAATTAGCCTTGATAAAGCAATCGGGTTCTATGAATGAAATAATCAGTAAAATTGAACCACATCATCCTGCTTACCAACAGCTCAAAAACTCATTAAAAAAATTTATAGACAGTGCCAGCTTCAAAGACTTTGTGAAAGTTCCTCAGCGTGGCAGTAATAAAACCGCATTTAACCGAGCACTTCAAAAAAGATTATTTGAAGAAGGCTTTATTACATCGGATAGTGTGCAATTGGATTCTGCACAGCTAGCCACAGCGGTTAAGAAATTTCAATTGAAAAAAGGGATAGCAGTTGATGGTAAAGTAGGAGAAGGTACCTTGCGTATGCTCAACTTAAACGATAAAGAAAAATTTATTCGTATCGCATTGAGTATGGATAAATACAAATTGTTGCCTCAGCAAATGCCTGAAAAATATGTGTGGGTAAACCTTCCTTCATATAAATTAGAACTTTTTGAAAATGGTAAACCGAAAGTGGTATCTAATATGATATGTGGGAAACCTTATACAAGAACACCACTTCTAAATAGTCAGATTTCTGAACTCATTACTTATCCGCAATGGGTGCCTCCGCCAAGTATTGTTCAAAAAGAAATATTGCCCGCTGTGAAAAAAAATCCGGGCTATCTGGCACGAAAGGGATTTAGTCTTATTAATTCAAAAGGAGAGGAAGTGGATCCTTATTCGGTTGACTGGTCGAAATATAATAAGGGCATTCCTTATCGTGTAGTTCAAGGCAGTGGCGATGCCAATTCTTTGGGTATTATGAAATTTGTATTTCCCAATAAATATTCGGTTTATTTACATGATACTAATCAGCGTTATCTGTTTGGTCAGGCATATCGATCTCTAAGCCATGGGTGTGTAAGGGTTCAAAACTGGCAAGCACTGGCAAATTATATTATTGGCGAAGACAATCAGAATGGAGGTAAGGCAAAAGTAGATTCGGTAGCAAGTTGGCTGTCAAAAAAGCAAAAACGCAGCATTGCACTCAAAAATAAGGTGCCGGTTTACATCAGATATATAACCTGCGAAGGAAGCCCCAATGGTGTTAATTTTTATGATGATATCTATGGCGAAGACCGTTATTTGGCTGCAAAATACTTCAAAGACAAGCAGTAATTATGCCCCGTTTTCAGGATAATTGAGATGGTGTTGAAAAACAGGTAAAAATATGTGGCCACAAACCTGTGAATATGAGGTAAATAATTTATTTTCGGATATTGAACTTTGCCGTTATTTTTGTTCAGATTTAAAACCAAACTATCTCTTTATGAAGAAGTTGATTTCTTTATGTTTTGCCCTATACCTGCTTTTGCCGGGCGCAGAAGCACAAAAGGAATGGGTTCGTCCAAAAGCTTTAGGTGTAAGTTTCTTTTTGAACGACTTTATTACACCTGCTCGTATCCGTTCTACTTCGCTCAGCCAGGTACTTAGCGATAAGAAATTTGCCAAGATGAGAGAAATGTCTCCCGGGCTTGCTTTAAATTATTTTAAAGGAATTTCTAATCATGTGGATTTTGCAGCCAACCTTGGTGGCTCATTCATTCGTTATCCCATGCCCAATAAAGTTTTTTCAAATGACAGATTTTTACTGGAAGCAAGTGCTACCGTAAATCTGAAAATGACGACAGAGAAATATTGGGTACAGCCATATATTATTTTAGGTGTGGGTGGTCACAAGTACACAAAATACTATGGTGCATTTATGCCTTTAGGTTTGGGTATGAAGGTTAACTTCTGGGATGATGTTCATCTTTTCCTTACTTCTACTTATCGTGTACCGGTTACTACTGAAACGGCTAACTATCATTTACAACACAGCATTGGGTTTGCCGGTGCTTTAAAAAAGAAAGAGCCTAAAGTAATTCCGCCACCACCACCTCCGCCACCACCACCAAGCGATAGAGATAAAGATGGTATCATTGATGATGAGGATAAATGCCCTGATGTATTTGGTTTGGCTCGCTATCAGGGTTGCCCAATTCCTGATAGAGATAAAGACGGCATTAATGACGAAGAAGACAAATGTCCTGATGTACCCGGATTAGCCCGTTATCAGGGTTGTCCTATTCCTGATACTGATGGTGATGGCATAAATGATGAAGAAGATAAATGTCCTACTGTACCCGGTGTAGCTCGTTATCAGGGTTGCCCAATCCCGGATACAGATGGTGATGGAGTAAATGATGAAGAAGATAAATGTATCACGATTCCCGGCCCTGCTTCCAATTTTGGTTGTCCGGTTATACCTGAAGAAATTATTAAGAGGGTTCAATTTGCAGCAAAAAACATTTTGTTTGTAACAGGAAGTGCAAAATTGCAAAGCAAATCTTTCAAAGGTCTGAATGATGTAGCTAAGATTATGAAAGAAAATCCTGATATGAAACTAGCTATTGATGGTCATACAGATAATGTAGGTAGCGATGCAATGAATCAGAAGTTGAGTGACAACCGTTCAGCTTCCGTTATGAATTATTTGGTAAGCAAAGGTGTAGATGCCGGCCGCATCACAGCTCAAGGCCATGGAGAAACGATGCCGATTGCTACGAATAATACAGCAGCAGGTCGCCAACAAAACCGCCGTGTAGAGCTTACATTGAGCTACTATACTAAAGAGGTAAAGCAATAAGCCAACTATTTTATACAACAAAAATGCCCTTCAGTTTTGAGGGGCATTTTTTTGTAATGCCTATCACCTATAAATTGAAAACTTTTCCTTTTCCAGCTAAAAATTTAATAATCAAGCCATTAATTCAAAAACTAATTCATGTTTTAGAGGCATGAAAATATTTAATTTCCCTTACCTTTGCGCCGCCATTAAGAAAAAGCAATTGTGTAAAGGATTATATATCCTTAAAAAGAGTTCAGACGGGTAACGGGCATCTTCTTCAAGTGGCAGTCTATGAGAGTCTAATAATAAAATATCAAACCCCGGCCCATAAGGCTGCTAAAGGGTAGGTTATGCTCACTGCGGGCAATCGTACAAAAAACGAAATACAGAACAAGGGTGCAACGCCGGCTCATAATCGGGGCGGGCGACAAAAGAAGATGATAGTAGCACTGCTGGCTTTAAAACAATAAAAACAAATATTCAAAACAAACAATAAACAAGAATCATGGCCGATTTAAAATTTCAGAGAAACTTTGGTATTGCGGCACACATTGATGCCGGAAAAACCACAACAACGGAGCGTATTTTGCGCTATACCGGAATGATACACAAGATAGGTGAAGTGCACGATGGTGCTGCTACTACCGACTGGATGGAACAGGAAAAGGAAAGAGGTATTACCATCACATCAGCAGCGGTAAGCTGTAAGTGGAATTTTCCTACTGATAAAGGAGTAAACACTGCAGATACAAAGTCTTATTCTTTCAACATTATTGATACTCCCGGACACGTGGACTTTACCGTAGAGGTAGAGCGTTCTATGCGTGTACTGGATGGTTTGATAGCATTATTTTCTGCAGTAGATGGAGTAGAGCCACAGTCAGAAACTGTTTGGCGTCAGGCTAACCGATACAACGTACCTCGTATTGGCTTTGTAAACAAAATGGATCGTGCCGGTGCCGATTTTTTGAATGTAGTAAAGCAGGTAAAAGAAATGCTGGGTTCAAAAGCTGTGCCATTGCAATTGCCCATTGGCGCAGAAGATAATTTTAAGGGCGTTGTGGATTTGATAAAAATGAAAGGCATTATCTGGCATACTGAAACAGAAGGTATGACTTTTGACGAAGTGCCTATTCCCGATGATATGAAGGCTGAAGCAGAAGAATGGAGAGCCAGCTTAGTAGAAGCCGTTGCCGAATATGATGATACATTAATGGAAAAGTTTTTTGAAGATCCTAATAGCATCAGCGAAGCTGAAATTCATGAAGCGATTCGCAAGGCTACCATTGATTTATCGATTGTACCTATGATGTGTGGTTCTTCATTTAAAAACAAAGGGGTGCAGACTGCACTGGATGGCGTATGTCGTTACCTTCCTTCTCCTGTAGATATTGAAGCGATCAAAGGCATCAATCCTGATACTGGTGAAGAAATCACTCGTAAGCCCGATCCAAAAGAGCCTTTTGCAGCACTGGCTTTTAAAATTATGACCGATCCATTTGTAGGTCGTCTGGCTTTCTTCCGTGCTTACTCTGGCCACCTGGATGCCGGCTCTTATGTATTGAATGTAAGAAGTGGTAAGAAAGAACGTATCAGCCGTATCATGAAAATGTTTGCCAATAAGCAAAATCCTATTGATTTTATTGAGGCTGGCGATATTGGTGCTGCCGTGGGTTTTAAAGAAATTAAAACCGGAGATACGCTTTGCGATGAAAATCATCCTATTACTTTGGAAAACATGTTTATCCCCGAGCCTGTAATTGCGATAGCAATAGAACCAAAGACACAGGCCGATGTTGATAAAATGGGTATGGCTATTGCCAAGCTGGTGGAGGAAGATCCTACACTGCGTGTAAATACTGATGAAGATACCGGACAAACAATTCTTCGTGGTATGGGCGAATTGCACCTTGAAATCATTATTGACCGTATGCGTCGTGAGTTTAAAGTAGAAGTAAATCAGGGAGCACCTCAGGTAGCTTATAAAGAAGCATTTACAACTACTATTGAACACCGCGAAACTTTGAAAAAGCAAACGGGTGGCCGTGGTAAGTTTGCCGATATAGTTTTCAATCTGGGACCGGTAGATGCAGAATGGCAGGCTGAAAATCCTGATAAAAATTATCAGTTTGTAAACGACCTTTTTGGAGGTTCTATCCCTCGTGAATTTGTACCGGCTATTCAAAAAGGTTTTGAGCAGTCAATGACAACGGGTGTATTGGCCAACTATCCGGTAGTAGAAGTAGTAACGCCTGACCAATACATGGGAGATGTAACCGGCGACTTGAACCGCCGTCGTGGTATGATGGAAGGTATGGATAGTAGAAACAATGCACAAGTGATTAAGGCAAAAGTACCATTGAGCGAAATGTTTGGATATGTAACACAGTTGCGTTCATTAAGCTCTGGTCGTGCATCTTCAACAATGGAGTTCTCGCACTACAGTCCTGCACCTGCCAATATTGCTGAAGAAGTGATAGCTAAGGTGAAAGGAAAAGTTACCGCTTAATTATTTCAGACATAAAAAACAAATCCCGTTTGGCAAAAGCGAAACGGGATTTATTTTTGAATTAATATTTTTTCAGAAGTTTATTCATCATCTCCATCTTCCATAAAAGGGAAATGGAGTCCTTTATACTGGGCCTCCCATTCCTTTACTTTATCATCGCTCAGGCATTCAACAATCTCATGTAACATATCCGTTTTCAAATTCCAGCTGGTAGCTTCAGGATTGTCGTACCGATGTATAAATAAACAATGGTCGGTTATCAGTCCAACTTTGATTAGTGTAATATTGGCATCCATTTTTTCTTTTACCAAATAGTAACATCCTTTTTCCAATAAATCATACGAATACATAAATCCTCCTTTCTTTTTAACCGGTTCGTAAAAAAAATCTTGAAAATTCTAAAGTGCAAGACGTCAAATTTAAGCTTTTCGGGGTTTGAAAAATTATAAAAACGCTTAAAAGATTAATCACTTTTTTTGGTCTGATTTTCAGCTTATTGTATTTCTTCCCAGTTTCAAAGATTTGGTTTGTAGCTTGGCATTGCGAATTGGAAATA
The DNA here is from genome assembly GCA_022708055.1 of Bacteroidota bacterium. Classification (GTDB taxonomy): domain Bacteria; phylum Bacteroidota; class Bacteroidia; order Chitinophagales; family Chitinophagaceae; genus JJ008. Next base: position 6,243 of record JAKIZK010000020.1, read on the forward strand.
TTATGTATTTGTAAATATGGGTATTGAAATCTGCTGCAGCATATCAATTTGGTAATTGAAAATACTAAATGCAAAAAATGTTTTTATTGCCAGTGTTGATGATGAGTAATAAGAATTTTATTTTCCACAGGGGTTAATAACTACAAATTTGGCTGGCAGTTGCATGGAGTTATATTTGTCTGTACAGCGAAAAATTGATTTTTGTGCAAAACGAATAATTAGATTGCGAATTATTGAAAGATTTTATAACAACTGAAATTAATGAGTAAGGCAATAAAAGAAGTCAACCTGTTTGATTACGACGAAGACAGCATCAAATCCCTTGATTGGAAGGAGCATATTCGCCTGCGCCCGGGTATGTACATTGGTAAACTGGGAGATGGATCTTCGCCTGACGATGGTATTTATGTATTGGTAAAGGAAGTACTGGATAATTGTATTGATGAGTTTACCATGGGTTACGGTAAAACGGTAGAGATTACAATTGAAAAGAATCAGGTTACCATTCGCGACTATGGACGCGGTATTCCATTGGGAAAAGTAGTAGATGTGGTGAGTAAGATAAATACCGGTGCGAAGTATGATAGCAAAGCATTTCAGAAATCGGTAGGTCTAAATGGAGTAGGTACCAAAGCTGTAAATGCACTAAGCAATTATTTTAAAGTAACGGCGATAAGAGAGGGTAAAGAGAAGACAGCAGAATTTGAAAGAGGAAATTTAATAAGAGAACATAAAGAAACGAAGACCGGCGAATCAAACGGCACCATTGTTACTTTTATACCGGATGATACCGTCTTTAAAAATTTTAAATTTCTGTACGAATTTTTGGAAAATCAGATTTGGAATTATTGTTTTTTAAATGCCGGTCTGAAAATTGTTTTCAATGGGAAATCATTTGTAAGCAAAAACGGTTTACTGGATTTGCTTCAGCGTAAAACAAATGAAGATGAAAACCGATATCCGATAATACACCTCACCGGCGATGATATTGAAGTAGCCATTACGCATAACAATGACTATGGAGAAGATATCTATAGCTTTGTAAATGGGCAACATACTACACAAGGCGGTACACATCAACAAGCTTTTCGCGAAGCCTATGTAAAAACCATTCGTGATTTTTTTAAGAAAGATTACGATGCTTCAGACATCAGAACAGGAATCGTAGCTGCCGTTTCGGTACGAGTGGTAGAACCTGTTTTTGAATCACAAACTAAAACCAAACTGGGATCGATAAACGTGGATTTGAATGGCCCCAGTATGAAGCAGTTTGTGGGCGATTTTTTTGCAAAGGAATTAGATAATTTTCTTCATAAAAATCCCACAACAGCCGAAGCCTTAAAGAAAAGAATAGAGCAAAGCGAAAAAGAAAGAAAAGAAATGGCCGGCGTACGTAAGCTGGCGAATGAGCGGGCTAAGAAAGCTAACCTGCACAACCGTAAGCTGCGTGATTGCCGCTACCACATGGATGATGAGCCACCTGCCAAAGGAAAAGAAGCCTATATAGCCAAACAAAATGAAACAACCATTTTCATAACAGAAGGAGACAGTGCCAGCGGCTCCATCACCAAGGCCCGCGACGTGGAAACCCAGGCTGTATTTAGCTTGCGTGGAAAACCATTGAACTGTTTTGGACTTACTAAAAAAGTGGTGTATGAAAATGAAGAGTTCAACCTGCTGCAACATGCATTGAACATTGAAGACGGTATGGAGGGATTGCGATACAATAATGTTGTAATAGCAACCGACGCCGATGTAGATGGTATGCACATACGGCTGCTTTTGATGACATTCTTTCTTCAGTTTTTTCCTGACCTGGTAAAACATGGAAAAGTTTATGTTTTGGAAACACCCTTGTTCCGTGTACGCAATAAGCAGGAAACCATATATTGCTACAGTGAACAAGAAAAGCTAAGTGCGATGAAAAAACTGGGTAGCAAACCGGAGGTTACCCGCTTTAAAGGGTTGGGCGAAATAAGCCCCGATGAATTTGCTCAGTTTATTGGTGCTGATATGCGAAAGCAAATGATGCGATTAGATCAGGGCGATCATATACAGCAACTCCTTGAGTTTTATATGGGGAAAAACACACCCGACCGTCAGGAGTTTATCATTGAAAACCTACGCATTGAAACTGATGAACCTGTAGCAGCAGTTTGATATCTTAAAATTTTAAAATTAAATCATGATTCATATCGTTTTTCAACAAGATGATGTTGCATTATTAAAAGATGCAATGCAATTGGACGAAACATTGCAAGGTGAAATTTTTGAAATAAAAGACGAGTGGGGAGTAGGGCCTTTGCAAAATCTGGATGAAGAATCCGGATGGACTGCAAGGATGGAATGGTGGCGACAATTGTTGCAAGGCTCGCCTTATGAAAACATGTTGGGAAGTTTTGATGACAGAATTACGGTAAGCCGAATAAAAGAAAAACTTTCTGCCGAGCCGGATGGTGAAGCCTGGATATGGATGGGACAAAACCAGCATGATGTAACAGGATATTATTGGCTGATGCGTCAGTTAAAGGAATATCAAGGTAGGGTGATGATTATTTATTTAAACAATCTCCCCTTTATTAATGAGAAAGGGCAATTATTTTATCCCTGGGCTATCGGAAATGTATTACCAAAGGAAATTATAAAAGCAAAAAAGCTGGCCAGACCCATCACACTGAGTGAGTACGAAATTGATCCTGATGAATGGAAAAAAATAACTGAAGAAAATGCAATGGTAAGAGTGCTGGAGGGCGGAAAAAAAATTGCAGGTAAGGAAGAAAATTTTTATGACATTGAAATTCTTAAAAATTTGACCGGCGAATGGCAAAAAGCGAATCGTGTAATCACCAATACACTCAATAGAATGAAAATAAAAACAGGGGATGTGTTTTTGATGTGGCGATTGAAACAATTGATTGCAGATGGCAAAGTAGAAACAACCGGTGATATGCAAAAGAGCTGGAAAGATTTTGATGTAAGAAAGCAGGAAAGAAAGCAAGGGGAATTGAAGTATGAGGAGCAGGTGGAAGGGGCCAGTTAGTTGATTTGTTTATTAGTTTAATAGTTGATTGGTTTATTAGTTTTTTGGTAAAAAAATATTTGTAGAGTATAAAAATCATGAGTACATCAAAGAATAAATCATTGGCGAATATTGGGAACAATGAATCGGGATTGCATGGGCAGTATAAATCCTGGTTTCTGGATTATGCTTCTTATGTAATTCTGGAAAGGGCTGTACCTGCCGTGGCCGATGGATTGAAGCCGGTACAACGCCGTATCCTTCATGCCATGAAAGAAATGGATGATGGTCGTTTTAACAAAGTGGCCAATATCATTGGTCAGGCTATGCAATACCATCCGCATGGCGATGCCAGCATAGGCGATGCGCTGGTAAATATGGGACAGAAAGACCTGCTGATAGATACACAGGGTAACTGGGGTGATGTACGAACAGGTGATGATGCCGCAGCAGCTAGATATATTGAAGCAAGACTCAGCAAATTTGCGCTAGATGTTGCTTTCAATCACAAAACGACAGAATGGCAATTAAGTTATGATGGAAGAAAAAATGAACCGGTAACACTGCCCATGAAGTTTCCGCTGTTATTGGCACAAGGTGCAGATGGCATAGCAGTGGGGCTTTCGACTAAAATTCTGCCTCACAATTTTTGCGAATTAATTGATGCGGCTATTAAACATCTTAGAGGCAAAAAATTTGAACTCTATCCTGATTTTCTTACCGGAGGAATGATTGATGTAGCAGAATACAATCAGGGAAAAAGAGGAGGCAAGGTAAAAGTAAGGGCACATATTGAAGAAACGGATAAAAAAACCCTTAGCATTAGAAGTGTACCTTATGGCGTAACCACTACGCAGCTAATGGAATCCATCGTAAAAGCAAATGACCAGGGGAAAATAAAAATTAAAAAAGTAACTGATAACACAGCAGCAGAAGTAGAAATTCAGATTGATCTGGCCTCCGGCATCTCCACCGATATTACCATTGATGCGTTATATAAATTTACTGATTGTGAAATATCCATTTCGCCCAATGCCTGTGTTATTGTAGAGCAAAAGCCTCAATTTCTAAGCGTGCAGGAGTTACTTCGACTTTCGGTTGAGGATACAAAAGATTTATTGGAGCAGGAGTTGAAGATCAAGCTCGGTGAATTGCAGGAAAAATGGCATTATACTTCTCTTGAAAAAATATTCTTTGAAGAAAAAATATATAAGGAGCTTGAAAAGAAACATGAAACTTGGGATAAAGTGCTGGATGCCATTGACAAGGCATTTATTCCATTTGCAAAGCAGTTGAAAAGAGATGTAACCCGTGAGGACATTTTAAAACTGACTGAAAAACCCGTAAGAAGAATTTATAAACTGGATATTGATGAATTGAATGATCAGATAAGAGGATTGGAAGCAGATATTAAAGCGGTAAAACATGATTTGGCGAATCTTACTGACTTTGCCGTAGCGTATTATGAAAATTTGTTGAAAAAATATGGCAAGGGCCGAGAGAGGAAAACGGTAATCAAACAGTTTGAAGTTATAGAAGCCAAAAGTGTAGCGATTGCAAATGCTAAATTATTTGTAAACAGGGAAGAGGGCTTCATCGGCACCGGATTAAAGAAAGATGAGTTTCTTTTTGAATGTTCTGATCTGGATGATATCATCGCTTTTAGTAAAAATGGGGTGATGAAGGTGGTAAAAGTATCCGATAAAACATTTATCGGAAAAGATATTATGCATGTTGCGGTGTTTCAAAAAAATGATGAACGTACTACGTACAATATGATATATATGGATGGCAATAGTGGAAAAAGCTTTGCCAAGCGATTTAATGTAACCGGTGTCACAAGAGATAAAGAATATTTTTTGGCCAAAGAGCATGAGAGAACCAAAGTGCATTACTTGAGCGTAAATCCTAATGCCGAGGCAGAAGTAGTTCGAATTATTTTAACCCCCGGCTGTAAGGCGCATAACAAAGAGTTTGAATACTATTTCTCTGAGTTGGAAATTACAGGACGAAGCAGTAAAGGTATCACCGTTACCAAATATCCAATCAAGGCAGATGGTGTAAAACTTAAAGAAGCAGGCGTATCAACTATTGCAGGTAAAAAATTCTGGTACGACAATCAGTTTGGCCGATTAAATAACGATGAAAAAGGACAGTACCTCGGTATGTTTGATGCTGATGATAAAATATTAGTGATGTACAACGATGGTTATTATGCGATTACTGATCAGGAACTGACGCAGAAACTGGATGCCGAAAAAATGCTTTTGATTGAAAAATTTGATCCCGAAAAAATAATTACGGTAGTATATGCAGATATGAAAACGAAACAGTTTATGTGCAAGCGGTTTAAAGTGGAGACCACTACGTTGAAAAACAAGTTTCTGTATATCAAAGAAGGGGATGGAAATTATGTAGAAACAGTAACTACAATGGACGAGCCTGTATTGGCTATGCAACAAGGAAGAGGTGCACAAATAAGAAAAGGAAAATTGAAAATTGCCAAAATTGCAGAAGTGACAAGTTATAAAACGGTGGGTAGCAAACTGGCTGATTATAGTAAATCGACCGAAATGGAATGGGTAGGCAATAAGGAAATCAGTCAACCGGAATTGTTTTAATAAATTCTTTTGAAAATTTATGATTGTTTTTGGCCAAGTGGTACTGCCAAAAACATTACAATCAATCTTTATGTATATTATAAATGAAAAATTTGATGCACGTTTTATTTGAGTAAAACTGCTCCCATTTTTCGAGTCAATTCAATTTCCAAGTTTTTTAAGTGCAAATGCGTTTGGTTGAGCATTTGTAATTGAGTGGGTGTGTTGGTTTTTTCAAAATCAAGTTGATTCTGTAAAAGCATTCGGCGTACTTTTCTGAGCTTTAGATAATGAATAGCCGAGCTCACCTGTTCGCGGGTATTATCCTGTACGAGCAATAGGTAGGAAGAAAGTTCTGTATTGTCATTGTCGTCAATGATTTTCATAAAATCTTCATAAGGTTTATCAAATAACTGTTTTTGATACCCACTGGAAGAGCTGAATTCAGTTTTCCATCTTTCACTTTCTTCGTAAGGCGTATTTAACAAAGAAACCGCCAATGCACTTAATTGTAAATCGGTATGATAAAGAAAAAAGTTTCTGTTCAATGCAGCAGGTTGCAATTGAAGCATTTCTCTATAAACATTTATGAGGCGCAGCACATCTTGATTGTCTATCAGTGTTTCATCTGGCAATTCATCTAAAACATAGTTTGCTGTCAATGTATTTTCTTCCCATGGCCGGGTGCCAAATTCCAATAATATTCTGGCCACTTCTCTTTCCTGCAGTTCATCTTTATGTAAAAGATTAAAAGTCGTGTCATCAAAATCAGCGGCTTCGCCTTTTTTTGCATTCTCTTCTATTTTACGGGCTTCATCTATGGGTTGTTTTCTTTCAAGACTACTGATGCGGTCTCTTATAAAGCGATTGACCAATGCATGCATACCGGCCTCATCAATTTTCAAGATCTCGGCACACTGTTTTATATAGTCCTGTTGCTTTGTAAAATCTTCCGCTTTATTAATTCTGGAAATAGTTTCGGCAATGCGATTTACTACTTCCGATTTCTTTATTGAGTCATTGCCTACATCTTTTAAAGCCACTTCCAATTGAAATAAAATAAAATCCTTCTTATGCTTTTCAATAAATGCTTTAAAAGCCTGCGGTCCTACTTTGTTTACATAGCTGTCGGGATCATCTCCATCGGGTATTAAAACAAGTTTCACGTGTAAGCCCTCTTCCAGCGCCAGATCCAGTCCACGAAGTGCTGCTTTTACACCTGCTGCATCACCATCATAAACAATGGTAAGATTGCTGCTGTATTTTTTTATCAACCTCAACTGATCAGGTGTAAGTGAAGTACCTCCGCTTGCCACCACATTTTCAATACCTGCCTGATGTAGCGATATTACATCTGTATAACCTTCTACCAGCAAACATTCATTTGCTTTGTCAATAGCCTGACGGGCAAAGTAAGAGCCATAAAGAATTTTACTCTTGATATATATTTCATTCTCCGGTGTGTTGATGTATTTGGGCGCTTTGTCATTCTTCTTTAAAATTCGGGCGCCAAAGCCCAGTACTTTGCCACTATGATTTTGTACAGGAAAAATTACCCGACCCCGATAGTTGTCCATCAATTGATCGTTACGATTGGCCACCAAACCGGTTTTTAGTAACAATTCGGCATTGTATTGTTTTGCCAGTGCTTCTTTTGTAAACGCATCTCTAGCTTCTGGCGCATAACCCAGTTGAAATTTTTTGATAATATCTTCTCTGAAACCCCGCTCTTTAAAATAGGAAAGGCCTATATCTTTTCCCTCTTCTGTTTCAAACAGTTGGTTTGAAAAATATTGTTGGGCAAACTGGTTAATGATATAAAGGCTATCGGCAGCTAACTGGCTTTGCCTTTGTTCATCGCTTTGAAAAGTTTCTTCAACTTCTACATTATATTTCTGTGCCAGCCACCGAAGTGTATCAGCATAGCTGTATTTTTCATGCTCCATTAAGAAGCTAATCGTATTGCCGCTTTTCCCACAACCAAAACATTTATATAATTCTTTAGCAGGCGAAACGGTAAATGAAGGCGTTCGCTCATTATGAAAAGGGCAAAGGCCCAAATAATTACTTCCCCTCTTTTTCAATTTTACAAAGCCTCCAATAACATCAATAATGTCAAGCCTGGATAAAATTTGTTGTATGGTGTTTTGGGAAATCATTTTTTGAGGGCGGAAAGTTATTGATTTATTATAAGTATTATTTGATGGATTTGACTGCAAGCTATTGGGCTTGTGATTTTCAGATGATTAAAATCATCCATCGGCAATTTGTGCAATACTTTTTAAAAATATTGTAAAAAAATCTTTGAAATTCCGGAAATCTGCTTTAATTTACTTTCGTACTTCTGAAGTACCTGTACCAACCCGAACCCCCCGAAAACGAACAGTTCTTTTATTTCTTCACATTTTAAACTTATTCAACATGGTTCAGGTAGAAATCGAACAGCTTTCCGCGGAGTGCAATGTATGGAGAGAGAAACTCCGTCACTACCGCGATGAATTTTCTCAAGACGAAACTAAACTTCGCCAGGTAGCCGGTCAAGATCTCACAAAAGGTCAGCTACAAGATGTAGAGCATCTTCACAATCAATTTCACATTCAACTCATCAACATTCACGATTTAAAGCAGGCCATCAAAGTACACGACCGAAAAATGAACTTTGAAAAAGCAGCCTTTAACGGAAATGCTAATGAAGACACGCTGAACAGGCACGACGAATTACATCGAGATTATGAAGCGCTGGTGGATACTTTGCACAGTCTTCGTGATGAGTTCCAGAAATTTTTACAACGATCGGCTTAAGCGCAACCGCATCAGAAAAATAACCCATTCAATTTTACCAGACACTTATTAAAGTGTTTGTAGCAAACATCATTTTACTGCAATGATTATTTCAATGCGTAAATGAATTTCTTACCTCTAAATTTTTTCTATGCCAGAGTTTGATACTTCACACGTAAAAAATATTGTCTTGCTGGGCCATGCCGGCTCCGGTAAGACCACCTTAGCGGAATGTATGCTATTTGAAGCAGGCATCATAACCCGACGCGGTAGTATTGCCGAAAGAAACACAACAGGAGATTACCACGAGCTGGAGCAGGAACGTGGTAATTCTATTTTTAGCAAACTGCTGCATACAAAATGGCGAGGGTATAAAATAAATATTATTGATACACCCGGGTACGATGATTTTACAGGTGAGGTTATTTCGGCACTTCGTGTTGCAGACACCGGCGTAATGCTCCTCAATGCCGTAATGGGAGTAGAAGTAGGTACAGATATCATTTGGGAATATACCGAGAAGTTTAAAACGCCTATGATTTTTGCTGTCAATAAACTGGATGATGATAATGCCGACTTTGACAAAACAGTGCGAGAAGCTAAGGCACATTTTGGTAATAATATTGTTGTAGTGCAGTATCCGCGACAAACCGGTGCCGGTTTTCACGAAATCATTGATGTGCTGCGCATGACCATGTATAAATTTAACGACAATGGCGGCAAGCCGGATAAACTGCCAATACCTGATGAGGAAAAGGAAAAAGCAGATACACTGCATAAAGAGTTGATAGAAGCCATAGCCAGTAATGATGAATCGTTAATGGAAAAATATTTTGAAAAAGGCGAGTTGGATGAAGATGAAATGAAAGAAGGAATGAAGAAAGCAATGATTAATCATGATTTGTTTCCTTTGTTTTGTCTGTCAGCAGAAAGAAATATGGGAAGTGGCCGGCTCATGGGTTTTATTGACAATGTATGTCCAAGTGCAAATGAAATGCCGCCGCAAAAAACAAAATCAGGCAATAGCATTACTTGCGATGCCGGCGGGCCTGCCTGCATTTTTATTTATAAAACATCATCTGAGCCACATGTGGGTGAGTTATCATTCTTCAAAGTATATTCAGGTACTGTAAAACTGGGTATGGAATTGGAAAATGAAAGCACCGGAGTAACCGAAAAAATTAATCAATTGTTTTTGGTTGAAGGAAATAAAAGGACTTCAACACATGAATTAGTAGCCGGAGATATTGGGGCCACTTTAAAGTTGAAGAATACGCATGTAAATAACACATTACATGCAAAGGGAAACCGGATTGAATTGCCGGCTATTGAATTTCCTTCTCATAATATGACCGTTGCGATTGAATCATTAAAAAAGGGGGAAGAAGAAAAACTTTCTCAGGCATTGCACCAGTTGCGTGAAGAAGATGCTACTTTGATGGTAGAAGTATCGCCTGAATTGAAACAAACATTAATACATTGTCAGGGAGATATGCATTTAGCGGTGGCCAAATGGAAAATAGAACATCAGCATAAACTTGAAGTAAAGTTTGTGAAACCTCGTATTGCATACAGAGAAACCATCCGTAAAGCATCGGATGCAAACTATAGGCACAAAAAACAAAGTGGCGGTGCCGGACAGTTTGGCGAGGTTTTTCTGAGAATAGAACCCTGGTATGAAGGTATGCCGGAGCCTAGTGACCTTAATGTTCGTGGACGTGATCATTATGATCTTGACTGGGGCGGTAAGCTGGTTTTTTATAACTGTATTGTAGGGGGTGCGATAGATGCCCGCTTTCTGCCATCCATTTTAAAAGGCGTGATGGAAAAAATGCAGAATGGACCACTCACAGGTTCGTATGCAAGAGATATCAGAGTATGTGTATATGATGGAAAAATGCATCCGGTGGATAGTAATGATATATCATTTAAAATTGCAGGTCTTCAGGCATTTCGTCAGGCTTTTCAACAGGCCGATCCACAATTGCTGGAACCCGTGAACCATGTAGAAGTACTATGCCCCGATGATATTACAGGTGCCGTAATGGGCGACCTGCAAAGCCGACGTGCAATAGTAGAAGGAATAGACAGCGATGGACATTTTCAAAAAATAATTGCAAAAGTTCCTTTAGCAGAAATGGAAGGATATTCTTCTTCGCTGCGATCCATTACGCAAGGTCGAGCTAAATTTAAAATGCAATTTCATGCTTACGAAGCAGTGCCTTTTGATTTGCAGCGAAAGCTGATTGATGATTATGCGAAGCAGGCCAAAGAAGAGTATGCATAATACTCATTTGAAAAAAAATAAAAACAAAATGCCCCGTTTATAGGGGTATTTTTTTTGTTTTCCACTGAAAATGTTTGCATGATTAAAATCATGATTGTTTTATTTTCAAATAATTTCTTATAAAATCAGTTTAACTTACATTTGAATTAGTCTTACCGCTTTGCATCAATTGTATAAAACGATTTTGTCTCCTTCAGATTTTTGTGAAACACAAGCAATTGAGTAGCCGGCAAGCTCACCACTGCACGATTTAGGAAAAAGTTGATTTGCATTTATCAACTACAAGCCATTATCCGGCCCGGCTATTTTATTTTTTTAATAAAATAAATCAATTGTTATGGTTACAATTAACTTGTTTTTGACTATTCAGAAGTCAGCCGCCATTATTTCTTTTTTAGCAGCCGTGCTGGTTGTTTGTGTAGTCGTTTTTCTTATTTCAACATCTTCAAAAGAAGAGGATAAAACATCGGTAAAACACAAGGTATATAAACTGCGTGGAAGATATTTTTTACTGCTGCTAATCGCTATCATTGCTTTATTATTCTTATCATTGAGACTGTTGCCTTACAAATCTTTTCAGGGCAAGGCCGATGAAATAGTAACCGTAGTAGCTACGCAATGGGCATGGAAAATGGAGCCGGGTATTTCTGATAAAAGCCCTGCTCAGTTTACTGGCAGCAATGAAATCACGCTACCATCACAAAAGCTTATTAAGTTTCTGGTTACATCGGCAGATGTGAACCACAATTTTGCAATCTACAACAGTGAGGGTGTATTGGTGGGGCAAACGCAAGCTATGCCACAATATACCAATGAAATGGAACACCAGTTTGAAGAAAAAGGGGATTATAAGGTTTTATGTCTTGAGTATTGTGGAATTCCTCATGCTTACATGTTTGCAACAATTCATATTAAATAATATAAAAAGAATTTTATGTTACAAATAAGCCCGATTGAAATAAAGAAACAACGAAAATTTATTGTTGTTTGGAGTGTAACTTTTTTAATAGCATTCCCCTTGCTCATTCTTCTGGGGTTGCTCATGCGAATGAATCAGGGAGAAGTGATAAAAATAGGAATGGATAAATTTTATATGCTGATGACCTTGCACGGATTGGGTATGTCAGGCTTGTTATTCAGCATGTCCTTTGCTGCGCTTTGGTATCTAATCAGCACACGATATGCAAAATTGAATATTGGATTAGGATATTTTGTTTATACGCTTATCTTATTGGGGGTTGTGGGGCTAGCAATTGCAGGATTAATGGGAAAATTTGCTGCCGGTTGGTATTTGCTTTATCCTTTACCATTTAAAGGTGCCACTTGGGCGGCATGGTCCACCGGATTATCCATTATTTCATTAATTATTTTAGGTGTAGCATGGCTGGCGGGCATGTTGCATGTAATCTATGTATTGGCAAAGGAGTATGGAGGTTTCACTAATCTGCTGGGATGGCAATACCTGAGTGGAAAGGAAGTGAAACGTGAATTGCCGCCAATTGTTATGATTACAACAATCAGCTTAATACCCGGGGTTATTGCATTTCTTGCAGGTGCCGTTTTTTTAATAATGAATTTACTTCAGTATTTCGAACCCAGTTTGACATTTAATCCTTTGTTATTAAAAAATCTGGTCTTCTTTTTTGGCCATACATTGGTCAATATCACATTATATTGTTGTCTGGGCTGGGTGTATGCACTGCTGCCCGAATATACGGGCAGGGAATGGAAGGTGAATAAAGTATTGGTGTATTCATGGA
>JAKIZK010000020.1:18699-24616 GCA_022708055.1 Bacteroidota bacterium
CCATCATTTATATATTGATTTTGTTCAGCCGCTTCCATTTCAGGTGGCTGGGCAACTGGCTTCTTATTTTAGTGCCATTCCGGCTACGGTGGTTACCATGTTTGGAGTCATTGCGCAATTGTATCATTCTAAAATAAAATGGGGGATTGTGCCCGTTGCTTTTTTAATTGGTGTGGCCGGTTGGGCTATTGGTGGCTTTGCAGCAGTGGTCGATTCTACCATTGCGGTAAACAAAATACTTCACAATACACTTTGGGTTCCTGCACATTTTCATACTTATATGCTTACAGGTGTGGTCCTTTTTATTTTTGGATTCCTGTTTTATTTGTCACATACAAAAGAAGAACAATACAAGGATAAATTTGCAAAGTTCGGTTTCTGGCTTTTTGTTATTGCCGGTCATGCTTTTATCGCTACTTTTTATAGTGGTGGAATGAATAGCATACCAAGAAGATATGCTGATTACAAAGGAATTCCCATTAGTTACACACATCATACCGGTGCTTTGCTGGCGCAAATTGCCGTTTATTGTATTATAGCACTCTTGATGGGTTTGTTTATCATGTATATTTCTATTTTGATAAAATTAGGGAAGAAGAAACCTATTACACATATTCATCTTGCAGAAGGTTAATATTTTGCTTCTTATTTTTTGCGCCTAACTATTAATAATTATTCAGGTGAAGAAAGTTTTCATTCCAATTTTTACATTGATCATTTGCATATCTATTTTATGGAAATGGACTTATGGATTTTCTGCCTTTACCATTTTTTCTTATACCTTGAAATCGGCCGGATCTACTCCAAGAGATTTTCCGGAATTAAAATTAATTTCACAAGATGACAAAGTTTTTGACTTAAAAGAAAAGAAAAAGTATGTTTTGGTCAATTTCGTGTATCTCAATTGTCCTTTTGTGTGCCATAAAGTGAATAATCAAATTGAACAAATTTATCATTTGTTTGACAGTACAATGGTGCCACCTCAATTGGAATTTCTAACAATCAGTTTTGATTTGAAAAACGATGACTTGGTTAAAATAAAACGATACCGCGAAAGATTTGGAAAAGATATAAATGGATGGAACTTTGCCTTGCCGTATCAAACCAATCAGGAGGGCTTCAACAGGTTTTTAAAGCAGGCAGGTATCTGGAAATATCAGATTTCGGCAAGCGGTATGATCAATCATTCTATTTATTTATTATTAATTAATCCAATGAATAAAATTGTGAAGGTATTTGACCCTGCCAGAGAAGATGAAAGATCCATCACTTCACAAATCAAATCGTGTATCAAAAATTAACCCATACTGTTTTTATTCTGTTTGTTGGCTTTTTATGTTGGCTGATTTCAGTTGTTTACAACGATTGGTTTTGCGCCACTATGCCTCGACATCAGTTATTTCAATTGCCCGCTATACTTTTGCTTGGATTTTTTTGTGGGTGGAAGTGGTTGAGCAGTAGGAGGACAAATCTGTATTGTGGATTGTCCATACTTGTCTTCATTATGTTTTCTTTTATATTCTGGATGCTGCCTCATTCCATTGATGCTGCTGTGATAGATATCAGATTCAACCGTTTCATGCTGCTAAATATGTTTGCCGCAGGCCTATTGCTCTACCCGGTACTTAAGTATATACGATTTGAAGTACGTATTTTGTTTCTGGGCATGTTTGCCGCTATGATTATTGCCACAGGCATCGCACTTATTTCATTCAATATTCTTTTGTGCAGCGCATTCAACATTGAACAGCAAAAAGAAACCGGCGCCGGTATGATAAAAGCGGGTGTCCTTTTCTTCTTTCTTGCACTGTTTGTTTTTTTTAAAGGAATTGGCAAGCTAAGCGAGAATGAATGAAGACACATGCTTCATTTTGTAATAAAATGAAAGACTAGATTTTTTTTATCAGCTAACATTGTTTATTTGTATTCGCCATAAACTTCTCTCAATGTTCCGGCAATTTCTCCCAAAGTGCATTTATGCTCCACTGCTTCTATAACGGCTGGCATCAGGTTTTCTCCGGTAGTAGCTCTGTCTATTAATGCTTGCAATAGTTGGTCGGTCTTGGCAGGGTCTCTTTGTTGTCTTAAGGTTGCTAATCTTTCAGTTTGTATCTGACGAATACTGTCATCAATTTTTAAAACAGGTATTTTTTCTTCATTGTCAACTTGAAATTTATTTACGCCAACAATTATTTTATTTTGGTTTTCTATTGCTCTTTGATACTCATAAGCACTGCGGGCAATTTCATTTTGAATAAAACCCTGCTCTATAGCAGCTACACTGCCACCCATAGCATCAATTTTTTCAATCAGTTTCCAGGCTGCCGCTTCCACTTCGTTGGTCAGCGATTCTACCATATAGCTTCCTGCCAGCGGATCTGCCGAATCCGGCACACCACTTTCAAAAGCTACAATCTGTTGTGTGCGCAATGCAATTCTTGCAGCTTCTTCTGTAGGCAGGCTTAATGCTTCGTCATAGCCATTTGTATGCAGCGATTGTGTGCCGCCTAATACTGCTGCCAGTGTTTGAATAGTAACTCTGGATATATTGTTGAGCGGTTGCTGTGCTGTAAGTGTACTGCCACCTGTTTGCGTATGAAATCTAAGCATCATTGCCTTTGGGTCAGTTGCGCCCAGCTCTTTCATTATATGTGTCCACATTCTTCTTGCGGCTCTAAACTTGGCTACTTCTTCAAACAAATTATTATGTGCATTAAAGAAAAAGGAAAGTCGCTTTCCAAATACATTTATATCCAGCCCTTTTTCCAATGCCGCTTTTACATAGGCTTTTCCATTGCTGAGGGTAAATGCAATTTCCTGTACAGCAGTGCTGCCTGCTTCTCGTATATGGTACCCGGAAATCGAAATGGTATTCCATTTAGGCAACTCCCGGCTACACCATTCAAAAATATCGGTGATGATGCGCATAGAAGGCTTGGGCGGATAAATATAAGTGCCCCTTGCTGCATATTCTTTTAAAATATCATTTTGTATAGTGCCTGATATTTTATCGAGATTGGCTCCTTGTTTTTTTGCGAGTGCTACATATAGTGCCAGCAAAATATATCCGGTAGCATTGATGGTCATTGACGTGGAAACATTTTCCAGTTTGATACCATTGAAGAGTAACTGCATGTCTTCAATACTATCGATGGCTACGCCTACTTTTCCTACTTCTCCTTCTGCAAGTGGGTGGTCGCTGTCGTATCCTATTTGTGTAGGCAGGTCAAATGCTACGCTCAATCCACTTACACCTTGTGATAATAAATAATGATACCGTTTATTGCTTTCTTCAGCGGTACTGAAGCCGGCATACTGTCGCATCGTCCACAGTTTGCCTCTGTACATATCGGGTTGTATGCCTCGTGTAAAAGGTGCTTCGCCCGGCTTTTCGTTCATAGGCGAATAAGACGCAGCATGTGTATCATAAACTTTATTGATTTCAATGCCGCTGTCGGTATATTTTTTTTCTTCACTCATTACATTAGCTTTTTGGCTTCATGGTTTAGTTCTTTCAAAACAAGATCATGCAAAGCTCCGTCGGGCTGTGCCAATACCAGTTCCATAATTTTTTTATTCAGGTCGGCGGCCGAAGCATTTAAGGGAAGTGAAGCCGCTACGCGGTTTATGAGCATGATATTTTGTTCTTTTAAATTACTCACCGCATCCCACCCGCTTTGGTTTACATACAATTGTTGTGTGCTGTTGTATTCAAATTCATGTTTGATATTTTCTGTGAGTATGATTTTCATTTCCAGGGCCGAGATTCCCGGCTGATTCAACCGGCTAATTAGATTAGGTAAAGCAATTCTTTCGGTAAGCAGTACGAGCCTTTCATAAGCCTGAAGCCGAAGTGGTGTAGTGTTTATTTTATCGGGCTGAATGATATTTTGCTGTGGACGACGCAGCAGACTGATGACGGCGATAATAACAGCCATAGCAGACACTATCAGACTAATTGTTGAGGTTTGCATTTGGTTTTTAGGTTGTTTATTTACAAAAATAGCCTGAAAGCCACTTGAAAGCCCATTTTGTTTTAGTCGTGTATATTTTCCTTTTTACGAAAATGAGGATTTGTGGGCTGCCGGAAACTTGTTTTACTTTTGCATGATGGAAACAACATCGATAGTACCGGTGTCTTTTACCGAAGGCGCCATCGCCGAAATTAAAAGATTGATGCAGGCAGAAGGGTTCGACAAAACCCAAAAGTTGCGAGTAGGCGTGAAGGGCGGTGGCTGTTCGGGTATGACCTACCTCTTAGGCTTTGATCAACCAAAGGAAAATGATTTTCATTTCATTGCTTCGGGTGTAGATTGCGTAATGGAAAAGGCACATGAAATTTATTTATTAGGAATGCAGATAGACTGGCAGGATGGATTAAATAGCCGTGGTTTTACTTTTAAAAATCCAAATGCAAGTGCAACTTGTGGCTGCGGTACATCTTTTGCTGTATGATTTTTTTTTGAGCGCATAAAAAAACCTCCCTGTCGGAGGTTTTTTTATTTGTAAGTTATTATAGGCTTTAGCTCTTCTTCTCTTTTGATTTCTTTTCTCCCAATCCTTTTTTGCCGGCAAGGTCAACCAGTATGGGTGCTGCCACAAAAATAGATGAATAAGAACCGGTGATTACACCAATCAACATGGCAAATGAGAAACCACGTGTAACCTCACCACCAAAAATAAACAGAATCAAAATAGTAAGGAATACGGTAAGCGATGTCATAATGGTACGACTCAATGTCTCATTAATCGCACGGTTGATGGTTTCGCCCAGCGGCGCATTCGGATAAAGTCTTCTGTCTTCACGAATACGGTCAAATACAATCACCGTATCATTCATAGAGAAACCGATAACGGTCAATATCGCCGCAATAAAGTGCTGATCAATCTCAAGTGGGAAGGGCACAATTGCCTTAGCAAACGAGAATACAATCAATGTTACAAATACGTCGTGCAATAATGAGAAGATAGTACCCATAGAATATCGCCAGTCGCGGAAACGAATGAAGATATAAAGGAAGATAACGATCAAAGCAAAGATGGTTGCCTTTACCGCACCTTTTCTTAAGTCATCGGAAATCGTGGGTAATACCTTGTCTGATGATTGTTTGTATTTTGAATTAAAATCTGCATAGGTAATTCCCTGAGGCAGATAATTTTTCAAACCATTCATCAACGTATGCTGTACAGTAGAGTCCGCTGTCTTACTGGTGTTGTTGATTTGATACGATGTTGTAATGTCAAGTGTAGAATTGCCCCCCACCGTTTTTACCACAGGGTTTTCTCCATCAAATGCATCACGAAGATCATCTCTCAGTTGATCAATATTTTCAACCGGCTTTTCAAATGCGATACGATAGCTGCGGCCTCCTTTGAATTCTACACCCTCATCAAAGCCGTTAAATAAAGCAGCTACACCACCTACTAAAACAAAGGCTGAAATCACATAAGCTACTTTTCTGTATTCAATAAATTTGAATTTAGCGTGCCTGAATATTCTTCTGGAAATTCCGGTAAAATAAATCAGGTGCTTTTTCTTACTGGTAAACCACTCGGTAATCCAGCGGCTTACTAATATACCACAGAATAAGGATAGGAGGATACCCAGTATTTGCGTGGTGGCAAAACCTTTTACAGGACCCAATCCAAAGTAGAAAAGGATAATGGCTGTTAGTAAAGTAGTAACGTGTGCATCTAATACCGGAGGCAGCGAACGCTTGTAACCTTCATTGATGGCAGGTATATAACCTTTGCCCTTGGTCAACTCTTCTTTTATACGTTCATAAATAATTACGTTAGTATCAACCGCCATACCAATGGTAAGTACCAAACCTGCGATACCGGGAGCTGTAAGCGATGCACCCAAACCGGATAACACACCCACCGTAAACAATAAGTTTAAGATCAATGCAATATT
>JAKIZK010000020.1:24626-30695 GCA_022708055.1 Bacteroidota bacterium
GCAACCCAGCCACTGGTGTTGTAGTACAACAACATCAACAGGAAGATGACAATAAATGAAATCAGAAAAGCTGTTGTACCACCTTTCACGGCTTTTTGTCCCAGTGTAGGCCCTACTTCTGTTTCCTGAACAATTTTTGCTGGCGCAGGCAGTTTACCAATTTTTAAAATTTTGGCAAGATCTTTTGCCTGTTCTATTGTATAGTTGCCACTGATAACGGAAGTACCATCCATAATGGCATCGTTAACATTTGGCGCTGTTTGAACAATGCCATCTAAAACAACTGCTACCGGTCTGTCAAGATTTTCAGTTGTCATTTTTCCCCACATCTCTTTACCGGCTCTGTTCATTTCCATTACTATCTCTACTTTGTTGTATTGATCGTAACGGCCAAAAGCTTCAGTAATTACTCCTCCATCTAATTTGGGTGCCGAAAGACCTTTTGTTTTTAATGCATAAAGTGCCAACCTGTCGCCACCTTTTCCGGTTACTGATTTTTCAGGTGTGCCATAAGCAAAAACTGCATCGCCGGGGAAGAAGCTTCTGTATTCATTCAATATGGCGTTCATACGAGCCGTATCTTTCAATGCTACTGTACCTACAGCAGCAGGAAAAAGATCTTTACTTCTTTTTGACTTACCATAAGATGCAAAACCGGAAGGCTCTAAAAATTTATCAAGCGTTACTTTTTCTCCGGTAGTTGTTGTTTGCGTTTGTGTTACAGTATTATTAGTATCGTTATCCAGATTTTGTGCCGTACCTGAATCGTTTGGCTGCTTTGGCGTTAATGAATCGGGTCTTGTAGTTGAATCTGCTTTTTTAGTAGAATCTACTACGCCGCCATATTTTTTATTAAAGGCTTCAAATGTTTTATTCCATGCATCCGCATAATTGGCATCGCCGGCTGTATAGAGTTCCCAAAACTCCAAATCGGCAGTGCTTTGCAAATTGGCTCTCACCCTTTCTTTATCTTTTACACCGGGCAGGTCAATATTGATAATTTCCTTTTCAGGGTTTTTATTAATATTGGGCTGTGCTACACCAAACTGGTCAATACGCTTGGTTAAACGATCAAATGTAGTTTCAAAAGCTTCGCTTGCCTGGCTGCGTATATATTTTTTTACAGCATCATCGCTTGACTTAATATCAATTTTGCCGGCACTTGCAGCGGCAAATAAAGTTGCCAAAGGACGAGTGGGCTCCAGTTTGCGATACTCTTCTATAAACAAAGTGATAAAATCAGCATCACTGTTTGCTTTTCTATTATCAGCATTTACCAATGCCTTTAGAAAATTGGGGTCTTTGGAATTATTGGCCAGCGATTTTAGCAATCCCGTCATTTCCACTTCCAATGTTACGCTCATACCACCTTGAAGATCCAATCCCAGATTTAATTCTTCCGACTTGGCTCTTTGATAGCTCATCTTACCATTGATACCATAGGTAAGCGTTTTGTCTTTGGTACTGTCTTCAAAATGACGGAGACGTGCATCATAAAATTTCTTCAATGAATCAGGCAACTGATCCAGATTCTTAATTTTAATAGCTTCGGGAAATTTAGCGTTCAGTTCTTTTCTGGCTTTAGCCTCCAGTTTTCTTTCATGATTGCGAACAAACCATGTAAAAGATAATTGATAAAGCGAATAGATAATCAGGAGGATTGTAAAAAAACGAACCAGTCCTTTGAGTTGCATACTATAAGCGGTTTACATTGTTGGGTAATGCCCCCGGTACGGCAATGCGGTATGGGGGCAATATAAAATTTTTAAGGACGGCAAAGATAGGGGTTTCGCAACGAAATCAGGGCTTGATTTTGAGGCAATTAATGTTGGCCATATTAATAGCAAATGCACTTTTAAAAAGGCTATTATCGCCTGATTTAGACCTATTTGTTTTAGGTTTGCGGCTTTCAGGATTTTGTTACTTTTTAATCCTTTACTATGCAGTTATCTTCATTTCTTAATCGTTTTAATGAGCCCGAAACATTAAAAATGGCCAAAATGGGGCGTGAACTCCGTTCACAGGGCTTTGATGTAATTGATATGAGCCTGGGCGAACCCGATTTTGATACACCTGCACATATTAAAGATGCTGCCATTCAAGCCATTCATGATAACTGGACACACTATCCACCCGTTGCCGGTTTTTTAGATCTAAGAGAAGCCGTTTGTACTAAATTGAAAAGAGACAATCAGCTTGTTTATAAACCCGAAAATATTGTGGTATCTACCGGTGCCAAACAAAGCCTGGCCAATGCTATTCTGGCCATTGTAGATGAAGACGATGAAGTAATTATTCCTACGCCTTACTGGGTTACTTATAGCGAACTCGTAAAAATTGCAAAAGGGAAGGTGGTGGAAATTAAAACTGCATTAAGCCGGGATTTTAAAATGACGCCTGCTATGCTGGAAGCTGCCATTACACCACATACCAAACTATTCATGTTTTCATCTCCCTGCAACCCAAGTGGCACTGTTTATAGCAAACAAGAGCTACAGGAGCTGGCCGATGTTTTTAAAAAACATCCCGATATTTTTATTTTGTCCGATGAGATTTATGAATATATCAACTACAAAGGCGGACATTATAGCATAGCGCAAATTCCTGAAATGAAAGAAAGGGTAATTATTGTAAATGGGTTGAGCAAAGGCTTTGCAATGACGGGCTGGCGACTGGGTTACATTGCTGCAAATGCCACAGTAGCCAAGGCTTGCGAAAAAGTACAGGGACAGTTTACCAGCGGCGCCAATTCCATAACACAAAAAGCAGCGGTAACAGCACTTACTGCCGACCTGCGCCCCTCCATGGAAATGAAAGAAGAATTTGCCCGTCGTAGAAGCCGGGTGCTTGAGTTGTTGAAAGATATTCCCGGGCTGCCGTGTAGTGCACCGGATGGCGCTTTTTATGTTTTTCCTGATGTGAGTTATTATTACGGGAAATCAGACGGAGAAACAAAAATTGAAAATGCAAGCGGCCTTAGTTTGTATTTATTGAGCAAGGCGCATGTAACATCGGTAATGGGCGATGCATTTGGCGAGCCGGCCTGTGTACGTTTTTCATTTGCCAACAGTATGAAAAATATTGAGGAAGGATGGAAGCGTATTAAAACCGCACTCGCAGCGCTTACATAGCAGCCGTTGCCATTGTTCTCAATTTTTTATCAAGCGCTAATACCTGAGGTATGAGTAAAGTTGATTCATCGTTATGGATTATATAATCACAGCGACGCATCTTTTCAGCTTCATCCATTTGCCGGTTTATTCTTTTTTGCACATCTGCTTCAGTTAGGTTATCTCTTTGCATCACTCGTTTGATGCGTAATGCTAACGGCGATGATACGCCAATAATGGCATCAAGATGCTTATGAGCATCACTTTCAAAAAGTAATGCCGCTTCTTTAATGATGTAAGGCCCTTTTTGTTCGGCTATCCATTCATTGGCAGCACGAATGGTGGCGGGATGTGTAATTGAATTTAAAATTTCTAATTTTTGTTTATCTGCAAATACGATTGAAGCAAGATAAGAGCGGTTCAGTTTATGGTTGGTATAAGCTGCTGTTCCAAAATTTTTGATGATTTGTTTTTTTAATTCAGCATCCGTATTCATCAGTTCTTTGGCAGCATCATCGGCATAATAAACAGGTATGCCCAGTGTTTCAAAAATTTTTGCCACGGTTGATTTGCCACTGCCAATGCCTCCTGTAAGTCCGATTTTCAGCATATTGATTTTTGGAGAGATAAAACTCAATCTTAAGCCCAAGATAAAACAAAACCCGGAAGTTGTCCTCCGGGTTTATGAATAAAGATTTGAAAAATTATTTTATGGCAGTTGTTGCAGCAGGTTTATTCAGTGCTGCTGTCCAATCCATACTGATGGCGCTTTTTTCTATTTTAAGATAGCTGCCGGGGCTTACTTCTATTTGCAGTGTACCATCTTCGTTTACTTTGTTGATGGTGCCATGTATGCCGGCAATGGTTACTATTTTATCTCCTTTGCCTATTTCCTCAATAAACTTTTTTTGATTTTTTGCTCTTTTTGATTGCGGGCGAATGAAAAACAGCCAGAACACCAAAATCATCAGAGGCAGAAAAATCAGCGACATGATGTTGGATGAGTTGCCACCTTTTGCCTGATCTCCTCCCTGTGGTGGCATACACGATACAAATACTAAAGTGGTAATTACAAAAAGAGAAACACGTTTTAAAATTGATTTCATTATACTTGGTTTAAAATTAAAAACGAAAAATTATTCTTTCATGTCACCTTCAAATGTGAGGGTGTAGTCAGTTTGTGGCTTGGTATTGGCTTTTACAAAAATGTGTTTTGAAATATGACCGCTGCCGCTTCCGTTAAACTTAGCTCTGATCACACCTTCTTCGCCCGGGGCAAAGGGTTTTTGTGGTTTTTCGGGAATGGTACAGCCGCAGGATGCAGAAACATCTTTAATAATCAGATTTTTATCGCCGGAATTTTTAAAGCGAAACGATACTTCAATTGACTGATCTTTTACCAGGGTTCCCAGATTGGTGTTGATGGAATCAATCCATTGAATGGTTGTCAGCGTAGCCGGATCATCGGCAATGGGTTGGCCATTTGCATCAGTTTTAGAAGTGGTGGATTCGGCAATGGAACCGGAGCCATTTTTATCTTTCGACTTACAGGCTGCAAAAGAAAAAACAACAGCAGTTAAAAGAAGAATTTTTTTCATGGTCCAATAAAATTTGTGCGCAAATTTAAGCGAAATGATGAAAGCATTTAAAGATTGCTGTTATGTTAACATCAGTTTCGTTTTTTATACTCTGTTTTATTCATTTTACCCTGTTGTACCAGCTCTTTATTAATATTATCTAATATACCATTTACAAAATGACCGCTTTGTGGTGTGCTGTAATCTTTGGCCAGGTCGATATATTCATTAATGGTAACCTTGGGCGGAATGGTTTCAAAATAAAGAAACTCGGCTACACCCATTTTCATCATTATCATATCCAGTTGGGCAATCCTTTCCGGATCCCAGTTTTTTAATTTTGGTATGATGACGGATTGCAGATATTCATTTTTCTCCAAAACGGTTTTCAATAATGTCTTTGCAAACATTTCTTTATCGGCTCCCAAAAGCTGGGTAAAGGAAAAGGAACCCGGTTTTTGAATATAGGCTGCCAGTAGTAGTACTACCATTTCGCCATCATCATCCCAGTTAGAAAAATTATCTTCAAAATGTGCAACTGCTGTTTCATTTGATAGTATCAAATCATTTAATATGAATTCCAGTATTTTTCTTTCACCGGCTTTGTCTCTTCCTGTAGTGTTGATATATGTTTTATACTCCGGTGTTTCTGTCAGGGTCAGATAAATTTTTCTGATAAGCTCTTTATCCGTACTCAGTTCCGGTTTCAGTTTTTTAAACTGCTCTTGTAGTAAAGCGTCTTCATAAATTTTCAACAATACTTCATTGCCGGCAATTTTGGTATTCACATTCAGGTCGTCGGCCGAGGGTAAATGTTTTGAAGCCCGCTGATGCGCATCTTTTTCGGCGTAGCGAGCTGTTTCACTTAAAAAATAAATCAGGTAAACCAGCAATGCACGGGTTTGATGAAAGTGTTGTTCCAATAATTTTTGAGGATCGGTTGTATTGCCTTCCAGGGTATTCACGGTATAAATCGTCTGCATTACTTTCACCCTGATATTTCTTCTGCTGATCATTGCGTAAGAGCTTTTTTTGTCCGAAGAACCCCTTCGGAAGGGGGCGAAGATACAGCTAACTATCAAAGGAATAAATATATGTACTGCATTGTTTTCTGAAACTTTGTCTATAACTATCCGGCTTTTTGTTTTTGAAACCTGACAAGTTTTTCGGTAATGTGAAAATTTGGCAATAACCCAACATTGCGGCACAGTATTTCCTGTACCTTCGCCGCCCGGTTTTCCGGGTTTCTATTAAATTAAACAATAAATCAATACAACTATGGCTAAAAAAGTAAGCGTTACCCCACTGCACGACAGGGTAATTGTAAAAGCTGCTCCCGCCGAAGAAAAAACAGCAGGCGACATCATCATCCCCGACACAGC
>JAKIZK010000021.1 GCA_022708055.1 Bacteroidota bacterium
AATGGCAATCGTGGCTATTGTAACAATCGTTCTCAGCTTACCGGTAACCCGAATAATCTTATAACGATAAATTAAAAACATTACTAACACCACTAATAAAGTGAGTGCTACAGCCTGCATGGGCAGCCCCTTAAGTTGAATATTGTAGATAGCTGAAATGGAGCCTACAAATAATCCTTCCAGTATAGCATAAGCAGGTGCTACATAAGCGCCCCATCCTTTTTTAAACATCAAAACTAATGCAAGGGCTAAGCCTCCAAAAACACCAATCATCATCATGGGCATTGGGTCGCTGCCTTGATACACTTGATTCCAGGAAAATAATGTAGAACCTAGCATCAGCAGAAATAAAATGCCTAATTTGTTCATCGTACCGTTCATCGTCATCTCCTGCCCGGTGCTTAAACCTTCCAGTACTGTATCCTTGAAAGCTTTTTCTTGTAAAGCGGGATTGCTTGATTTAAATAGTGCCATAGTATAAAAATTTAATTCCTAAAATTAAGAAGAAAACAGAAAAAGCAATGCTAATTTTTTTGCACCGCTAACAAAACAAAACGGCAGCTTCTGTTGCCACAAGCTTCCGTTTATTAAAAATCGCTTTTTAATATTGAATTATAAATGTATTGCTTCGCCATAAGCCACTTCAATTGCATCTTTCACACTTTCGCTGATGGTGGGATGTGGGTGAATAGCGTTCAGTACTTCGTGATATGTAGTTTCTAATTTCCGGGCGGTTACCGTTTCCGATATCATCTCAGTTACGTTGTAGCCAATCATGTGTGTGCCCAGCCATTCGCCATATTTGGCGTCAAAAATTACTTTAATAAAACCTTCGGTATGCCCGGCAGCCGATGCTTTGCCACTTGCACTTAGCGGAAACTTGCCCACTTTTATTTCATAGCCCGCATCTTTAGCGGCTTTTTCAGTATAGCCAACTGAGGCAATTTCGGGTACACAATATGTACAACCCGGAATATTGTTATAATCAATTGCTTCCGGTTGGTGATGATATTTGTGTTCGTTATATGCGATGGCTTCTACACACACGATTCCTTCTTTGCTGGCTACGTGTGCCAATGCCTGGCCGGGTGAGCAATCACCAATAGCATAAATTCCGGGTACATTGGTTTGGCCGTATTTATCAACCTTAATTCTTCCTTTTTCTGTTTTTACACCCAACGCTTCAAGTCCAATGCCTTCAATATTGGCAGCTACACCCACAGCACTCAATAAAATGTCTGCCTCCAGAACTGTTTCACCATTTGCCGATTTTACAGTTGCTTTTACACCTGCACCTTTGGTATCTACGTTAGTTACTTCGCTATTGGTTAATATAGTAACACCATTTTTTTTGTATTGCTTTTCCAGTTCTTTGGAAATATCTTCATCCTCTACAGGCACAATGCGTGGCATAAATTCAACGATGGTAACTTTGGTGCCCATGCTGTTGTAGAAATATGCGAACTCAACGCCAATTGCACCACTGCCTACCACAATCATTGATTTTGGCAACTGTGGAAGTACCATTGCTTCTCTATACCCAATAATTTTTTTACCGTCAATTTTCATCGTTGGTAATTCGCGACTGCGACCACCCGTAGCTATGATAGTGTGCTTGGCTTCTACCACTTGTGTCTTACCATCTTTATCGCTTACTTCAATTTTACCTTTGGCAATCAGTTTGCCAAAACCCATAATGACATCAATCTTATTTTTCTTCATCAAAAACTGCACACCCTTACTCATTTTATCGGCTACTCCGCGGCTGCGCTTGATGATGGCTTCAAACTGTGGCGTACCACTGGCTTCAATTCCAAAATCTTTTGCATGTTTGATATATTCGTTTACCTGAGCACTTTTTAAAAGGGCTTTGGTAGGAATGCAACCCCAATTTAGACAAATACCGCCTAGGCTTTCCTTTTCTATTACTGCTGTTTTAAAACCAAGTTGGGCTGCACGAATTGCTGCCACATATCCACCCGGGCCACTGCCCAGAACTACGATATCGTATGCCATAGTATTTTT
Organism: Bacteroidota bacterium; assembly: GCA_022708055.1. Taxonomy (GTDB): domain Bacteria; phylum Bacteroidota; class Bacteroidia; order Chitinophagales; family Chitinophagaceae; genus JJ008. The sequence goes on from JAKIZK010000021.1 coordinate 2,026, forward strand.
GTTTTTTGGGGGTTAATTTGGGTTGCGAAGCTACTGTAAAACAAGGATTCAGCAAAGGATGACAGCCGAAATAGGGAAACCTGATAATCAGGCTGTTTTTTCAGGTTTTATTATACAGTTGATGTTGAAAAAAATATAAAATAGTGCCCGAATTTCTAAAATAAACCCCTACCTTTGCCGTCCAAAATTTTATTAACATCATGGCTAGAGTATGTCAGGTTACAGGTAAAACGCCAATGGGTGGAAACACAGTTTCTCATTCTAACATCAAGACCAAACGTCGTTTTCTGCCCAATTTGCAGAAAAAGAAATTTTATCTGGCCGAAGAAGATAAGTGGGTTACATTGAAATTATCAACCGATGCTATCCGCACGATCAATAAGAAAGGTCTTTACACTGTTGTAAAGGAATTAAGAGCTAAAGGTCAACACATTTAAATAAACCATTTATGGCAAAGAAAGGAAACCGGGTACAGGTAATTCTGGAATGCACTGAACACAAAACAAGTGGTCAGCCCGGCACAAGCCGTTACATTACGGTAAAAAACAAGAAGAACAATCCGGAAAGATTAGAGCTTAAAAAGTTCAATCCCATTCTGAAGAAAGTAACTGTACACAAAGAAATTAAGTAATTTAATAAACTAATCAGTCATGGCAAAAGCAGCATCAAAAAACGCTAAGGTAAAAGACTTAAAAGCTTCTGCTGAAGCAAAGAACTGGACAAAAGTCATTCGTGCCGAAAGAAACCCTAAAACAGGTGCTTATTCTTTTAAAGAAGGTATTGTACACAAGGATAAAGTGAAAGATTATCTTTCCAGCAAATAAATCATTTGCTCCCAATTGGGGGAGTATTCCCTATTTTTAAGCTGCTCCTGCAAGGGCGGCTTTTTCTTTTTAAATTAAATTTCTTAAAGCATGGGTTTTTTTAATAAACTGTTTGGGAAAAAAGAAAAGGAAAGTCTGGACGAGGGACTGAAAAAAACCAAAGAAGGTTTTTTTGCAAAAATAAATAGAGCTATCAGCGGCAAAAGCACGGTAGATGAAGAAGTGCTGGACAACCTGGAAGAAGCCCTCGTAAGTGCCGATGTAGGTATAGAAACCACTGTAAAAATTATTGACCGCATTGAAAAACGGGTGGCAAAGGACAAGTATATGAGTTCATCTGAGCTCAATAAAATGTTGCAGGAAGAAATTGAAACATTACTGGTGAATGCACCAGAATCAAATAGTTATGCCTTTGATACCGAACTGCCGGCCAAACCTTATGTAATACTGGTAGTAGGTGTAAACGGTGTAGGAAAAACGACCACCATCGGCAAGTTGGCTTATAATTTTAAAAAGGCCGGGAAAAAAGTATTGCTGGGTGCTGCCGATACTTTTAGGGCTGCTGCAGTAGATCAGCTCACCATCTGGAGCGAAAGAGTAGGCGTACCCATTGTAAAACAGGCAATGGGCAGCGACCCGGCAGCCGTAGCATTTGACACGGTTCAAAGTGCCCTGGCGCAGCAAAGTGAAGTTGTACTCATTGATACAGCGGGCCGCTTGCACAACAAAGCCCATCTGATGGATGAGCTTAGCAAAATAAAAAGAGTCATACAAAAATCAATACCTGATGCGCCACATGAGGTATTGCTGGTACTGGATGGTAGCACCGGACAAAATGCGTTGGAACAAGCAAAGCATTTTACAGCCACAACAGATGTTACGGCTATGGCCATTACCAAACTGGATGGCACTGCAAAAGGCGGAGTCGTGCTGGCTATTGCCAATCAATTTCAGATACCGGTAAAATTTATAGGAGTAGGCGAAAAAATGGAAGATCTGTTGGTATTTGACCGCCACGAATTTGTGGACAGTCTCTTTAACCTTGAAAAGAAAGATGCCTCGTGAAAACAAAAAAACTTCATAAAGATAAAGTCAACATCATCACTCTGGGCTGCAGTAAAAACATGGTGGACAGCGAAGTGCTGAGCGGGCAGCTAATGGCCAATGATATAGATGTGGTGCATGAAAACAAAAAACATGATCACAACATTGTTGTAGTAAATACCTGCGGATTTATTGACAAAGCAAAAGAAGAAAGCATCAATACCATTCTTAATCAGGTAGAACTCAAGCGCAGGGGAAAATTAGATAAAGTATATGTAACCGGATGCCTGAGTGAACGCTACAAAAATAATTTGGAAGCCGAGATACCGGAAGTGGATGCTTTTTTTGGAACTATGGAGCTGCCATTGCTACTAAATCAATTAGAGGCCGATTATAAATCGGAGTTGATAGGCGAGCGGATGCTGGCAACACCACAGCATTATGCTTATATGAAAATTTCGGAAGGTTGCAATCGAACCTGTTCATTTTGTGCCATTCCGCTGATGCGTGGTCAGCATGTAAGCAAGTCGATAGAACAATTAGTAGCAGAAGCAGCAGGACTGGTAAAAAAAGGAGTGAAGGAAGTAATGCTGATAGCACAAGAGCTTACTTATTATGGACTGGACATATACAAAAAAAGAGCACTTGCCGATTTGCTCAATCGGCTGGCAGATGTAAAAGGGCTTGAATGGATACGACTGCACTATGCATATCCATCAAAATTTCCATTGGAGATACTGGATGTAATGCGTGAGCGGGAAAATATTTGCAACTATTTGGATATGCCTTTGCAACACGCCGCCAACAATATGCTGAAAGCCATGAAGCGGCAGATAACCCGTGAAGAAATGGAAGAACTGATTGTGGCCGTAAGGGAAAAGGTACCGGGCATTTGTCTGCGAACAACTTTAATAGCCGGTTTCCCCGGCGAAACGGAGGATGATGTAGCAGAGCTAAAAGCATTTTTACAAAAGCAAAGATTAGACAGGGTAGGCATTTTTACTTATTCACATGAAGAAGGTACATCGGCCTACGGACTTGCCGATGATGTGCCGGCTGCCGATAAAGAAAGAAGGGCGCAGGAGATAATGGAAGTACAGCAGGAAATTTCTTATGAGTTGAACCAGCAAAAAATTGGAAAAACATTTAAGACCATCATAGACAAGAAAGAAGCCGGCCGCTACCTGGGCCGCACCGAGTTTGACTCTGTAGAAGTGGATAATGAAGTTGTAATTCATGCAACTCAAAAACTTCCCATTGGTGAGTTTGTAAATGTTAAAATAACAAAGGCTTATGATTATGATTTGGAGGGAGAGGTGGTGGAGTGAGGGTAAACAGGTAAATGAATAGCTTATTTGCTTAATAACTGAAATTAATCTTCAATTATTCTTTCAAAAATGAGTTCCGGCAAAATAATCTTTATTTCTTGTTCTGAATCTTCTTTTTTCCAATATAAAACGAAATTCACTCTGGCATCTTTTATTGTAAAATTTCTGCGTTTTAGAGAATCAATTTGATTTTGAAACTGCTTAGAGAATTTTAATATGGGTTTTCCTATGGAATTTACACAATCATTGCCATCCCATTTTAACACATCACCACAAAAATATTTTAAGATTAAATGTTGACGACTTATGAAATAATCCAGCCAGATATCTTTGTGAGTTAAATGCATCACTAATGTTTTTGGAGGACCAAATTTTTTGTCGTTTTCAAATCGTTCTAAATTTTCGACTGATATTTCGTTAAATAGGGTTGTGTTTGTATGTATAGTCAGATTTTGCTTTGCTCTAGTCATTGCAACGTATAGTTGTCGTTTTGCTTCATTAGTTTCTGTATGGAAGTTATCCAGTAATAAAAAAACATTATCAAATTCTTTTCCTTTTGCTTTGTGGATGGTAGAAACGAAAATAACTTCTCCATTTTCATTATAGAAATCTTCCAATCTAGATTCACGTATGAATACTTCCAAATCAGATTTGTATTTCTTTTTTGAATTAGTTGTTTCAAAATCTTTAATAATATTATTGCATACTTCCAGCTTTGTGCTATTTCTGAACTGGTTATTTAAAACTCGCTTAGCGTGTTCCCATTCATCGTCGCTAATAGTAAAAACATTTTCAACTAAATTTAATTGACTAAGAAAGTATCTGACTTCTGATAGGTTGTACAAACTGAAAGCATCATTTGTTTGAATCAATTTGGCTTGCATATCATGCTCCAATAATACACCCGTGAGTTGCAATGCCTCTTCGTTTGTCTTTGTTAGTATGCATGTAGTTCCCTTAAGTCCTGTTGTGATAATGTCATTCGCAAGGGGAGTAATTAGATTTTGGCTGTTATACTGAACTATTTTTATTTGACCATTGTTATTTTGAATCGCGATAATAGGAGTGTCTTTCAGACGTTGTTGAATATTTTTTACAAATTGATTGGAGAACTCAACAAGATTGTTTTTGCTTCTGTAGTTTTCTATCAGCTCATACTTTGTTGCCTTATTCACTTTTATAAACTGTTCAAGATATTTTGAACTGGATCCTCTGAATTCATAAATGTTCTGATCATCATCGCCAACGGCAATTACTCTCATGTCTTCGTTTTGCTCCATCAATGTAAGAATGAGATTGAATTCATCTTCATTCATATCCTGAGCTTCGTCAATTACTAAAACGGTTTTTGTTATTCGGTTTGGTTCAACTTCTTTGTTTCTGATTTTCTCAACAGTCTCCTTCAATATCACATCTGATTTTTTCAAACTTCCCACCTTGCCCAATAAATCAAAGCAATAAGAATGAAAAGTCTTAATCTCAATGTAATTCGCAGCGTTCCCAATGAGCTTAAGCAGACGTTTTTTGAACTCCGTTGCAGCAGCTCTTGAAAAAGTTAACATTAGTAATTGTTCATGCTTGACATCTTCCATCAGCAGTAAAGATGCAAGTTTATGAACCAAAACCCTCGTCTTACCGCTTCCCGGGCCGGCTGCAACGACTATATATTTGGTTTCATTGTCCTTTATGATATTTAATTGTGAAGTTGACAGCTCGCCAAAAAGTTGTTTAAACTTTCCTGGAGTCATTTTAAGCTTAAGATTATCAAGTTTGCTACCTGGAAAATATCTTTTAAGAAATGATGAATAATTTAACTGAAAGTAATCCTCAACAAATTGTAAGGCTTCTTTATAGTTGCTCAACATTTTTTTAGCATACTCTCCAACAATATGTATTTGTTGAACCTTATTTTCATAAAAATGATTAAGCTTTCGATAATCTTCCTTTGTATATTTTTTATAATTATCAAGTTCAACCCTTTCAATGGTAAGGCTATTGTAAACAACTAGAAAACCACCCTCAATTTTTATAGCATCAATCCTTGAAAGAAAGAAAAGTGTATCTTCAATGTCATCAAGATTAATTTTTATTTCAAATAATTTTGGTTTTTTCTCAAACTCATATTTCAATTCATGTACAGAGAATTCAATCAAGACTTCTTCATTGCCTGATACTATTTCATCTGAACTGATTTTTTCATATAAATACTCAACAACGAACTTTGCCAACTCATGTCGTTTGTTAAGTTTCTCCTCAAGTATTTCTTTGTGTTGTTGACACAGCACAACAACATGATTTTTTGAAAATTCCTGGTTTTGTTTTTTGATCCAATTTTTGATTGCCCAGAAATTCAGCAGTATATTAATTTTAATTGGAGTTACATCATTGCATCCATTTTGTTCCGCTTCTTCATTTAATTCTTTGATGTGAAATGTTTTTTCATTTTCTTCAACAGCTGTGAACAAGAAAATTTCAATCTTGCAAAATGATTCGACTATACTAAGTGAACGGTTTATGTTTTCTCCTTTTTTAATAAATGCAGTTAAATCTTTTGTATCAGCCAAAATCTTTTCTTCTCGTAGCAAATTGATGATATTTATAACTTCCTCTTTTACTATTCCTAAATGATCGCTTATGTAATCTACCCGGCCTTCTGCTGTTTCGTCTGTTGCAAGTTTTCTGCTCTTATTTGAAAAAAGCTTTTTAATAATACGAATTGTTTTCTCCTTTAGCTTCTCTTCAAACCTTTTTGATATATTTATTTTATCTATTGCATCTTGTGCATTCTTTGCGAGAATGCTGTTCGCAAAGATTCTTGGCATATTTTGGCCTCTTTTCAGGTATCCTGCGTCTTCTAATGCTGCGATTGCAGTTTTGACTCTTGTTTCAATTTCGGCAACATTGTCATCCCAGCCAGCTTTTCTTGCTATTTCAAGCGCAGAGTTTGAAACTGTTGAACGAAATTTTGTAATCTCCTTAATGGCTTTCCAAATTTGTTGGATTTCCTTGATTGAAAGCTTTGTTTGATTAAGCAGGATAAAATGCTTACTGAGATCTTCCTCATTAAATAAAATGTAACAATCTGCTTGCGGAACAAGTTCTATATCTCTTCCTGCTCTACCAGCTTCCTGTATATAATTTTCAAGTGAATCAGAAATATCATAGTGAATCACCATTCCGACATCTTTTTTGTCTATACCCATCCCAAAAGCGGAAGTTGCGACGATGATTGAAGTTTCACCAGAAATGAAAGCATCTTGATTTGCCTTTTTTTCTTTCAAATCCATTTTTCCGTGATATGGTTTTGCGTTAAAGCCATCCTCACTTAATCTTTCTGATAACAAATATGCTTTTCTGGTTCTGGAAACATAAATAATGGTTGGACAATTCTTCTCTTCTATCAAAACTCTTATGGTCTGATATTTATCTTCTTCATTTCCCTTTTCATAAACGCTGTATAGTAGATTAGTTCTTGTAGTATGGGTTGTAAACAGTTCAAGTTCAAGAGATAGTTTCTGACGGAAGTATTCACGAATATCCTCAATTACTTTTTGTTTTGCAGTAGCAGTAAAACAAGAAACAGGAATACTATCAACTAGATTTTTCTTTACCTGAAGTTGTTTGATGAAATCGCCAATATAGAGATAATCAACTCTGAAATCATGCCCCCAGGAAGAAAAGCAATGTGCCTCATCAATGACAAAACGAATAATATTTCTCCCTGAAAGCAATCGTTCTATAGTTTTAGAACGTAAACTTTCCGGCGAAATGTATAATATTGAGGCAGCACCTTCCTCAACTCGTTCAAAAGATTTAGCTCTTTCAATTGGGTCAAGTAAGCCGTTTATGGTTACTGCATCAGTAATACCTAACCTTTCAAGATTGTCAACCTGATCTTTCATCAATGATTGTAAAGGAGAAATAATAACAGTTAAACCATTTGTACTTTCTCCACTCATCAATGCAGGAATTTGAAAGGTGATTGACTTTCCACCACCGGTAGGAAATACTGCAAGAATTGACTTTTGATCTACGGCAGCCTTTACGGCTTTCTCTTGAAGTGCTTCTCCTTCATAAGTTCTAAATGCATCAAAGCCGAAAAACCTTTTCAATCCTTTGTGTATGTCTAAAGTTTTTTTGCAATATTCACAGCCATTTATACAGGGTTTGTTTCGTAAAAGAAACATTATTCGTTCAACTTCAGGATAATTTTTCAACACCCAGGGAGGAGTGATTGATTTAATTTTTTTATTGGTGATAAAGGAATTGATTAGCGATAAACAATATGCTAATTCAATAGGATGCGCTAAAATGATTCCTTGCAGAACAGCATTTGAACAAATTTTTCCGTTAAATTTATGCTGTATAATTGTTGCTACCTCTGACTCTGTACAGGAGTATGATATAAACCGAAAGAAAGCCTGAAACTCTTTTTTATCTTTTAAAAGAGTAAAAAAGATTTTTTTTAATTGCTCCTCTAATTTTGTAAATGCAGCCACTTCATCGTAAAATAAATCATTGGCTTTAATTGCGTCGTTAAGTGGATTATTAGTGTCTTCGGTTTGCAGCTTATCATCTTTTACTAAGGCATGGTATGGCTTCGTAGGAAATAAAAGGGGCGAAAGAAATAATGTATCAATGATTTTCGTTGAATCTATGTCGGCGTCATTTAAAGCTTTACCAAGGAACTTAATATCATGATTAAAAATATTATGTCCACAAATAAATTTTACTCCATTTAGAAATACAATGAATTTGTCTAAAGAAGTATTATGAAAGGTATTCCCATCATTTTTGATGCTACCTATATCAAGTATTTTTCTTGTACTCGGCTCTATTTCTGAATCAATGAAAGCAATCGACTTCATGCAACTGTTTTTCTATACAATGTAAGATTTCAATATTTTCAGGAAATGGGGTATCGCATTGTTTTTTGTCGCTTAAAAATATGAATTTTTATATATGTTTTTTGAACTTATTGAAAGCTACGTTAATAACTACTCCAATTTTCAGCATCAGCTACCTTGCAGGATATTATTTTTTTTGTTGAATATTCATTATGAAAAAGTATAAGTCTGCCCACACCAACAAAAAAACCGCCCTCAACAGGCGGTTTTCAATTATAAAATCTATATCATTATTTATTATCCTTTCCTCTTTGATCTTACTTTCGATTTTGTAGCTTTTACAGGCGCTACTGTTTTTTCACCTTTTATGGTGGATGCCAGTTTGATGGCTTCGTAAGCATTTACTTCACCTCCGGTTGCACTAAGGTCAGAGAAGTTTACATCTTCACCGGTTCCCGGACTTTTTACTTTCTCATTATACTTTACGGTTGACTTTTCTATTACCGATTTTACCTGCTGTGCACTTAATGCAGGATAATATTCCATAATAAATGCGGCGATACCTGCTACTACAGGTGAAGCCATACTGGTTCCCTGCAAATTTTGATATTGATTACCACCGGGTACTGTTGCATATATCTTTACGCCCGGAGAAAATACATCGACTTCCTTTTTACCATAGTTAGAAAAACTGGCTGCCAGATCTTCTCCACCTGAGTTTTTAGGACCACTGGCACCTACCGTAATCCAGTTTTTGGCAACGGTGCCATCCAAAAGATTAGGAGTAGGATAGTTGTAAGAAGTATCTAAATTCTTACCATCATTTCCCGCTGCATGTACCAGCAATACGCCTTTACTTTCGGCATACTTCACTGCATCATCTACCCATTTTTTCTCGGGTGAGTAGCCTTTACCAAAACTCATATTTACAACTCTTGCTCCATTGTCCACCGCATAGCGAATGGCCAATGCAATGTCTTTATCATGCTCATCACCATCGGGCACGGCACGTATCATCATAATTTTTACATTATCGGCTACGCCATCCATTCCTTTTCCATTGCCTCTGGCTGCACCAATAATTCCAGAAACGTGTGTGCCATGCAGGGCAGATTTGTTGCTCACAAATACATTACCGTTGCCATAAAAACGATCATTAAAATCGGCATAATTATCTTTTACTACATCTGCTCTGTAGTTTTCGGGTGCCTGCTCACCGGCTTCTGCTTTTTTCTTTTCGCTATCTACATATTCACCAAAACCTTCTAAGAAATTTTTGTTGGTATCATCAAGCGCATTATTGCCCGACATTAATCCGTACAAATTGTTTTTCGCTTTTTTTGCATCTGCTTCAGTAGGTTCATAAGCACCTAATTCTTTTCCTGTATAGGTGTCTTTGCCCATTGCCTTACGCAAAACGCTGTCGCTTTTTACACAGTTATCATAAGCTCTTTGTAAAAACATTAATTCTAATGCACTTGTTTTTTCTTCGCTTCCGGCTACTTCATCTTTTGATCTTCTCCACATTTCAAATTCATAGTTTGCTTCCGGTGTCAGCTTTACTACTTTGGGATCAACGTTTTCCCATTTGCTTTTGAGGTTGTGATATACACGAGCGGCTTCATAAGAGTCCTGCTCTACATTTTTGCCATTGGCATTTCCCAAAAAATTCCAGCCATGCACATCATCTACATATCCGTTTTTATCATCATCAATACCATTGCCGGGTATTTCTTTTGGATTTACCCACAGCACCGGGCGCAGGTCTTCATGCGTAGTATCAATTCCTGAATCAATCACCGCTACAATTACCGGTGTGCTTTTCAGTTTTTTTGATTTTACAAATTGATATGCCTTGTCCATACTGATTCCATAATAACCCGAAGCGGCTTTGTCCATCATGTGCCATCCTTTGGGTGTTTGTTGTGCAGTTGCGGATAAGGCTAAAATTCCAGTTGCAATCAATAACAGGGAGCGTTTCTTGAAAATTTCCATGGTGTTAATATTTGTTTGTAAAGTTTGGTCTATTTGTAAAAGTAATGATTACCGCTCATAGATTTTTCCTAAATAACAAAGCATGCAATCGTTCTTTTAGGATTTTGTTGACGCTTTTTGAAAAAAGGGGGTTGCTTATGTTTTCTTTATTAAATGTCAAATTTTATTCCCTGCGCCAATGGCAATGAGGTACTGTAATTAATGGTGTTGGTTTGCCGTCGCATATAGGCTTTCCAGGCATCACTTCCGCTTTCTCTGCCACCTCCTGTTTCTTTTTCACCTCCAAAAGCACCACCTATTTCGGCGCCACTGGTACCAATATTTACATTGGCAATGCCACAATCGCTTCCAATATGAGATAAAAAAGTTTCTGCTTCACGCATATTTAATGTCATGATAGCAGATGACAATCCCTGCGGCACTTCATTTTGAATGGCGATGGCTTCTCCAATTGTTTTGTATGAAAGTAAATACAGAATAGGAGCAAAGGTTTCATGTTGCACAATTTTGTAACCGGGTTTTGCTTCGGCAATACAGGGTCGTACATAGCAACCGCTTTCAAAACCTCCACCGCTTAAAACGCCACCTTCCACTACAAAATTTCCACCTTCAGCTTTGCATTTTTCAATGGCATCTTGATATAGCTGCACAGCATCAGTATCAATCAAAGGCCCTACATGGTTTTGGGCATCCAATGGGTTTCCAATTTTTAATTGCTTGTATGCAGATATTAATTTTTGTTTTACAGTTTCATAAACATCTTCATGTATGATGAGGCGGCGAGTGGTAGTGCATCTTTGTCCTGCAGTGCCTACAGCTCCAAATAATGAACCTAGAATAGCAATATCCAAATCAGCATCTTTAGAAATGATGATGGCATTGTTGCCACCCAGTTCTAAAAGCGAACGCCCTAATCTTGCTGCAACTACGGCACCTACTGCTTTTCCCATTCGGGTAGAGCCGGTTGCCGATACCAATGGAATGCGATTGTCGGCCGACATCCATTCGCCTACATTTCTGCCACCTATTATCAGATTGCAAACGCCTTCGGGTATATTATTCTTTTTAAAAACTTCGGCAATAATATTTTGACAGGCAACTGCGCACAGTGGTGTTTTTTCGGAAGGCTTCCACACACATACATTGCCACATACCCAGGCCAGCATACTATTCCAGCTCCATACAGCTACAGGAAAATTAAAAGCTGAAATAATTCCTACTATGCCCAGCGGATGATATTGCTCATACATTCTATGGCCCGGTCTTTCACTGTGCATCGTAAAACCATGCAACTGCCGTGAAAGTCCAACTGCAAAATCACAGATATCGATCATCTCCTGTACTTCACCCATTCCTTCCTGCAAACTTTTTCCCATTTCATAAGAAACTAATTTACCCAGCGGTTCTTTGTACTGTCTTAATGCTTCACCTACTTGTCGCACCAGCTCGCCCCGCTTGGGTGCAGGCACCATGCGCCAGTGTTTAAATGCAGCTTCCGCCTGCTGCATTACTTTTTCATAGCTTTCTTTATCGGCAGCTGTTACCGTTCCTATTTTTTTGCCATCAACCGGCGAATAGGATTTTATTTTTTCTCCACTTGAAGTTAACCAAGTTAACCCTGTACTTACGCCACTGTTATGTTCCTGTATTCCCAATGTTTTTAAAAATTCCATAATCAATTTTTTCTATTTACAAATTTATCTCAATTCCGCCGGATAACCATCGGCCCGGCATAGCAGCACCCAAAAGGTCGCTGTAAGTTTTATTAAACAGATTATCGGCCTGAAAAAATAATTTTCCCTTTTTATCGATTAACATATAGCTGATTTTTGAATTGCAAATAAAATACGATGAAGTAATATTTGCCTGAATCGCTGCTGCTTTACTGCTTTTTCTTTGTTTATACAATCCGTTTAATGAAAAATTGAAACGACGATATCCGTAAGCAAATGAAAAATTGAATAACTGTTTTGCATGAGATGAAATATAGAATGAAGGAACCACTTCGTCACTTTTTGATTGAATGCGTGAATAGCCCAAGGTGAAAAAGATGTTTTTATCAGTATTAATTTTTCTGCTGTAAATCAAATCAACCTCAAATCCGGTTGTATTGATGGATTTAATATTTTTTGCAAGTGCATAATTACCGGTTGGGATCAGGTTTATTTTTCTTGGCATTTCGGCATAGGGAGTGGGTGTCCAGTCTATCAGGTTTTTGTGCCAGCGGGTAAAGAAAGTGCTGCTGATTCTGAAGGCATGAGCCGCAAAAAAATCGGCTCCGGCTTCTATATTCCACGATGATTCGGCAGCCAATGCAGGATTGCCAATGCTGCCACCGGTTACTAATGCTTTATTGTAATTATTGTATCGTTCGGTAAAATCTGCATCGCGAAAGGAGCGGCCTGCAGAAAAACGGTAAGTAAACTTTGCAGGAGTCCATGATAAATTGAATTGAGGTACAGCTATCCAACCATAATTTTCATCCCAGTCGAGTCGCAAACTTTCATTTATGTAAAATGCTTTTGCCGGGTTGTGTTTTAAAATCAAAAAGCCGGCGCCATGCCATAAAGCATGATTGCCCCTGTCATTTGATTTTATTTCTTTTCGCTGCCATTGTATGCCGCCGGTATATCCGTTTTTTTTGCCGGCGGTGGAAGTATAATATGCCTGAGCCGTAAAAAGATTTGTATGATTGATATTGGGTTTGGATATGGGGTTGTAGCGATATTGGTCTTTTAGTTTTTTATATCCGGCATCCATTTGTAATTGTCCTTTCTGATATTTTTTTTGAATGGATAAATGATTCCACCAGGAACTTACTTTTTCATCGGCAGTATCGCTAACAAAAGTGGTGTAAAAGTTTTGTGCATTAAACTTTCTGAAATCAACAGCCGTACGAAAACGGATCGTCCAATCATTTTTTAGTTTTTGCGAAAAGGCTACATTACCATTGGTAAGATGAAAATAACCTTTTGTTCCCCGCAGTTGATTTCCGCTTGAATTATGAGTTTGCACTCCTGCTGATAGTACCGTATTTTTCTTTTTCAAGCTTCCATACAGTTCTCCATTGAGCAGGCCATGCTCACCTGCCCTTATTTTTAAGGAAGCATTATTTTTCGAAACAATGTTTTTAAGATAAAATGTTTTAGTGATGATGTTGATAACACCGCCTACTGCTTCGGAGCCATAAATGGCTGATGCGGCGCCTTTCAATATTTCTATTCTTTCAATTTCATCAGTATTGATAGGAATGTAACTATTGAAATGCCCGGTGAGCGGGTCGTTTAGTTTGATGCCATCTATTATGACCAGCACTTGTTGAAAAGTGCCGCCTCGAAGCACAATATCGCTTTGCGAACCTTGCGGGCCTCTTTGCTGTACTTCCACTCCGGGTAAATATCGCAGCAACTCATCTATAGAGTGAGCGGGCAGTTGTTTTAGTTGTGAAGCCCTCATGGTGATTATATTTCTTCCCGATTCTTTTAGTTGTTGTTCCTGCAAACCTGCTGTAACTACTACATTTGAAAGTTCCAGTGTTTGCTCCTGTGCATATATATAAAGTTGGATTGATATCAGCAGACTAAAAATCAGTATGGCACGCTTCATGCATTTTGAATTTGCCGCAAAAATAGGGGAGAAGGTTTTATTGAATCCGGTTTATTGATTGTGTGAACCGCTGCTTAGTATTGTTCAGATTCATTGGGAAAATCGCCCGATTTTATATCAGTAATATATTGCTGAACAGCTTTTGATGCTTGTTCGTGTATATTGAGATACTGTCGCAAAAAACGGGGTTTAAATTCGGTGTTGATGCCCAGCATATCATGCATTACCAATACCTGACCATCGCAGGCACCACCTGCACCAATACCGATAGTAGGTATAGAAATACTTTTTGAAACCTCTTCAGCAAGTTTTGCCGGTATTTTTTCAAGTACGATAGCAAAGCAGCCGGCTGCTTCCAGCAATTTCGCATCTTCTCTTAATTTATTGGCTTCTTCCTCTTCTTTGGCTCTTACGGTGTAGGTACCAAATTTATAAATTGACTGTGGTGTAAGCCCCAAATGCCCCATTACCGGAATTCCTGCCGAAACAATTTTTTTGACGGATTCAATTACTTCTGATCCGCCTTCCAGTTTTACTGAATGGCCTCCGGTTTCTTTCATGATTCGAATAGCTGAAGCTAAAGCAATATCAGAATTGGATTGATAATAACCGAAAGGTAAATCCACCACTACTAAACAACGGTCAATACCACGAATAACAGATTGAGCATGATAAATAATTTGATCTAATGTAATGGGCAATGTGGTTTCGTGTCCGGCCATTACATTAGAAGCCGAATCGCCCACCAGTATCACGTCAATGCCGGCCCCGTCAATAATGCGGGCAAATGAAAAGTCATAGGCCGTAAGCATGGAAATTTTTTCTCCGGCTGCTTTCATTTTCTGCAAAGTGTTGGTTGTTACTTTTTTTATTTCTTTTTGTACTGACATATTATTGCTTTGTATTGGAGTGTAAAAATAGAGGTTAATTTAGAAATGGGAGGGGGGAGGGGTTGGTTGGTTAGTTGATTGGTTGGTTGAATAGTTGAATAGTTTATTAAATTAATAAATCTATTTGCCTTTCTCCTTTTCCTACTCACATGCTACTATCTTGCTTCGTCCTTATCGCTTCATACAAACTATGGATTAATCCATCTGCCAGTCCTATTTGAGGAACAAATATTTCATCGGCATCGGCCCAGCGAAGTACATTTATATAAATAAGTAGTGCGGGAACTATTACATCTGCACGGTCTTCTCTCAGTTTGTACAAAGTCATCCGTTGATCTACTGTTAAAGCATTAAATTCACGATGATAATCTCTTAATATTTCTAAAGTCAAGGGTTTGCCTTCTTTCTTTTTTGAAAGCGAATAGATTTTATTGATATTTCCGCCCGAGCCAATAGCGGTAACATGATGAAACCCTTTTGTTTTTGATTTAATAAATTCTTTCATCGTATCCCAGGCAGTTTCATTGACCTGATTTTTGAGCAACCGAATCGTGCCGATATTAAATGATTCTTTGAAAACTAATTTTCCATCGCTGAAAAAAGTAAGTTCGGTGCTGCCACCACCTACATCAATATAGAGATAGGACTCATCCTTGTTCATATTTTCTGCTATATGATTTTCGTATATATAAGATGCTTCCTGTTGTCCACTGATAATTTGAATATCAATACCGGTTTCCAGTTTTACTTTTTCTAAAATTTCATTTGCATTAGCAGCATCACGAAGGGCAGAAGTGCCACAGGCTATTACATGCTCCACATCATAAGCTTCCATCAGCAATTGATATGCTTTTAATGTCTTTATGATTTTCCCGGCTTTTGTGTCAGCAATTTTTCCATGTGTAAATACATCAAAACCCAATCGCAGGGGTACTCTCACCATTTCTACTTTTATAAAAGCAATTTTTCCATGAGGTTCTTCAAATACATCGTTGATTAGCAAACGTGCTGCGTTACTTCCAATGTCAATGGCTGCCAGTCTCAATTTTCAGATTTTGTTTTTTAAATAAATAGTTATAAGTCTCTACCTGAGATCTTATTTTTTTTCTGGAAGTTCTTACGTATTCATTGCTCAGCTCATTATCCTGTTTTCTGGCCTTTACATTATCCTGCAATTGAATTTCCAGTATGTCTTTTAGTTCCTGTTTCAGCGCTTCGTGCCAAACGGGACAGGTGGCTTCTACGCGGTGTTCCAGATTGCGTTTCATCCAATCGGCCGAAGAAATAAAAACTCTTTCTCTGCCCCGGTTATGAAATACCCACACCCTTGCATGTTCCAGATATTCATCTACTATACTAATTGCTTTTACAGGTTTCTTAAATTTTTTATGTTCTGAAAACATACAAAAGACGCCACGTACAATAAGTCTGAGTTGCACACCGGCCCTGGCCGCTTCGTATAGTTTCTGTATCATATCCTCATCCGACAATGAATTCATTTTTAAAGTAATGGCTGCCGGTTTCTTTTTGCGAGCCTGCTTTATTTCTTCATCTATCAATTGCAGCATAGCTCTTTTGGCAAATAGCGGACTCGGTAATATGTATTTACATTCTTTCAAAAAATTAATACCGGTTTTGGGCTGTTCCAGGTAATTAAACATTTTATTTACATCATTCATTATTTTTTGATTGGATGTAAGCAGGCAATGATCGGCATAAAGCTTTGCTGTTTTCTCATTCAGATTTCCTGTACTTACAAATCCATAAAAGATACTATTGTTGTCAGTTGTTTTTTTTCTAATCAGACATATTTTAGAATGTACTTTCAGGTTAGGAATTTCTACCAATACTTTGGCGCCTTCTTCTTCCAATCTTTCTTTCCATTGCAGGTTGGCTTCCTCTTCAAACCGGGCTCTCAGTTCCAGCATCACAACCACATCTTTACCGTTGCGTACTGCATTGATAAGGGCATTCACAATTTTTGATTGTGAAGCAAGGCGATAGCAGGTAATTTTTATAGTAGTTACATCGGGATCAAAGGCTGCCTCTCTCAATAAATCAATAAGAGGTAAAAATGAATGATAGGGAAAATGCAGCAATACGTCTTGATCCAGTATAACGTCCGATACTCTTCGCTCGGTAAGTAATGGATGGTCAAATGGTTTTTTTCTTTGACGTTTTTCCGTAAAGACCTGTTCGGGAAATTCCATGAAGTCTCTGAAATTGTGAATGCGTCCACCGGGAATTAAGTTATCCCTTTTTGTAAGGTTCATTCTGCGCACCAAATACTCCAGCAATCCCGGATCCATTTCCCGGTCATACACAAAACGAACGGCTTTTGCCTTGCGACGATTTTTGATTCCCTTCTCTAATTTTTGAATAATAGTGGTGGATACGTCCTGGTCAATATCAATTTCTGCATCTCGTGTTACTTTAAAAATATGGGATTGATATTGGTCGTAGCCAAAATAAGAAAATATATCGGGCAGACTGAACCGAATGACATCTTCCAATAAGATAATATGGTGTTCATCTGTTTTGGTTGAAGGCAGAATGACAAAACGATTCATGGTACGGCTCGGAATTTCAATCAACGCATATTTTCTTTTTAGGGCACTTTCTTTTTTCCACATCACTACACCGAGGTAGATGGTTTTATCTTTTAATGCCGGAAACTGTGGAATGTTTTCAATCATCAATGGAATGACTTCTGTGCTTACTTCTTCTTCAAAATGATTGCGAACAAATTCCTGTTGTTCTTTATTCAATTCTTTTTCGGTGAGCAACATTATCTTTTGTTCTTTCAGCAAAGCTTTTACTTCTTCCCATATCCGGTGAAACTCGCCTTGCTGATTCAGCACCGTCATTTGTATTTCGTCTAATATTTCCTGCGGATTGTTTTCAAGGTGCATATTGGCTTTGTGGCCAAACTGGATCATGCGTTTTAATGTAGCCACACGTACTCTGAAAAATTCGTCTAAATTGTTTGAAAATATTCCCAGAAAACGAACCCGTTCCCGCAGGGGAACCGTGGCATCTGCCGCTTCCTGCAAAACTCTTGCATTAAATGAAAGCCAACTGATGTCTCTTACTATTGTTTTTCGCTTGTTGGAAACTGCCATTTGTATTTGATTCTTGCCTATAAAATTAATAAACTAATCTAAGGAATGAAATCTGAATTTCAATTCAATGAGAAGTCTCCATTGGTTTACGGAAGCGCTTCTTATTTTAATTTATCAATAATACCGGTTGTGGAAAATCCTTCAACCATTTTATTAATTACTATGCGGCCGCCATTTGCCATTACTTCATTAGCCCCCACAATTTGATCCAGCGTATAATCGCCGCCTTTTACCAATACGTCAGGCAGCAATTGGTTTATAAGATTGAAAGGCGTGTCTTCTTCAAAAATAATTACGGCATCTACCATTACTAAGGAAGCTAATATGATTGCTCTTGATTTTTCATTATGTATGGGCCGGCTTTCACCTTTCAGTCGTTTGGTGGATGCATCGCTATTGATACCTACAATTAAATAATCGGCTTCGGCAGCTGCCTGAGATAATGAATAAATATGTCCTTCGTGCAACAAATCAAAAACACCATTTGTAAAGGCAATGGTTTTCCCTTTTACACGCCATTGTGCTACCAGTCTGATGGCTGCTGATAATTCAAAAATTTTATTGGGAATCTGATCGGCTCTTTTCATCTGCAATATTTTATTGTGATGTTTTTTTCTTATTGAGCAGCGGCATGGCTATAAAACTTGCTATACCGCCAATAGAAGTAGTAGCAACCTGCGCCAGCCATAATGCCCAGCCATATGCCAGCGCAATGGCTTTGTCGAGTCCATACAACATCATCCCTTGCTGCACCATCAACGGATATGCGCCAATGCCGCCGGGTGTTACAATCATACCAATACTTCCGGTTGATAAAACCGTAAATGCTTCCGGAATTCCATATCCTTGTGTTTGCTTAAAAGCCTGAAAGCCGATATAGCCACCCATCAGATAAACGATCCAGATGACTAAAGTAAGTAATAAGAACTCCCATCTTTTTTTTAAATGGCGAATGGCGCTCAATCCCTGCCACATATTCTTGCCGGCTTGTTTCAAAAGTCGTTTTATATCATTCAGGTTTTTCTTTTTTACAATCATCCAAATGATAAAGCCGAGTACTGCTATACCCAGGATAGCATAGAAAATAATTTTGCCTGTATTATCTTCATGACCATCTGCTGTGGGTTTACTTTTAAATAATGTGTCAATAATTTCGGTGTACAAATGCGGTTGAATAACTAAGGTGATTAGAAATACCAGCAATAAACAAATAGCATCAATTACTCTTTCAAGAATAATCGTTCCTATCAGTTTTTCAACAGGTACTTTTTCGTATCGTGAAAGGATCGTGCATTTGGTAACCTCACCCAGCCGGGGTACTGCCTGATTTGTAAAATATCCAATCAATACTCCAAAAAATGTGTTCTTTCGCTGTACGTTGTAACCCAGTGAATCAATTAATAATTTCCAGCGAAGCCCACGGGCATAATGGCTAAACCAAAGCAACAAAAATACAGGAGGCACCAGCCAGTAATTCATACTTTGTAAAGCCTCTTTGATTTCTTTTATTTGCTCCTTATTTAAATCCCGCACCGACCACCAGGCAAGAAAAACGCCAAGCCCTAAAAAAAATCCGTATTGTAATATGGTGAGGATACGTTTGCTCATGTACTGCGAAGATAGAAGTCAAAAAAGGAATTGTAATCAGTTGCCAATTTATTCTCAAAAACTTAATGTGTGAATTTATGATTTGGAATTAGTAAATGAACCATCGTTTCACAGAATAATTGCTGATATTAATCAGCCCAATAACATATTATCTATCAGTCTTACTTCGTTTAAAAAGGCTGCGATAAGGGCAACCGGTTTTTGATGTCCATCCCAGTTTACTATTTCTTCCAGGCTATATGCATCGGCAATGTTGATATAGTCGGGTTTAAATCCATTCTGCTCCAGTTTTTTAAATGCCTTTTCTTTTAAATATTGCAGGTTGCCCGGTTTTATATTTTCTTTGAGATGATTGAGACATTGATAAATAGCTACTGCTTTTATTCTATCATCTTTATTCAGTCGCATATTTCTGCTGCTCATGGCCAGTCCGTCGGCTTCACGTAGGGTAGGGCAGATGTTTATTTTCATTTTATTGCCCCAGCCCATCAGGTCAATCAGTTTTGAGATAACCATACATTGCTGATAATCTTTTTGACCCAGATAAAGTTGTGTAGGCTTTACTATTTGCAACAACCTTTCTACCACCTGACACACACCTTGAAAATGTCCCGGACGAAACTTGCCATCCAAAACCGTTTCTAAAAATCCAAGATTATAATGTTTTAATAACTGTGTGCCTTGTGGATAAATTTCGGATACAGCGGGTAAAAACAAAACATCGCATCCGGCGGCTTCAAGTTTTTCAATATCGGTTTCAATTGTTGCCGGGTATTTTTCAAAATCCTTTGTGTCGTTAAACTGTGTAGGGTTTACAAAAATGCTGCAAACGGTAAGGTCATTTTCTGCCTTTGAGGCTTCAATCAATGAAATATGCCCTTGATGCAAGGCCCCCATTGTGGGCACAAATCCCATTGAAAAGAATTGCTCCGATGGGGTTAATCTTCTTTGAGTTTCAATCCATTTGCTCAGGTCTTCTGATTTTTTAAATAAAACCATGAATGATTGATTTTGATATGTTGTTTTTGTAAAACCCTGTAAATCCGGCCTAAAATAGCTACCTTTGCAATCCTTTAGAAAAATTTCTGCAGGTGCAGAAAAGTTTAGATACTAAATTAGACACCCATGTCGGCAAAGAAAAGGATTTTATTTATCGCTAATGAAATGTCACCCTATCTGGAGTTGACTGAATTTTCGGAGATCGTGAACAAATTAGCCATTAAGTCAAACGACAGCGGGTTTGAAGTACGTTGCATCATGCCGCGGTTTGGTATCATCAATGAACGCCGCCACAGGCTGCATGAAGTGGTAAGATTATCGGGTATCAATGTTTCAGTTGATAATGATGATATGCCATTGCAAATAAAGGTAGCATCACTCCCCAGTGCCCGTTTACAGGTATATTTTCTGGATAATGAAGAACTATTCAAACGCAAATTCGTATTTCATGATGAAAATGAAAAATGGTTTGAAGACAATGATTTGCGTACGGTTTTTTATTGTAAAGGAGCTTTGGAAACCGTAAAGAAATTTGGCTGGCCGCCCGATATTATTCATTGCAGCGGGTGGATGACCGGATTGATTCCTGCTTATCTAAAAACGGTTTACAAAAAAGAACCCGTATTTGCACATAGCAAAACAGTATTTACAATTGGTCAAAATACTTTTAAGGAGAAACTGGGAAGTGGTTTTATAAAGAAAGCATTGATACATGCTTCCTTGAAAGAAAAAGACCTGGATGTGTATAAAGAAGGAACCAATACGGCTCTTTATCGCGGCGGCGCCAGTTATGCTGATGCAATTACATTTGGAACTGACACACCGGATAAAAAATTGGCCGAAGAGTTTGCAAAAGTTAGAGGCAAGAAAACCATGCCTTTTCAGGAAGGAGGAGATTTAACAGACTATTTACAACTCTATAACGACCTTGCAGGCAAGTAAACGCTAACCTCAGATAAAACTGATTTGTGAAGAAAAATTACATTAGACTTTTTGTCCCCGCCCTTATTTTTTCCCTGTTTCTTTTTGCTATTGGTTGCCGAAAAATAAATGAAGCAACGGATGTGGGCGCCGATTTAATACCCGCAGTGGACAACATCCACACTTTTGATACCACCATTACCGTAGAAGCGTATAATGATACATTTGGCCTAGCCAATGATTCGCAGTATCTCGGGCGCAGCGAAGAAATGTTTCTAGGAAAAATCAATAATGATCCATTTTTTGGAAAAACAGATGCGCAGATGTTCTTTGAACTGAAGCCCACAGTTTATGGAGCCTATCCCTTTGCCAGAAAAGACAGTGTAAAACTTGACTCAGTGGTTTTAATATTAAACTATCTGGAAACCTATGGCGATACCAATACAGCACAAACACTTAAAGTGTATGAACTGGATCAAACAAACAATTTCACCAGCGATTCTGCATACCTGATACGAAAACAGAATTTTACATTTAATACAGCTGCTCCATTAAGTCTTCCCGGGCAAACATTTTTGCCTCGCAATCTAAATGATTCAGTAAAAGCTTTCCGGGATACAACCGTGAATCAGTTGCGCATCAAATTAGATACAGCTTTTGCAAGAAGATTATTTAATTATGACACCACCAACGCTTACAAAACAGATTCTATTTTCAGGTCTTTGTTTAAGGGATTTGCAGTAAGATCGGAAGGAAGCGGAAATGCAATCATGGGATTTTCACTTGCGGGCATTAATACCAAACTAGCTATTTATTATAATTATCCCAAGCCGGCAGGCGCAGGCAGAGATACAACCGTAAACTATTTCTTTTTTACGACGCTCTCGGCAGCAGCAAACTATGTAGGCAGAGACTATACCGGTACACCGGTAGCCAGTGCAGCAGGTGTAGCTACTCCGGCTCCATTTGTATATCTTCAAAACTCACCGGGAACTTTTGCGACGATCAAAATTCCTGCATTGACGGGTATGAGTAACAGGCTTATACATAGAGCGGAATTAATTGCCGAGCAGATTTATGATATAAGTGATAGTACATTCTTCTCTCCTGAGTTGTTATATATGGATGCTTATGATCCTGCTATAAGTACTGGTAAAAAATTCAGGTCAATTCCATTTGACATCTTGTATAGTCTTCCGGATTTTGGACAACCCACTAATCTTCCGACTTTTGGAGTTGCTCCTTTATATACTATTGATGGATTTGGAAATAAAATAAGAACCTGGCATTTTAATATATCACGATATGTACAAAATGTGTTGACATCCAAAAGACCTTTATACGATTTGCGGTTATACTCTCCATTTTTTATGACTAACAGGTATGAAAATGGTACTGCAGAAGCAACATCCTTTTCTTCAATATTCGGATTAAACTCATCTATAGCGAAAGGAAGAATCCGACTTGGTGGCGGCAATCATCCAACACAAAAAATGAGGTTAAGAATTATTTACTCAAAACTATAATGATCGTTATTTATCAAGATATGTTTATAAACCCCTTGTACTTTTACAGGGGGTTTTGTTCATTATAGCAGCAGCCTTATCTTTGCCGCCTCAAAAAGTATTCGTTCAGCAATAAAAAAAATTAATTATGCCTTATTTATTTACATCAGAATCTGTAAGCGAAGGACATCCTGATAAAGTAGCCGATCAGATTTCGGATGCACTCATTGATAATTTTCTCGCATTTGATCCACAGTCAAAAGTTGCCTGCGAAACATTGGTGACTACCGGGCAAGTTGTACTTGCAGGCGAAGTAAAGTCTAGAGCCTATCTGGATGTACAGCAAATAGCTCGTGATGTAATTCAAAAGATTGGCTATACCAAAAGCGAATATATGTTTGAAGCAAACTCTTGTGGCGTTTTATCAGCCATACACGAGCAGTCTTCCGACATTAATCAGGGAGTAGAACGTAGAAAGAAAGAAGATCAGGGTGCCGGAGATCAGGGTATGATGTTTGGCTATGCTACCAACGAAACGGAGCATTATATGCCGATGGCACTGGATCTGGCTCATAATCTTTTGATAGAACTGGCGGCCATTCGCAGAGAGAAAAAATCAAAAATGCCCTATCTGCGTCCCGATGCAAAAAGCCAGGTAACGCTTGAGTACGATGATAATAATAAGCCGGTACGAATTGATGCCATTGTGATATCTACACAGCATGATGACTTTGACAATGAAGCAAAAATGCTTGCGAAGATTAAAAGCGATGTAATCAATATTTTGATACCCAGAGTAAAAGCAAAATACAAGAAGTACAGAAAGCTGTTTAATGATAAAATAAAGTACCATGTAAACCCTACCGGAAAATTTGTAATAGGCGGACCACACGGCGATACCGGATTGACAGGTCGCAAGATTATTGTGGACACTTACGGCGGTAAAGGAGCACATGGTGGTGGCGCTTTCAGCGGAAAAGATCCTTCTAAAGTAGATCGTTCTGCCGCTTATGCTACAAGGCATATTGCCAAAAACCTAGTAGCAGCCAGTGTGTGTAGCGAGGCATTGGTTCAGGTTTCTTATGCCATTGGTGTAGCCAAACCAACGAGTATCAATGTTAATACTTTTGGAACGGCCAATGTGAATCTTACCGATGGACAAATCAGCAGAATTGTAGAAAATCTGTTTGATATGCGTCCATACTTTATAGAACAAAGATTTAAACTGCGCAATCCTATCTATAGCGAAACAGCAGCCTATGGTCACATGGGTCGCAAACCACAGATTGTAGAAAAAACATTTGTATCTCCTGACGGTAAAAAAGTTACCAAAAAAGTAGAGCTATTTACATGGGAGAAACTGGACTATGTAAACAAGGTAAAAAAGGCATTTGGAATATAATCTTTGAATTTCCTTTATCAACCCTGAAAGCAGTATGTTTTCGGGGTTTTTTGTTACAAATCATTCAGCCCAGGCTCATAAAAATTGAAAGTTTCATTGTAGGAAAAAAAGTAAATTTGTAGAAATGCTATAACTATGACTATTTCAACAGTACGTGAAAAACTATATTACTATATCCGTGTTGCAGATGATAAAAAATTGAGAGCAATCTATACTATGTTGGAACAGGATATAGTTCAGGAGTTGGAATGGTGGGAAGATAAAGAATTTACTAGGGAATTAGATAAAAGAGTAAAGGATTGGAGCAGTGGGAAGCAAAAGGGGTATAAATTATCAGAGGTAAAAGACTCAATAAGTCAGCTTCAATCAAAACGGTTGAAAAAATGAAGTTTGAATTCATTTTTTTAGAGAAGGCAAAATCTGAGCTGTTGGAAACTTGGATCTGGTATGAAGAAAGACAGGAAGGATTGGGCGAAAGGTTTAAAGAAAAAGTATTTGAATGTATAAATAATATTGAACAAAACCCGTATCGTTATCCTGAAAGAAAGAAAAATTATAGAGAAGGGTTAGTTGATATTTTCCCTTACCTGATTATCTATCGTGTCCTTAAAAGAAGGAAACTGGTTTTAATTGTTTCTGTGTTTCATACCAAGCGGAATTATAAGTTGAAATACAAAAGAAAATAGTTAGAAACAAATGAGAGTATTTAAGTGTTATGGCTAATTATCTTTTAAATGGAAGATAATAACACTAGCGCTTTCAATTTTGTCAATATTTTTTATTCTTAAAACATTGGACTATTTGCTTAAGTTACCAGCAAAAGCCAAAAAAACACATTAATGATTGGTCGTGTATGCTTATGGCAATATTTTATCCCAAAAGGGATAACAAGGAAGTGATGGCATTGTGGTTACCTATATTTTGTGCCTAAAGGCACTTATTAGATTTTACTCAATACATACAATGAGCATTAATAAAGTAGCAAAGCCCATAAGGCTTAGATATAGGTAACAAATAAGTGCAGCCTGACCCTTTGTCTAAATAGGGACAAAATGTAATCTACTTTCAAAAGTCTTATACTAAATTTGAAAAGTGAAAAACTTCAGATACCAGCAAAGGCCCAAAAAAAATACATTAGTAATTGGCAGAGATGCAGTAATAGCTGCATTGCAAAGCGGAAAACAGTTGGACAGAATCTATTTGGATGCCAAAGCGCAACATCCGCTTATTGGCGATATAAAAATACTGGCGGCTAAAAATGGCGTGCCACTTAATTATGTGCCCAAAGCAAAATTGGATGGCTTTAATATTGAACAACACGAAGGAGTCGTAGCTCAAATCGCAAGAGTGCAGTACCAGAATCTGCAAGATGTAATTTCCTGGGTGATGGAAAGTGGCGAAGCTCCTTTGTTTATTATTTTGGATGGCGTTACTGATATTCGCAATATCGGCGGCATAGCCCGTACGGCTTACTGTTGCGGTGTACATGCCATCATCATACCCGAAAAAGGAGTGGGGGCATTGAATGAAGATGCGATATTAACTTCGGCCGGTGCGTTGGAAAAAATAGCTATTTGTCGTGTAAACAGTTTGATGAAAGCTGTAGATGAACTTCATCTTAATGGCATTAAAGTTTTTGCTACGGAGATGCAGGCCACAAAGAATATTGACGAAGTTGACTTTACAGAGCCTTGTGCTATTGTGATGGGGAGTGAAGACAAAGGAATTTATCCCGCCTTATTGAAAATTTGTGATGAAAAAATAAAGATTCCGATGAAAGGAGATTTTGAAAGCCTGAATGTATCCGTTGCCACCGGCATGTTTTTATATGAAGCCATGAAACAAAGAATGAAATGAGTGATAGAAAAGAAATAAAACTGATTGAATGTCCGCGAGATGCGATGCAGGGTTGGAAGCATTTTATTCCAACCGAAGAAAAAATTACTTATATCAATCAACTGCTCAAAGTAGGGTTTGATACCATTGATTTCGGAAGTTTTGTTTCTCCCAAAGCCATACCACAAATGGCGGATACTGAAACTGTGGTTCGTAGTATTGACACTTCAAACAGTATTTCAAAACTACTGGCAATAGTTGCCAATCAAAGAGGCGCAGCAGCAGCCTGTTCATTTGAACAAATTCATTATCTCGGATTTCCGTTTTCTGTTTCTGAAACTTTTCAACAACGCAATACTAATTCTTCAATAGAAGAATCGTTAGTCAGGGTAGAAGAAATTCAAAATCTTTGTATAAAGTCGGGAAAAAAATTGGTTGTCTATATTTCTATGGGTTTTGGCAATCCTTATGGAGATCGGTACGATGAAGAAATTGTATTTGAATGGGTGAACAGGCTGGTGGCTATGGATATTGAAATTATTTCTCTTGCCGATACTGTAGGAGTGGCTACACCGCAACAGGTTTTTGACATAACCAGTTATCTGATTGAAACCTTGCCGGGCATTGAAATAGGCGTACACTTACACTCAACACCCGAAAACTGGAATGATAAATTGGATGCAGCAATAAAAGCAGGCTGCAAAAGATTTGACGGAGCACTCAAAGGCATCGGCGGCTGCCCAATGGCCGATGATGAACTGGTGGGAAATATGAATACGGAGTGGATGATTCAAAAATTTTCAGACTTACATGTGTTGCCACCCTTACACATTGAAGCATTAAACGAGTGTCTGATCATGGCAGAAAAAATTTTTCAATAATGCAGTTTCATTTACCTGTACAGATAGAACCATTAGATACGCCCATCACTTATCAGGATAAGATTTTATTGATAGGCTCCTGCTTTACTGAACATATAGGCAATGCGCTGTCCGATTTAAAATTCAGCACAATGCAAAATCCGCATGGTATTTTATTTGGCCCCGATGCGGTTTGTAAATCATTACATTCATATATTCAAGGGAAAACATATTCTGAAGCCGATTTATTTTTATTGAATGAAGTATGGAATAGCTGGGATCATCACTCCCGATTTTCGCATTTTGACAAAAGCAACTGCCTGAACGGTATCAACAAAAGTCAGGCTGCGGCTCATCAATTTTTAAAGGGAGCCAATTGGTTGATTATTACTTTAGGTTCATCGTTCACCTATGCATTGACCAAAGAAGCGGATACTACGGGGCTGGAACTGCAAGACCGGGTAGCCAATTGTCACCGGGCACCGGCAAATTGGTTTCAAAAATCCATGATGGATATTGATGAGATAAAAGAAATGCTGGAAAGCACACTCAAATCATTAAAAGCATTTAATCCCGAACTGAAATTTATTTTTACCATCAGTCCGGTGCGGCATATACGAGATGGCGTGACAGAAAATAATTTGAGCAAAGCAAGATTGATAGAAGCGGTGCATTTTATTTGCAACAAATTTGAATCGGCCTATTATTTCCCTGCTTACGAACTGGTGATTGATGTATTACGGGATTATAGATTCTATGACATTGATCTGGTGCATCCCAATTATGCAGCAACAAATTTTGTAATGGAGCGATTTTCTGAAAATTGCATAGCGGCAGATGCTCAGCAATTGATGAAGGAGATCAGGCAATTGGTAATTGCAAGAAGGCACAGGCCTTTTCAGCCCGAAACAAAAGCACATCAGCAGTTTTTATCATCCAATTTTGAAAAAGCTAAAGCTTTGAAAAATCAATATTCGTTTTTGGAATTATCGGAAGAACTGACTTATTTTTCACAAACCTGATTATGTGGTTGGTAAAATTTTTTTATTGGTTGCACTTGTTAGTTGTACCTGTATTAGTATTGGGGTTGGCGGGTTTAATTGCTGGTAATGAAATGCTTTTTGCTGTACTGACAGCACTGGGCATTATCATCGGTATTTTTCTTGCAGAATATGTTCGAAGAAAGATTGGGTTGATCCGTTTTTTTGGCGGACAGTTTAATGATAAAGAAAATGAGGCCGTATCAAAAGCAAATTTGATGCGGCTTCTTGATTTTTAGTTTCTCAAGTGATTTGTTAGAGTTTTGAT
>JAKIZK010000022.1 GCA_022708055.1 Bacteroidota bacterium
TTTGCAGTTTCGTTTTTCCTGTTAATATTGAAAATGGCAAAAGCCTTGACTTAAGCATTTGAGCCGTAAAAGCCTGATTGTATCCAATAATCGGGGCCACTATCATTTTTCTTTCCAGTAGTTTTTTTTGCGTTCCATTTACTTCAAACAGACTGTATTCAACTGATGAAAAAACAGGATCATATTTTTCATCCAGATTAAAAAGTGAAAAACTGATTCCTTCGCCTTTCTTGCCGGGTATTACTTTCAGTCTGATATCGGTAAAGAGTGGCGATAGTGTAGTGGCAGGGGCGGGTTGTGCAAAGCTCACCTTGTTTACCACCAGTGCCTGTGCTACAAAAAGCATATGATAGTCATAAGACAGAACCGCATAACCATGATTGCCCCAGTCGGTGCCCCATGAGTTCTTGATGATAAACCCTTTGTCATTATAGCCAACAATGGTAATTGCATGCCCCTCGGGACGGTAAAAAGTTTCAAATGAGTAGGGTTTATATTTAAAAAATGAGTAATAACTGTTTACAGAATCCCAAACATCTTTTCCGTACTTGTTTTTTAAGGTTTGAAAAGAATAAATTCTTTTTGCTGAATCAGACATAAAAAATCCTACACTGTCAGGTGTAATTACCAGGTTATTGTTGTGCATCCAGTTGCTCCAGGCCGCATTTACATAATAAGCAACGGCAATGGCTTTGTGCCCTTTGCGAAGCAGGCCTTTTATGAGTGCGGTATCTGATGCTTCAAAATAAGAGTAGGTTTTGCAATCGGATGGTTGAACAAATGTTTTAGCGTAATGGGTTTTTGTAAGTACGGAAACCGGGCCTTCTTGCGCTTCCATTATTACCTGCACCAGCCGCATAGCACTGTCGGGTGTTGCTAATTGTTTTTTATTGTAAGGCATCCGGCTCTCGTGCAGTACGCCATATTGTTGCAACGATTTTGAATAACCAAATAAGGAGCCACCCGGTGAAATTGTTTTATTTGTATCCAGATAATCTCCCATTTGCAAACAGGCATACAGGTATTGCTCACTTAAGTTGGCCGGCACGCCATTAAAATTTTCCAAAACCGCTGCAATCGCAAATGCAGTACAGGTGCCCCGCTCACCCTGATTGCGTACCGGACTTTGACAATAGCGGTAATCCACAATAGATTGGCCTTTGGCCAGTAAGGCGAAAAATATGAGCAAGGATAAAAAAAAGCTTTTTTTCATATAAAGGCAGTGTAGCTATTCAAATTTAGCATTGATTTTTTTTATTATTACTATTTCTTGAATATTTATGATTGTTTTGTAGCCAAGTGGAGCTATCAAAAAACTTTCATTCACCCTTTGAGTATATTATGAATGAGAAATTTCATGTACGTTTGAACGATTAATTTTTTATATGCAACTTGTTAAAGTAACCCAACCTGATCAGGAAAAAGAATTTATTCGTGTGAATGTTGAATTGAATAAAGATAATCCTGCATACATCCGGCCATTGGATAAAGATGTGATGGAAGTATTTGATGCTAAAAAAAATAAAACGTTCAGGCAGGGCGAAGTGTGTCGTTGGATATTAAAAGACAGTGAAGGAAAAAATATCGGACGCATTGCCGCTTTTGTAAATAAGAAATATAAGAATAAAGGAGATGATGTGCCCGTGGGGGGTATTGGTTTTTTTGATTGCATCAATGATCAGGCAGCTGCGGATATGCTTTTTGATGTTGCCAAACATTGGTTGATACAGCATGATATGCAGGCAATGGATGGGCCTATTAATTTTGGCGAAAGGGATAAATGGTGGGGGCTGGTTGTAAAAGGCAATGAGATTCCACCTATGTATTGTATGAATTTCAATCCGCCCTATTATCAGCAGTTGTTTGAAAACTATGGGTTTAAAAATTTCTTCAATCAGGTTTGCTTTGCTTTACAAGTAAAAGAAAGATTGCAGCAAAAATTTTACGACCGGCATGATGAAGTAGAAAAGGACGCTAATTTTTCATCGGCTTATATTAAAAAGAATCAGTTGGAAAAATTTGCGAAAGATTTTACAATCGTATATAATAAAGCCTGGGCAGGGCATGGCGGTATGAAACAGCTGGAAGAAAGAACGGTAATCAAAATGTTTAAAAGCATGAAGCCTGTGCTGGATGAAAAAATTTGCTGGTTTGTTTATTACAAAAATGAACCGATAGGCATCTGGATTAATCTACCCGATTTGAATCATTGGTTTAAATACCTCAATGGTAAATTTAGTCTTTGGCATAAGCTGAAATTTTTATGGTTGAAACGCACAGTTCGAAACGCAAAGTTTACCGGATTGGTTTTTGGCGTAGTGCCCGAGTTTCACGGGAAGGGTATTGATAGTTACATGATAGTAGCAGGCGCAAAATTGATACAGGATCTCAGGAAAACGGAGGGCAGATACGAGGTAGGAAAAGTTTTGTATGATGATTATGAAATGCAGTGGATAGGTGAGTTTAATCCCAAAATGATTAATGTGGCAGAGGCATTGGGTACCTATCGCAGCCGTATATTGACTACTTATCGTTATCATTTTGACCCGACTAAAGAATTTAAACCCCATCCCATTTTACTTTAGTTTACGCTATCAAAATATTACATTTGGAGACTTAAAGCATGGTAATGGCAAAAAAGCTATTCGGCTTCCTCCTTATTCTTCATGTATTTAGCTATGGGCTGGCACAAAAGCCTGAGACGCTCAGTAGTTATGAAAAACAATGTGCCGCTATGCCCAACAGCATAGAGAAGGTATATTGTTTGAACCAATTGGCCGAATTGTATTTTGTGTACCAGTTAGATGCCCGGGCAGATAGTACGTTGAAACAAGCGGTAGTTGTTGCCGACATTATTGGGAATAAAGAAGCAAAGATCAGTACCTTCTTTGGCGATTATTTAGATGCCATTTCCGGCACCAGAAGCAAGGAAACTTTTCAAAGGTTGATAAAGTTTATAGGCGATGGATTGTCTTACGCTTCACTTGAGAATAATGAAGACCTGCAATGTAAAGGCAATTTATTGCTGTCGCAGGTTTATTTGTTGCAAGGAAATTATATAGCCGCACAGGAAAAATGCCAGACTGCTTACACCTATTCGCTTGCATCCGACAACGATTCTTTAAAAATTGCCGCATTATTACAAATGGGTGAATCGGCATTTGCCCGCAATGAATCGCTGATGGCTTTTAAGTGGTACAGTAAAGTGCTGGATCAAACAGCAGACGGCCATCACATCACTTTGCAAACAAAGGCATTGAGAAGTTGTGCTGAATTATATAAATCTCTAAATAACAAAGAACAAAGTAAAGAATACCTGCAAGATGCTTTAAAAATCAGTAGGGCCAAAAAAGACAGTACCGGAATTGTAAATACTTTAATTGACCTGTGCCGGCTTACCGATGAAAAGGTTTATCTCAATGAAGCTATGCGTATTGCAGAGAAATTGAAATCGGACAAACTCATCATTGCAGTTAAAAGAATTCAGTTTGGGTTTTATGCTTATGTCATTTCTTCGGTTGACAGTACTTTGAATTTTTTTGCAAAAAACCCTGATGTAAATTATTACTATAAGAATATGGGGTCAGCCGCCTATTTGTTCAGGCTGGGGCAAATATATCAATATGGCGGTAAGCCCGATTCAGCAATCTTGTTTTATAAAGAAGCGGAACCTCAATATGTGCATGAGTTTGACCAAACACCGCGTTATAATATTTATGCTTCATTGGCTGATTGTTATTATAAAACCAATAACAATAAAGAGGCGATAGTTTATTATGAAAAAGCTTATCAGGTAGCGTTGGATCAAGATATGATTGCAAAGCGCCTGCCGGTTACGCTGGCACTTAGCAAATTGTTTGGTGATCTGAAAGATTATCAAAAGGCTAACTACTATCTCAGTGGTTACATTGCACTTAAAGATAGTTTGAATATAAAGGCCAATCAAAAAGACATAGCCCTTGCCGAAATCAATAATGAAAAAAGAAATATTGAAAGAGAGGCAAACAAATTGCAAAGCAAAAAATTGAAAGTACGCAATCTGCAATACATGATTATAACGATTGCTATCACCATTTTCTTCTTTTTGTTACTATTGCTGGGTATGTATCCCATTTCGCCATTTACCATTCGATTGTTTGGTTATTTTGTTTTTATCTCCATTTTTGAATTTATAATTCTGCTGATTGATAACTGGCTGCATAAAATAGCCCACGGCAGTCCGCTATGGATATGGCTGATGAAGGTGGCAATCATAGCCATGATTGTACCGGTGCATCATTTTATTGAGCATCAAGTGGTTCAATTTCTGCATACAAGAAAGTTGCATTTTCTTAGGGAAAAAATATCCCGGTCTTTTAGAAGAAAAAAGACCGGGACCAAAAATTTATCCTCACAGGAAAATGAAAAAAGTGAAAATAGTTAATCTAAATCGGGCACACAATTGAGGCAATCAACAGGAGGAGGACATAGACAGGTCGGTGGTTTTCTTTCCAAAGGTTGAGGTGTAGTACCAGAACGATTATTTCGTTTATCATGTATATCTTTTATATCAACCACTTCTTTTGTTTTATTATCCTTATCGGTTACATATATAAGTACTGTAAACATATTTTTTTTTCTGTAAACATCGCCGGATGGGTGGTCTTTAGTATAAGCAGCTTCTAAATAATACAGATTGTCGCCGCCATTACTAATTTTTTTCATTGCTTGTGCAGAAATCATAAACTGCTTTATTTGATCTTTGAAATCGCGACTTACGTCCAGGGATGTTCTAAGATGATTTACCATCGCTTTAGCTTCATCTTTTGGAGTAGTTGTATAAACGATTTTTGAGCAACTACTAAAGCAAAATGCGATTAAAACGAAATAAATTAATTTTTTCATAACAGGTGTTTTTGGTTAATGATTATGAAATTTAATCAGATTTTCATTGGTTAAAAAAAATAATTTATCAGACTGCTGATTTAAGTTTTTTGCAAACCAAAAAACTTGGTTACTTTGGCCTTGTATGCAAGAAGCAAAATTCATCGTTTCGGCAAGGAAGTACCGGCCACAAACCTTTGATACTGTGGTTGGTCAGGGGCATATTACCACTACTTTAAAGAACGCCATCCGCCACCGGCAACTGGGTCATGCCTTCCTGTTTTGCGGCCCCCGCGGGGTGGGCAAAACCACCTGTGCCCGCATACTGGCAAAAACCATAAACTGCGAAAATCAGACAAAAGAAGGCGAAGCCTGCGACACCTGCCCGAGCTGCAAATCTTTTAATGATGGCGCATCCATGAATTATTTTGAACTGGATGCTGCTTCTAATAACTCGGTTGATAATATCAGAGATTTAGTAGATCAGGTTCGCTTTGTACCACAATCAGGCCGGTATAAAGTATATGTGATTGATGAGGTACACATGCTCAGTCAGGCTGCATTTAATGCTTTTCTAAAAACCTTAGAAGAACCGCCTGCTTATGCAAAATTTATTCTGGCGACAACGGAGAAGCATAAAATATTGCCCACCATACTTAGCCGTTGTCAGATTTTTGATTTTAAAAGAATCACAACCAACGATACGGTAAAACATTTGGAAGAAATATGTGAGAAGGAAGCCATAAAAGCAGAACGTACAGCTTTACAAGTCATTGCACAAAAAAGCGAAGGCTGTATGCGTGATGCACTGAGTATTCTTGATAAAATAGTAAGCTTTACCGCTGGCGAGCTCGACTATGCCAACACACTGGAGCATTTGAATATTCTGGATGCTGAATTTTATTTTAAATTACTGCAATGTATGCAGGAGCAGGACTTATCGGGTGCTATGCTGCTTTATGACGAAATAAACCGAAAAGGATTCGAAGGCGATGTAGTACTCAACGGATTTGCCGAGTTTATAAGAAATCTGCTGGTATGTAAAGATGAAAAAGCAGCGGGGCTGCTGGAAGTGGTAGAAAGTTTTAAAGACAAGTATGTATCTACCGCTAAAAATGTAAGTGCACCACTATTAGTAAGTGCATTAAATATTTTAAACGAAACGGAAATTAATTATAAAGCTGCCCGCAATAAAAGATTGCATGTGGAGCTGGCCATCATCAAACTTTGTTACCTGCAACAGGCAATTGAAATTAGCTCAGGCGGTAGTGGACTAAGTAAAAAAAAACGAATTGACGGGCCGGTAGCTTACAAAACAAAATCAATTACTCCCTTTGCCCCCGAAGTGAAAACGAGCCCGGGTGCTAAATTGATAATTGAAACATCTTCCGCTGAACTTTCTATTGCAAAAGAAGCAACACCCGGTTATGAAAAGCCTACTGCTGCTGTAACAGAAAAAATAACACCTGTACAACAAGCACCGGCCAAAAGCACTAGAATAACTGCACTTGATAAAATTCGCCAACAGTATCTGAGCGACTCGGCTGAGCTAATGGAAGCCAATGAACCACCCTTAGCACAGGAAAGCCTAATGCAAGTATGGGGCGAGTACACAAATTTGATAAAGAATGAAAAAAATCCTGCATCACATAGTTTTGAAGTGGCAGTGCTCCGCATAATTGATGGTGATTCATTCGAAATTGTGGTAGCCGATTTTATAGAAAAACAATTTATTGAAAAAGAAAGAAACAGACTGTTTGAGTTTTTGCAAAATAAGCTTGACAGGAAAAACATAAAGTTTGCCCTTGTGGTTGAAGAAAAAGAACGCATCATTCACCCCGATGAAATTGTATTAAGCTCCAAAGAGCAATTTCAAAAAATGATAGAGACGTATCCTATGGTTTTGGAATTAAAGAACAGGCTGAAACTGGATTTAGATTATTAGTAATTTATTTCAGCTTCTCATTATGTTGATGCCGGTTTGCATCACGCTTTGTTTTCTTTTCAAAATTTTTTTCCAAAGCTTTAGTAAGGTCCACACCGGTTTGATTGGCAAGGCAGATTAATACCCAAAGTACATCAGCCATTTCATCGCCCAAATCTTTTTGCTGTTCATTTTCTTTAAAGCTTTGATCTCCGTATTGGCGGGCCATCAGTCTTGCCAGCTCGCCTACTTCTTCGGTTAGTATGGCCATATTTGTCAATTCGCTGAAATAGCGAACACCTATGGTTTTTATCCAATGTTCCACCTGCTGTTGTGCATCTTGTAAAGTCATAACATAATTTTTAAATAGCTGTATGCAATTTAGCATGATTATTGACGATTATCTACCCCGCACCCTGAAAAACCGTAAACCAATTCCTTTTAAAAATTAAAACAGTACCAGATGAAGTCGTTAAGGAGGCTTTATGCTATATTCATTTTTGCAGCTATTTCTACAAATGCTTTTGCCCAAGCTAAGACCAAGCCATATAAAATATTTACATCGGGCAGGGAAATAACCATAAAAAGCAGTAAAGAAATTGAATATGTAATGGTGTGGACTACCGAGGGCGACAGAGTAGTGGAGCAAAAGGGAATTAAAGAAAAATCTTTCCGAACTACACTTCCCATCTATCGCAAAGCCTTTTTTTTAATGGTATGTTTTTCAGATAAAAAAGTATATACCGAAAAAATCGGGATACAATAATTTTATG
This sequence comes from Bacteroidota bacterium, assembly GCA_022708055.1. GTDB lineage: Bacteria > Bacteroidota > Bacteroidia > Chitinophagales > Chitinophagaceae > JJ008. Next base: position 7,561 of record JAKIZK010000022.1, read on the forward strand.
CTTTGTTTTTAGTATCAATGATAATAGTAACTGGGCCATCGTTCAGCAGTTCCACTTTCATATCTGCACCAAATATGCCCGTACCAATGGCCTTACCAAGGTCGCTGCAAAGGCGAGCTATCATTTTTTCGTAAATAGGTATGGCCGTTTCCGGTTTACTTGCCTTGATATAAGAAGGACGGTTTCCTTTTTTGGTAGAAGCATGGAGTGTAAACTGGCTTACCAAAATCAACTCCCCTTTTTTATCAATAAGGGATTCGTTCATCACCCCCTTTTCATCATCAAAAATGCGAAGGTTTACAATTTTCTGACTCAGCCACACAATATCTTCATCCGTATCTGCATCTTCAATACCCAATAATACCAATAATCCCTGGCCAATCTGTGCATGCATATTTCCATGAATGGTTACACTCGCCTTGCTTACTCTTTGTATTACTGCTTTCATATTACGAAAATTTTTCCTGAATAATGATTCTTGTTTTTTGAAAAAGAGGCGTTTTCATAAAATTTATCAGTCATTTATTGTTTATAATATTAATAAAAAATTTCATGTAGGTTTGTTTACAAATGTAATCGCTTATATGATTGACGTAAGCAAGGAAATAAAATTTAAAACAACAAGAAGCGGCGGCAAGGGCGGGCAAAATGTAAATAAAGTGGAAACCGCAGTTATCGCATCTTTTTCGGTAGGGGCATCTAAAATTTTGACTGCCGAGCAGAAAGAATTAATTTTTACAAATCTGCCCAGCCGTATTACGAATGAAGGTATATTAAATATAAAATCTCAGATTTATCGCACCCAATTGGAAAACAAGGAAAATGCGGTTTACAACCTGCATGCGATTTTGGAAAGAGGGTTAAAGAAAAAGAAGATTCGTAAACCTACGAAGGTAAGTAAAGCCGCTCGCCAAAAAAGATTGGACAACAAAAAGAGAATTGGCGAATTAAAGGCGGGGCGAAAAAAAATTGATAAATCCGGTTTGTAAAATTATTAATGACCATTCCTTGAAAAAACTTTTTGTAATTGCAGGTATCTCGGTTTTGGTTTCACTCTTAACGTGGATTATATCTGCCTGCAATAAAGAACAAAATACAAAGCAACTGGCTTTGATGCAGCAGGAAATTCCGAATGGTTTTCCGGCACCGCTTTATACTTTTCAGGACAATCCATTGAGCCGGGAAGGATTTGAACTGGGAAGAAAATTGTTTTATGATGGCCGGCTTTCTATTGATAATGAGCATCCCTGTTCTTCCTGTCATCAACAAATTGCCGGCTTTGGCACTTTTGAACATGATCGCAGTCATGGTGTAAATAATACACATACCTTGCGCAATGCGCCGGTGCTTTTTAATCTAGCCTGGAGTTCATCATTGCATTGGGATGGTGCATTTTCGTCATTGGTAGATGAAGCGGCACAACCTATTCATGGATCGCATGAAATGGGTGAAACTTATGCCGGCATCATCAATAAGATTAATGATGATAAAGAATATCGTGAACTTTTCAGACAGGTTTTCAGATCAACGTTTATACGACCCGAATATATTTTAAAAGCATTGCAACAGTTTACAGGTAGTTTAATTTCGGCCAATTCAAAGTATGACAAATACAAAAGAGGCGAGTACATTTTTACGCCACAAGAGAATGCAGGTTATATTATTTATCAGGCAAAATGCAGTAGCTGCCATCCTGAGCCTTTGTTTACTGATTATAGTTTTAGAAACATTGGGCTTCCGGTAGATCCGTTTTTAAATGATTTTGGAAGAATGATGATAACCGGAAATACATCAGATTCATTGAAATTTAAAGTGCCCACATTGCGCAATTCAAATGTTTCTTCCAACTATATGCACGATGGCAGATTTGGAACACTGGGTCAAGTTATCAATCATTATAGAACCGGAGTGCAGCCAAGTGCAACATTGGACCCCTCACTTGCCGGAGGCATATCCATGACCAATACAGATGCTAATAACTTGTTTCAGTTTTTAAAAGCATTGACCGATTCCAGTTTTTTGACGGATACCCGATATAAAAAACCTTGATGGGGTTAAAGCGTTTTGCGCTTGCCTACCAAAACGCCTAATGCTTGTTTCTGATTGGCAATTTCTTTCTGTGTGTTTTCCTGATCGGCTTTATTTTGAAGAAGTTTCTTTTCAAGGCTGGTTTGTTCTGATTTCAAATCAGCAAATTTCTTTTCAGATTTTGTAACAAGCGCTTCCTGAGCTTTTATTTGCAGTTCCAAATCGGCGGCTTCAATATCGGGTATCATATTGTTCAAAAAATTCTTTGCATTGTCTATCACGGTATTGTCTCCTTTTGAAAAAACATTGTCGCCGTCTTGTTGTAAAATAAGATAGAGCGTAGCTTCATCTTTGGCCTTGCGGCTTTGCTTTATCACGTTTACAATATAATCGAGCCGGTCGCCGGTTATTTCATTTATCAATGTGTTTTTAAAAACCAGAAATCCTTTATCGCGGTTAAAGAGTCCTTTTTCTTCTTTTGGTTTATAGCCCAATGCCGCAAGTTTTGCAGTAAAAGCATTTTGAACAGCTTCTGGTGAATAATTATAATCAATCAGTACAGCCTGTTGTTTTTTCTTGCCAAAAGTGGTGGTGCCTTCATAGGCCTGAGCCTGAGCGAAAAGGGTAACATAAAAACCGGAAATCAACAGCAATAATATTTTCTTCATAAACTATTTTTTATGCTGTAAAGATACAGCATGACCAAAAATCGTTGCAATAACCTTAAATATATTCCTTTACTTTCGTTTCGTTTAGCAAAATCAGGGCTTTAGAATTACTTTTGACAGGAAATCTCCAATCCTTTGAGTGAAATAAAAAAACTGGCAGGTCAAACATTGTGGTATGGTGTACCCACCATTGCCAGCAGGTTTTTGGGATACCTGATGAATTTATCGCTGCCGCTCATCTTTGCACAGCCGGCTTCTACGGCCGATTTGACTCAGATTTACGCCATCATCCCATTCTTAAATGTACTTTTTACCTACGGATTAGAGACTGCCTATTTTCGTTTTTCGCAAGATTGTGATCGTCAGAAACTGTATAGCACCTTATCCGTTTCACTTTTTTGCTCCACTATACTTTTTACAGGCTTGCTTTTTTTGTTTAAAGATAAAATAGCAGCATGGGCAAGTCTTGAGGCACATCCCGAATATGTAAACTGGATGGCCATCATTATTTTTTTTGACGCCATCAGCACATTGGCATTTGCAAAACTGCGGCAGGAGAACCGGCCAAAGCGTTATGCATTTGCACGGGTTTCGGGTGTAGCATTAAATGTTTTTGTGGTCATATTTTTCTTAGGAGTTATTCCAAAATTGGCACATGCAAATCCTGATGGATTTTGGGGAACATTTTATAACAAACAAATTGGGATAGGTTATTATCTGATAGGAAATATAGCCGGTAGCGTACTCACTTTTTTGATTTTAAACAAAGAGTTTCGTCAAATTAGTTTTCAGTTTGACAGTGCAATATGGAAGAAAGTAATGCATTATGCCTATCCATTAGTAATTGTAGGACTTGGCGGTATGGTCAACGATATGTTGAGCCGTTTGATATATCAGCATGTGGTTGATCTGCCCGAACATCAGGCAAAGCATGAGCTGGGTATTTTTGGAAATATTTTTAGGCTTGCGGTATTGATTACGATTATGATTCAGGCATTTCGTATGGCTGCCGAGCCATTTTTCTTTAACCGGAGTAAAGAAGAAAATGCACAAAAGATTTATGCACGCATTATGAAGTTTTTTGTGATCGCCTGCTGCTTTATGTTTTTGTTTATCAGCCTTTATATTGATGTGTTTGCCTGGTTTTTTATTGCCATCAAAAAAGCTGCCTGGGTAGAAGGATTGCAGATAGTACCGCTCCTGGCTCTTGGAAATATCTTTTTGGGTATTTATTATAATCTGAGTATCTGGTACAAGCTCAAGCATAAAAATATGACGGGCGCCATGATTACACTTTCCGGTGCTGTCATTACAATTGTGCTGAATATATTACTGATTCCCAAACTGCATTATCTGGGAGCCGCCATCGCTACTTTTTGTTGTTATTTGTTTATGATGATCGTGAGTTATAAGCTGGGTCAAAAATATTATCCGGTGCCTTATGCCCGAAAAAAACTAATTGCTTATCTGGTCATTGTCGTACTCATTTATGGCCTGCACGAAGGTTTAATTTATTTGTGGGCCAATCGTTGGTTCAATTTGGCAACGGCCACACTATTGTTATTTTTATTTGCATGGCTGATTGTAAAAGTGGAAAGAAAAGAATTGATGAAAATGCCGCTGATAGGCAGGTTTATAAAATAGTGCAGCCATGGAATTATTCATTTTCTCCGGGATATTATTTTTTCTGGGGATCATATTAATGCGATTGAGCTGGTTTTATAAGCAGAAAATTAAAAAGATGGATGCCAATTTTACCGGAGATATAGCGCCCGATAAAGAAAATGATGCAATGTATAAATATGAAATGCGTATTTATCTTAAATACCAGAAAGGGAGTTATTATTTCGGTTTATTATTTCTGTTTTGGGGATTTGTATTTCTTTTAGTTATGCTATATGATTTATTCATGTAAGAATCCGGAATATGGCTTTCTTTTAAAGTCGTGATTGGTTTAAAGGTTATTGTTATTTGATAAATCTTTTCACCGTAGTCATGCTTACCTATATTTCAACATTATTTGTCAAATTTTGAGTAATGCTCAATGTGATTTTATTTAATACATTTTCACAAAGGGGTTATTCCTTTTCTCATATCCTACTGTAGTTGCCGGCCCGTGGCCCGAATATACCTTTGTATCATCGGGTAAAGTATAAAGCTGAGTTTTTATGCTGTCTATTAATGTATCATAGTCTGCCCCAGGCAAATCGGTACGTCCGATACTAAGATTGAATAATGCATCACCACTGATAACAAAACTGCCAGGCTCATTGTAAAAAGCTACACTGCCCGGTGAATGTCCGGGTACAAACAAAACATCTAATTCATCATCACACAATTTTATCTTTTCACCTTCTTTTAAATAAACTATTGGGCCATTGTAATTGTCAAATGGCAGTTGCCACATCTGGCCGGATTGTGGCGCAAAATCCAAAACCTGTTTTTCATTGGGGTGAATATGTAAAGGCAGATTCCAGGTTTCATGCACGAATTTATTGCCGAAAACATGGTCGAGATGGCAGTGGGTATTAAGCAGCAAAATGGGGGTGAGCCCTGTCTTTTCTATGCCCGTTTTTAATTCTTCCCTTTCTGCTGCAAAATAACAGCCGGGGTCTATAATGCAACACTGCCCCTGCTCGTTATACAATACATAGGTATTCTCCTGTACGGGGTTAAAAGTATATGACTGAATAGTTAACATGAATGTATTTCCGTAATTTTATAAACCTCCTCAACCCTGTTTTTTTGTAAAACAAAGGGTGGGAAGATTGTTTGAAAAGGCTAATGTACGAAAGAGTATTTTTGAGGAATCATGATGAGTACCCGTTTCGTATATTAATTTTAAAAAGAGCAACGAAAAGAAAATTAAGAACGTTAATTGCGAATATGAAGAAAAAACTTGCACTGCTATCCTGTATTTGCGTCTTTGCCTGTATGAAAACGAATGCACAGGTAAACACAGTTGAATTTGGTAAAAACCGGATTCAGTATCAAAAATTTAAATGGAAATATTATCAAACAGAAAACTTCAACAGCTATTTTAGTCAGGATGGGCTGGGCCTGGGCAAATATGTAGCACAGGTAGCCGAGGCTGAACTTCCTTCCATTGAAGAATTTGTTGAATATGGTTTGCAACGCCGTGCCAATATTGTTATCTACAACAATTTTGATGAAATGCAGCAGTCCAATATTGGTTTGGGTATTGACTGGCAAAACACAGGTGGCGTAACCAAGCTGGTGAATAATAAAATGGTGGTTTACTTTGATGGCAATCATGAAAACCTGCGCCGCCAAATAAGACAAGGCATTGCCAAAATTTTAGTTGATAATATTTTATTTGGAGACGATTTGGGAGAGTTTGCAGCCAATCAGGCACTGCTCGACTTGCCCAAATGGCTTACTGATGGCTACATAGCTTATGCTGCGGAAGACTGGAGTACCTCAATGGATGATGAACTACGGGGTGCTATGCTTAGCGGCGACTATAATAATTTTTATGATTTTGCTTTCAAAAAACCGTTGCTTGCAGGTCACGCTTTTTGGAAATACATAGCCGATAAATACGGCAAAAGCAAAACCACCTATTTCTTATATCTGGCACGCATCTATCGCAATCTTAACAATGCATCCAATAAGATTGCAAAAATGAAATTTAAAAAGCTGCTTGAAAATTTTATGACCGAAGTGCCACAGATTTATTTTAAAGACATTCGTGGCAGAAAAAACTCACCAAAAGGACAGTTGGCCGTAAGTGAAGATGTGGGCAAAACCGATTATATCCGGTTTAATGCCAATCCCAATGCCAAAAGCTATACCTATGCATTGGTAGAATTTAAACAGGGAAAATATCAGGTAGTGCTGATGGAAAATTTTTCCAATCGCAAAGTATTATTGAAACAGGGTGTTCGCTCCCGCGATGAAATCATTCATCCCAACTATCCACTGCTGGCCTGGGATGGTAAAGGAACCCGGCTTGCAGTTATTTATTATGAAAAAGGGAAAACCAAATTCTTTGTTTATGATTTGGTAAACCGAAATAAGCTATGGGGACATGTGCTTGAAAAATTTGACCAGGTGCAGGATATGAAGTATATGCTCGACAATAATACACTGGTGCTAAGTGCAGTGCGCAGCGGTCAATCCGATATTTATGTTTATAAAATAGACACACAAAAATTTGAGCAAATTACCAATGATGTGTATGATGATTTGGATCCTTCATTTGTAGCTTTTCCCAATCGTACCGGAATTTTGTTTTCAAGCAACCGGCCATCAGCGCAAGCTGTCAATAGTGATGATTCGCTGCCGGGTAAACATTTTAATATTTACCTGATCGACAACTGGAATAAATCGGAATTTAAACAAATATCAAAGCTGAGTGATTTGAAGCATGGTGATGCCCGTTACCCATCGCAGTATAATCAATCTCATTTTACTTTTGTAAGCGACGAAAACGGAGTGAATAACCGATATGCCGGTTTCTTTACTACCGAAAGAGCAGGAGTGGATACGCTGGTGTTTATAGGCGATGAAGTGTTGCGCAATCCGCCACAGGCCGAAGTGGATAGTGTTTTAAAAGATTGGGGCAAAAATGATATTGACTCGGTTGGTTTCTTTTCTGTTACTAATGATTCGGCCTATGTATTTCCGCTTACCAATTATCAAAGCAGCTTACTGGAAACCCGCACCGCAGGTGATAATCAACAAGTGAGTGAAGTAGTAAGGCTTGGCGATACTAAACTACTGTATCGCTTGAAAGTAAACGAGAATGTACTTCGCAATAGAAATATAACGGCAAGGCCCACCGAATACATAAAGAAAGTGATTGAAGAAGAAAAAAATGCGGCCCGGGTGATGGCTCAAATACCAGCCAATTCTGACTCAGCCAAAAAAGCAGCAGATAATTTCTTTAACAGTGGTTTTGATGATGAGAAAGCAGATACCACCAGTAAAATGGGAGCTATCGTACCCGGTAAACTTGCCAGTGGTAAAGAGCCTGTTTTAAAAAATGCAAAAGTATATGAGTACCGCCCGCCCAAATTTTTCAACGACTACCTGGTAAGCGGGTTTAATAATAATGTATTGGTTACCCGTTATCAGCCTTTCACCGGAGGATCGGGACCCATTCAGTTGAGCAACAATGATCCTTTTAATGGAATGATACGGGTAGGTACTTCCGATTTATTTGAAGACTGGAAACTGGCAGGTGGTTTTCGCATCAGTCCCAATCTGGATAATAATGAATATGTATTTACAACCCAGTACCTGAAGAAGCGAATAGATTATGGTTTGACATATTACCGCAGCAATCAGCTGTATGGCAGCAATATCGGGAATGTAAAACTATTTTCAAACCTTTATCAGGCTACCATAGCGTATCCGTTTAATAAAATTCAAAGCTTGCGGTTGAATCTGGGATATAGAAGTGATAAATATGTATTTCAGGCGCATGATTCTATTTCACTGGCCGAGCCCAACATCAAAGACGGATATGTGTTAACGCACCTCGAGTTTGTGCATGATGATGTGATCGCTCCGGCTACTAACATCTGGAACGGACTGCGGTTTAAAGTGTTTGCGGATGTAAATTCCAGAGTACTCTCCAAACAAGGTAATATGAAAAGCGGCGACCATCCATTTACCATGAATGTGGGATTTGATGCAAGACACTATCTGCCCATTTATCGCAATATCATCTGGGCTACTCGTGCAGCAGGAGATTTTTCTTGGGGCAAACAGAAAATGATTTATTATTTGGGTGGTGTGGACAACTGGCTGATGTTTGGCGATAATCAAAAAACAAATGGCACTTATCGTTATTTCAATCCGGCGAATGTACCGGATCCAAATACAAACTATGCATATCAGTCGCTGGCAGTAAATATGCGGGGCTTTTTGCAAAACGTAGCCAATGGCAATAATGCTTTGGTAATAAACAGTGAAATAAGAGTTCCTGTATTTTCATCATTTATTAATAAGCCCATCAATAATGCTTTTCTCAGAAATTTTCAGATTGTACAATTTATAGATTTGGGCACAGCATGGAATGGCTCATATAATAAAATTGAAAGGCCCAATGTTTCCTATGGTACTACACCGGTACAAATAAAAGTGAAAGCAGGTGGCGTTGGCCCCTTTGCTGGAGGCTATGGCTTTGGTGCACGCAGTACCTTGCTGGGTTATTTCCTTCGCTTTGATGCCGGCTGGGAGATGAAAGGCGTTTTCAGAGGGAAGCCTAAGTTTTATTTTGCAATGGGTCTGGATTTTTAAATATGATTACCCGCCTGTAATTAAAACAGGTTCATTGTTTTTTTTGAAAAATAGAACTCATAAACTGCAGCGTGCCTGCAGTTTATTAATTTTATCCGGTGAAAGTTTTACAGAAACAGGCAACCTTATTTTTGATTGTATTATTGACCTCATTGAGGCTTACTTCGTTTGCACAACAAAAAATATTTGAAGGCCAGTTACAGGATGCACACAGCGACGAAGCAGTTGTGTTTGCATCCGTTTTGTTCAAAGGCACAACAACGGGCAAACTATCCGACTCATCGGGTAAATTCTCTTTCTCACTTTCACACTGGCCTTCCGATACGCTTGAAATAACCTGTGTAGGTTATCAGCCCTATTATTATTTTATTGATCAGCAAAAAGACACCATATCTGCTTTTATTAAAATGGAAAGAGGAACTTTTAATGAAGGCGTTTCTGTAAAAACGAAAGTCAATAAAGGTTTGTTTCTATGGAAGAAAATAGTACAACATAAGCCGGAGAATAACCGGTACAAGTTTGAAAATTTCTCCTACGAAATCTATAACAAGCTGGAGCTGGATATTAAAAACATTGACTTTAATAAAATTGGAAAATTTAAACCGTTTCGTCCCATTGCAGGTATCATCAATAGTAATATTGATAGCACGGAAGGTTTAAAATACCTGCCGGCCTTTCTAACTGAAACGGTCTCTGATTATTATTATCAGCGCAATCCCAAAAAGCGTCGCGAAATCATCAAAGCCGTAAAAACAGGTACCGCCAGCAATGAAAGTGTAACCAAATTGCTAGGAGGCATGGCCCAGGTAGTGAATGTGTATAATAACTTTATTCCGGTTTTTGATAAAGAGTTTGTAAGCCCCATTAGCGATAATGGTGATTATTATTATAACTATCGGGTAGTGGATACACAGGCAATTGGCAACAGCCGATACTTCCACCTTGTATTTACACCACGCAGAACCGGTGGTGATACTTTTGAAGGCGATTGCTGGGTTCAGGCAGGTAGTTTTGCCATTCAAAAAATGAACCTGCGATTGGGAAAAGATGCTAACGTTAATTTTCTGGAAAACCTAAGTATGATTCAGGAATACAAACTGATAAACGATTCTGTATGGTTTCTTTCCAAAGATAAATTTGTAGCAGACCTTTCTCCGGCAGGTAAAAACAGACCGGGATTTATTGGCCGCAAAACAGCAACTTATCAAAACATCATCGTCAATGACAGCTCCGTTGTAAAAGAGCTGGCGAAAAATAAAATACTGGAAGAAGTGATTACGCTACCGGATGCTGCCAAGAAACAAAACGAATATTGGACACAGGCAAGGCACGAACCTTTGACAAAAACCGAAGCCGGCATAATCAAAATGTTAGATACTTTGACACAGGCACCTGTGTTTAAAAAATTTACCAATACAGCCAATTTTATTGGCACCGGTTATTTGAATGTAGGCAATTACCGTATCGGTCCCTGGATGAACTGGGTAAGCTCTAACGGATGGGAAGGGTTAAGGCTGCGATTTGACCTGAGTACCAACCGTCATTTCAATAAAAAATTTGTACTTCACACATATCTCGCCTATGGTTTTAAAGATCAGAAATTAAAAGGTATGGCCGATGTTTTCTTTTTGCCACGCAAAGACCCGCGGGAGTATATCTATGTTTCATATACCAACGACCTGGACTGGGGACAAAGCTACTATGGCGATGTATCGCAGGATAATATTTTCACACTTGCAGTACGAAAAAAAGGAGTGCCCGTAAAAAATATTAAAGTAGAAGAAAAGAAGCTTGAATTTTTCAAAGAGATTGCCCCTTGGATGTCGGCTCGATTAACCTTAAATCATAAACAAACATTACCCTTGCGCAATTTGGTGCCTATAGATTCATTTGCTACAATTGTTGGAGATCCTTTAAAGACATTTGAAGTGTCATTTCGATTGCGGTTTGCCTATCTTGAAAATTTTTTAGAAAATCATTTTTACAGAACCAGCCTGGGAAGTCCATATCCCATTGGCGAGCTTATGGTTTCGCAGGGCTTTCCACGTGTTTTCAAAAGCAGTTATCGATATACAAAAATTACAGCAAGCATTTCTGATTATATGAAAATTCCACCATTCGGTACGCTCAACTGGAGGGTTTTTGCAGGCCGTACTTTTGGTAAACTTCCATATACCATTTTGGACATTGCACCCGGCAATGAATTGTATTATTATAATTCTTTTGCTTATAATATGATGAACCGATGGGAGTTTGTACACGACCGTTTTGCAGGTATCAATTTTGAACACAATGTAGGCAATGGTATATTCAGGTTATTTCCCAAATTGCGCTGGCGACAGTTTTGGACAGCAAAAGCATTGTGGGGAAGTCTGTCGCCGGAAAATAAAGCCATAAATTTTAAACAAGGTCATTCTTTTCAGTCGCTGGATGGTAAAACTTATTTGGAACTGGGCACCGGAATCGACAATATTTTTCATGTATTCCGCTTAGATTTTATCTGGCGTGTATTACCTTCTACTTTGCCCAAAGTTGGAGATAAAACATTTGGAATATTTGGAAGTTTCAGATTTGTATTCTGATTATTAATTGAACTGTTGTAATAGTTTTTATTAATTGGAATAATGTATTTGACATTTACTAAACGAAATGGTGCGGTTTAGTATCAAAGCAATGGTGCGTGTCACCACGCACCATTGCAACAAAAAATTATCTGCACACTAATTAAATATCCAGCTTTGCGTATTTAGCGTGGCTTTCAATAAATTCTCTGCGAGGGGCTACTTCATCGCCCATCAACATACTGAATACACGGTCGGCCTCTGCTGCACTTTCAATTGTAACTTTTTTCAGTGTTCTTGTTTCGGGGTTCATAGTAGTATCCCATAGCTGGTTGGCATTCATCTCTCCCAAACCTTTATATCGCTGTACGTTTACGCTATCGTCTTTGCCCCCGCCCAGTTTTTCTATCCACATTTTTCTTTGCTCCTCATTCCATGCATAAGATTGTTCTTTTCCTTTTTTTACTAAGTATAAAGGAGGTTGGGCTATATAAACATATCCCTGCTCTACCAACGCTTTCATATATCGATATATAAAAGTTAATATCAGGGTAGCAATATGTGAGCCGTCCACATCGGCATCCGTCATGATGATGAGCTTGTGATAGCGAAGTCTCGTTATGTCCAATGCTTTTGGATCATCGGGAGTTCCAATTCTAACGCCCAATGCTGTGAACATATTTCGGATCTCCTCATTGTCATAAATGCGGTGTTCCATTGCTTTTTCTACGTTCAATATTTTACCGCGCAATGGTAGAATGGCCTGAAAACTTCTGTCGCGGCCCTGCTTTGCTGTACCACCGGCAGAGTCTCCCTCTACCAGGTACAATTCACAACGCTCAGGGTCACGGTCGGAGCAGTCGGCCAGTTTGCCGGGGAGACCTCCACCTGTTAACACCGTTTTTCTTTGTACACTTTCTCTTGCTTTGCGAGCTGCTATTCTTGCCTGTGCCGAAAGAATTACTTTACTTACAATATTCTTAGCCTCCTTTGGATTTTCTTCTAAGTAGGCAGCAAGTGTTTTAGAAACAGTACTGTCCACCACGCCCATCACTTCATTATTACCCAATTTGGTTTTTGTTTGTCCTTCAAATTGTGGCTCGGGTACTTTTACAGAAATGATGGTGCTGAGTCCTTCACGAAAATCTTCACCTTCTATTTCTACTTTGGCTTTTTCAAAAAGGCCCTGCTGATCGCCATAGGCTTTAAATACTCTTGTCAATGCACGTCTAAAACCGGCAACATGTGTACCACCTTCAATGGTGTTGATGTTGTTGACATAAGAATAAAGATGCTCATTATAACTGTCGTTGTAAGTAAGTGCTACTTCTACCGCAACATTGGTTTGTTCATCTCTGCCTTCGAAATAAAGCACTTTGGGAATAAGTGCATTGCGCCCGGCATTGCTATCCAGCATTTCTACAAATTCGCTGATGCCGCCTTCGCTGTAAAAACTATTGTTGTAAGCATTACCCGTATCATCTTTTTCTCTCAGGTCGTGAAGGGTGATGCGTATGCCACGATTGAGATAAGCTAACTCACGCAGTCTGCTTTCGAGAATATCTTTATTGTAAGTAGTGGTGATGAATATAGAAGCATCGGGCCAAAAATGAACCTGGGTACCTCTTTTTTCAGTAGTGCCAATTTCTCTTACAGCATATTGCGGTACACCTATGGCATATTCCTGTTCAAAAACTTTTCCTTCTCTGTTTACAGTTACGAGCAGTTTGGAACTCAATGCGTTTACACAACTTACACCTACACCGTGTAATCCGCCCGATACTTTATAGGAGCCTTTGTCAAATTTTCCTCCGGCGTGCAGCACCGTCATTACCACTTCAAGGGCCGAACGTTTTTCTTTGGAGTGCATTGCGGTAGGAATACCACGACCATCATCTGCTACCGAAATGGAGTTGTCTTCGTGTATCGTTACTGATATGTTTTTACAAAAACCTGCCAGGGCTTCGTCAATAGAATTGTCCACTACTTCGTAAACCAGGTGGTGCAATCCTTTCACACCTATATCGCCAATGTACATGGCCGGCCGTTTGCGAACGGCTTCCAATCCTTCTAATACTTGAATGCTATCGGCTCCATAGCTCGCTGCGCCTGAGGGTTTTTTTTCTACTGTTTCAGTACTCATAAAATGGTATAAAAATCGCTAAAATGTGAGGCTAAAAATGAACTCACAAATGTACTGAAATAAGGTGGGAGATGGAGATATTCTCTCCTTGTTTTTTGGGCAGATTTTTCTTCAAATTAAGGATAAAAAATCCCGCTGAAAAGGGCTTCAGCGGGGCCTAAATATTAGTTGAAAAAATTGTGTTTATCGCTTCACTATCTGCGCCACCATATCGGCTTCGGCGCATACTTTATTGCCCACATAGGTGGTGCCCTTCATTTCGCAAATACCACGGCGTATGGGGGCCGATAGTTCCATTTTCAAGATTAATGTATCGCCCGGCTTTACCATGTTTTTAAACTTGCAATTGTCAATTTTCAAAAAATAAGTATCATACTGTCCTTCATCGCTGAGGTTGATAGCCAGTATGCCACCACATTGTGCCAACGCTTCTATTTGCAATACGCCGGGCATTACCGGATTGCCCGGAAAATGTCCCTGAAAAAACCACTCGTTAAACGTTACGTTTTTAATACCCACAATATGCGTATCGCTCAGTTCAATGATTTTATCTACCAACGCAAATGGAAAACGGTGAGGCAGAATTTTTTCAATGTATTGATGCTCGTAAACCGGGGGCTGTGCGGGGTTGTAAACCGGAATACCTCGGGTATGTTTATTTTTTTTGATGTATTGCTTTATCTTTTTTGCAAACTCTACATTGGTGCTATGCCCTGGGCGATTGGCAATAATGCGTCCTTTTATGGGATAACCAATCAGCGCCAGATCTCCCACAACGTCCAACAGTTTGTGACGGGCCGGCTCATTGGGAAAACGCAAATCCAGATTATTGAGATAGCCTTCGCTCTTCACTTCAATATGTTCTTTCTCAAAAATCTTTTTCAGTCTTTTCATTTCTGCATCACCCACTGGTTTATCTACAACTACAATGGCATTGTTGAGGTCGCCGCCTTTGATGAGGTTATTGTCCAGCAGCATTTCCAGTTCATGTAAAAAACAAAAAGTACGACAAGGCGCAATTTCATTTTTAAAATCACTGATTTGTTTCAGCCCCGCATGCTGTGTGCCCAGTACCGGAGAGTTGAAGTCAATTAAGGTGGTTATTTCATAATTCATGGATGGCATGGCCACCATTTCTACATTCTTTTTTTCGTCGTAGTAGTAAATATTTTCATCAATACTGTACCAGATTTTTGCTGCATCCTGTTCTACAACGCCAGCTTTTTCTATGAGCTCAACAAAGGGTTGTGAGCTGCCATCCATGATGGGCATTTCGGGTCCGTTTATTTCCAGCAAGCAATTATCAACTCCCATTCCAACCAATGCTGCTAATACATGCTCCACCGTGCTTACTTTGGCTCCATTGCTTTCCAGTGTAGTACCACGACTTACATCTGTTACCAGGTCGCAGTCGGCTTTTATAATGGGTTGATCGGGCAAATCCACTCTTTGAAATTGAAAACCAAACCCCGGAGTGGCCGGTTTCAATGTTAAATGGGCCATCACACCTGTATGCAATCCGGTTCCGGAAATAGAAGCGGCAGTTTTTAGCGTATGCTGTTTATTGGCGTTGAAGGTTGCTGCCATTATACTACCATTGGCATTTTTGGTTTCTGCTTGTGAAATCATAAAAACAAAGATAGTTAATGAGTGGGAAAGGGAGAAGGTGGAAAGCAAACGGTAAAGTTGAAATGGAAGAGCTACGAGGTGATTTTTTCACTAATTAATTGTTTTACCAATATTTCAAGCTCTTTTATTCTTTTCTCCATTTCCGGAAGTGTGCGGGCTACTGCCTGGCTGCGTATAGCTTGCCCGTAATCATAAGCCGGCGATGAAGTAACGGCTGCGCCGGGTTTTAAAGATTTTCCTAAACCTGCCTGTGCGTTTATCTTGGCACCATCGCCTACGTGTAAATGCCCGGCCAGTCCGGCTTGTCCACCTATCATTACGCCATTGCCAATTTTGGTACTGCCGCTAATGCCCGCCTGAGCCGCAATAACGGTACTGTGTCCTACCTCTACATTATGGGCAATTTGTATCAAATTGTCGAGCTTGGCTCCGCTTTTGATTATTGTAGAGCCCATCGTTGCCCGGTCAATGGTAGCATTTGCACCTATTTCTACATTATCTTCTACTACAACATTTCCTATCTGTGGTACTTTTTGCAAGCTGCCATCAGCCTGTGGGGCAAAGCCAAATCCATCGCTGCCAATAACTGTACCTGCATGAATAATCACATTGCTTCCAATCTTACATCCATGATAAATTTTTACGCCCGGATGAATGATGGTATTGTCGCCCACGGTTACCTGGTCGCCGAGATACACATTTGGAAAAATTTTTGTGTTGTTGCCTACTGTTACGTTTTCGCCCAAAAAAGCAAAGGCGCCAATAAAAACCTGTTGGCCATATTTTGCGGTTCGGGAAATATAAGATGGTTCTTGTATGCCGGTCAATTGTTGTTGCATAATTTCCTGATACTTGCCCAGCAAGGTGGCAAATGCAGTATAAGCATCGGGCACTTTTATTAATGTAGCGTTTACTTTTTGTTTCAAATCATAAGCCTCATTGATGATGATGACGGAGGCTTTTGTACTGTATAAATAATCTTCATATTTAGGATTGGCAAAAAAAGTGAGTTGCCCTTCCTGTGCTTCTTCTATTTTTCCAAAAGCAGAAACGGCAACATCGGGATTGCCTGCTACTTTACCATTTATCAGCAGTGCTATTTGTGATGCGGGAAATGTCATATATTTTTTTTGGACTGAGTTTTTTTAGAAAAGTAAAAATGAATGATGCAAGTAGTTATGGATTCACTTCAACTTTTCAATGTGCAAAAATAATATTTTTTTACAGTGTCTTTCAGATTCTGTTGTATCAATGCGTTGTCCACCTGCGATATGTCTTTGATGGTTCCATCCTTGAACAAGATATTGATACGTTCATCTTTGATATTATATGTGGTAATACCGGCTTCACCTGTAAAAACAAAATACGATGCATCCGCTTCCTCAATTGCTAATTGTGCTGCTACCTGCTCTCTGGTTTGAGCGATCAGGTCTGCCGCAACCGGCTCCGCCTGTAGTTTTACTTTCAGCAATTTTCGTTCCACTAATAAACGGCAAAGCATTGATAATATTTTGTCCTCGTGCATTTGCCAGTATTTAATGGCACTCATCACATCGTGGTCGTCTAATTGACAAAACTCAAATAACCATTGCTGCACACCGCCTTTTATTTTTTCGCCTCCTTCTAAAAAGATGTTCAGAAAAGGGGAAGGCGCTTTTGCGTTTATTTCTTTGGCTCTTTGCAAAATCTTTTGCAACATTTTTTCGGCACACAAAACGGTTTTGTGCAGGTACACCTGCCAGTACATCAACCTGCGGCTCACCAAAAATTTTTCAATGGAATAAATGGCTTTTTCTTCTACCATCAGATTATCATCTTTTACGGTCAGCATTTTTAAAATACGATCGTAGCCAATTACACCTTCTGCTACGCCGGTAAAAAAACTGTCGCGGTTCAGGTAGTCCATACGGTCCACATCCAACTGGCCGGAGACCAACTGGTGTAAAAATTTTTTAGGATGTTTATCTGTAAAAATTTCTATTGCCGTAGTCAATTCTCCCTGCATTTCATGATTGATTTGATTCATCAATAGCAATGAAATCTCTTCATGACTTACATCCTGTATCAATTCTTCTTCCAGTGCATGAGAAAAAGGCCCATGGCCAATATCGTGTAGCAGTATGGCAATTTTGGCACCTAGTGCTTCATCTTCTGATATAGTTATGCCCTTACTTTTCAGTTCGTTCAATGCAATACACATCAAATGATACGCACCCAGCGAATGATGCAAGCGGGAATGAACTGCCCCCGGGTACACCAAATGTGCAAAGGCCATTTGATGAATATTGCGCAATCGCTGATAAACGGGATGAGATATAATTTCTAAAATCAATGGATGATCTATGGTAATAAACCCATAAACCGGGTCGTTGATGATTTTGCGAATGGAATTCATTGTTGCTTTTTTGTTAAAGAGGATTGCGCAAAGCTATAATAGCCCGCCATAATAAGCTAAATTCGCTAATCTGTAATTTTAATCATAAATAATCTTTAATGACAATTGCTAAAATAATTTGGGTGGATGATGAAATTGAAAGTTTGCAGTCACAAAAAATGTTTCTGGAAAATAAAGGGTATGAAGTGCAGACATTTACCAATGGTTTTGATGCTATTGATTATGTAAAAGATAATCCGGTGGATGTGGTGCTGATAGATGAAAGTATGCCCGGTATAACCGGACTGGAAACCCTGGCCAAAATAAAAGAAATAAAACAGGCACTTCCGGTTGTTTTGATAACCAAGAATGAAACTGAAAACCTGATGGATGAAGCCATCGGCTCACAAATAAGCGACTATTTGATAAAGCCTGTAAATCCTAATCAGGTGTGGCTCAGTCTTAAGAAAATAATTGATAACAAAAGATTGGTTGCCGAAAAAACAACAACTGCTTATCAACAACAGTTTCGCAACCTTTTTATGGCACTCAACAGCAATCCCGATTATAATGAGTGGATGGATATTTATAAAAAATTAGTGTATTGGGAATTGGAGATGCAAAAAAGTGATAGCCCCGAAATGCAGGAAGTGCTGCAAAGCCAAAAGGGAGAAGCCAATACCGAGTTTTTTAAGTTTGTTTCAAAAAATTACGCATCCTGGGTAGCACCAAAAAGTGCCGAAGGGCCGATTATGAGTCATAACCTGATGTCGCTAAAAGTGCTGCCTCATGTTGAAAAAGGAACACCCTTGTTTTTTATATTGATTGATAATCTCCGATTTGACCAGTGGAAAGCGATACAGCCCATTTTTGCCGATAGCTTTAGAATACTGGAAGAAGAAACCTTTTATAGCATTTTGCCTACAGCTACTCAATATGCACGGAATGCCATATTTAGTGGATTGCTGCCGGTCGATATTGAAAAAAATTTTCCTGCACAATGGAAAAATGATGATGAAGAAGGGGGGAAAAATTTACATGAAGAAGAATTTTTCAGGGCACAGTTAAAAAGATTTGGAAAAGAAAATTTAAAAGTTTCTTATACAAAAGTGGTGAACAATCAGGCGGGGCTTGAGTTGGTAAATAATATTCACAACCTGCTTACCAACGATCTAAATGTAATTGTGTACAATTTTGTAGATATGCTGAGCCATGCCCGCACCGAAATGGAAGTGCTGAAGGAGCTGGCCGGCGATGAAATGAGTTATCGCAGCATTACTACCAGTTGGTTCGAACATTCGCCCCTGCATCAGGCATTGAAAAAAATTGCCGAGAAAAATATAAAAATTGTTTTGGCAACCGACCATGGCAGCACCAGAGTAAAAACGCCATACAAAGTAATTGGCGATAAGCAAACTACTACCAATCTGCGATATAAACATGGCCGCAATTTGCAATATGAAGCAAAAGAAGTATTGGCTTTTCGTGACCCAAGAGTGGCCGGATTGCCGGTACCCACCGTAAACTCATCATTTATTTTTGCACGGGAAGATGGGTTTTTGTGTTATCCCAATAATTATAATTACTATGTCAATTATTACCGCAATACATTTCAACATGGTGGTGTAAGCCTCGAAGAAATGATAGTGCCCGTAATAAAGATGGAAAGTAAATAATTGAATGGTGAATGTCTGTGGATAAGAACAAATATAGATTCTCAAAATTGCAATGGATGAGAATTAAATTTGCTAAACATTCAAAATAGTTGTTTCAGTTATGAAGTATAATCAGACTACCCTAAAAAATTTGGAAGCTATTCCCGAATCCTCAGGTTATGTTTTGCGTTATGAAAGAGGAACTTTCCAAAGCGGTTATTGTATTCTGGAATCCAAGAAAGTGGTGGTGCTTAATAAATTTCTACAAACAGAAGGTCGCATCAATACATTGATTGATTTGATTCCTCAATTAGAAATCAATACCGAAACATTGGAAGCAGATACTGCAAAACTTTATCACGAAATCATCTCCAAACTGGAAACGGAGGCAAAATAGTTCAGCATTATTTTAATTTATGACGGCAGCTTGTTTCACTTTTACCTGCTAACTTTAGACTTTGAGCTGTCCACCACTTCATATTGTTTTTTTGGGCACAGGCACCAGCAGTGGCGTACCCATGATAGGTTGCGATTGTGAAGTATGTCTGTCATCTGATAAGAAAGATAATCGCCTTCGCTCCAGCATACTGGTACAATCACCCACTACCACTTTGGTGGTAGATACAGGCCCCGATTTTCGGTACCAAATGCTGCGTCAAAACATAAAAAAGCTGGATGCCGTTTTGTTTACACATCCTCACAAAGATCACTTGGCAGGGCTTGATGACATCAGGGCATTTAATTATTTTATGAAAAAGCCAATTGAAGTGTATGCCGATGCGCTAACTGAAGAAGCCGTTCGCCGTGATTTTTACTATGCATTTACCGATACTAAATATCCCGGCATACCGGAGTTGAACTTAAACCCCATCGCACTGGAGCCATTTGTAATTGGCGACATTCCCGTAACGCCCATTTTGGTATGGCATCTAAAAATGCCCGTGCTGGGTTTTCGTTTTGGCAATTTTACTTACATAACCGATGCAAACCGGATTGATGAAGCCGAGCAGGAAAAAATAAAAGGAAGCCACACTGTTGTTTTAAATGCGCTTAGAAAACAAAAGCATATTTCACATTTTACCTTAGATGAAGCCGTGGCGCTTGTGGAGTCGCTGAATATTCCGAATGCCTGGTTTACACACATATCGCACCAGCTGGGGCTGCATAGCCAAATAGATGCCGAGCTACCCAACGGAATGCACCTTGCATTTGATGGATTGGAATTGAATTTTTTGGGATAAAAAATTTTCAGCCTAACAGTTGTTAGTGTTTTAAAAATTTCCTCTATATTGCACCGCTTTTCAAAAGCTAAGTCGGGTGGAATGAATACCCGGCCAATACTAACTGCGATTGTTTGTCAACATAACACTATGCCATTCTTGAGGGAGTGGCATAGTTGTTTTTCAAAAAATGGAACTATGAATTTTCAATCCACAGAACTTACCCAACAAGTGGCATTATCTGCCCGAGATTTTGCACTGCAACATATAAAACCACACTTGATGGAGTGGGATGAAAGTCAGGAATTTCCTGTACAGGTATTTAAAGAATTGGGCAAACTGGGTATGATGGGCGTGCTGGTGCCCGAAGAATATGGCGGTGCCGGACTTTCTTATTTCGAATACAAAGCGATTATAGAAGAGATTTCAAAAGTTTGTGGGTCGGTGGGTTTAAGTGTGGCCGCACACAATTCACTTTGTACAGGTCATATACTTTCATTTGGTACCGAAGCACAAAAAAAGAAATGGCTGCCCAAGCTGGCTACGGCCGAATGGATAGGAGCCTGGGGATTAACCGAAGCCAATACCGGAAGCGATGCGGGCAATATGAAATGTACCGCTGTAAAAGATGGTAATGAATGGGTGATCAATGGTACCAAAAACTGGATAACACATGGAAAAAGCGGCGATATTGCTGTTGTAATTTGCCGCACCGGTGAACCACGTACAAAAAATAATTCAACCGCTTTTGTAGTAGAAAGAGGAACCAAAGGTTTTAGCGCAGGCAAAAAAGAAAATAAACTGGGCATGCGTGCAAGTGAAACTGCCGAAATGATATTTGACAACTGCCGCATACCCGACGGCAATCGCTTGGGTGAAGTGGGTGATGGTTTCAAGCAGGCTATGAAAATTTTGGATGGCGGCAGAATCTCTATTGCCTCACTCGCTTTGGGCATAGCCAAAGGAGCTTATGAAGCAGCATTGCAATACTCGCAGGAGCGTTATCAGTTTGATCAACCCATTTCAAATTTTCAGGGAATTTCGTTTAAACTGGCGGATATGGCAACTGAAATTATGGCTTCCGAATTATTGATACTGCAAGCCTGCGATTTAAAAGAACGCAAACAACCTATGACCAAGGAAGCTGCTATGGCTAAATATTATGCAAGTGAAGTGGCTGTAAAAACAGCTAATGATGCGGTGCAGATATTTGGTGGTTATGGCTACACCAAAGATTTTCCGGTTGAGAAACATTACCGCGATGCCAAGCTTTGCACAATAGGAGAGGGCACATCCGAAATACAGAAACTGGTAATCAGCCGCGAAGTGCTAAAATGAAAAATTGGCTACTAAACTGTCCAATTTTACGTAAATTTGGCTAGTAGCCTGCCCATATTTACAACTCAGGAAAAAAATGTGTTTAGAAAAACAGTTAGATTCAATTTTTATTCGTTTCTCATCTTTTCTTAAAAGTCTTTTTTTGCATTTTTCTCTCTTTCTATCCGTTTTTAGTTAAATATCTTTAACTTTTCGCCCTGTTCCATTAGCCTTTGTCCTGCAATCAACCGTGTAAATTTTTATGAAACTGAAACCGCAGAAAATTTTTGCAGCCATTAGCTGTGTT
>JAKIZK010000023.1 GCA_022708055.1 Bacteroidota bacterium
CTGATTTTTCAGTTTTGGGAAATGCCACACTTAAAACCGTATAAAGACAACGACCATCATAATCGCCATTAAACTCCACACCTGGAATATTGGCTTTTAACTGCCTAGCCATATATGTTTTTAATGATTGTACGTAAGCACTATCTGCTTCATAACCGGACATTGCCATCTCTAGGGCTTTTGCAAAGCCAACAATGCCGTACAGGTTTTCAGTTCCGGCACGCATATTACGTTCCTGTCCGCCACCAAGTATAAATGGCTTTATTTTGATATTGTCATTTACGTAAAGGATTCCCACTCCTTTGGGTCCATGAAACTTGTGTCCGGCTCCTGAAATAAAATGCACCGGCGTTTTTCTTAAATCAATGGGATAATGCCCAACCGTTTGTACACAATCTGAATGAAAAATAGCATTGTGCCTGTTGCACAATTCACCAACCGCTTCAATATTGAGTATATTGCCTATTTCATTATTGGCATGCATGAGTGTAACCAAACACCTTTCTTTGATTGATGACAATTGCTCTTCCAGATCAACCAGATTGATATGTCCGTTGCTAAACAAACCTACCTGGCTGGTAGTTACTATATCTTCATGATCGTAATGTTCTACGGTATGCAATACAGCGTGATGCTCAATAGGGGAAGAAATGATGTGCCGGCATCCCAAATCACGAATGGCTGCACCAATGGCAGTATTGTTACTTTCTGTGCCACCACTTGTAAAAAATATTTCACCGGGATGCGCATTCAATAATTTAGCAACCGATTTTCTTGCATTCTCAATCGCCAGTCGGCTTTCCCTGCCATAAGAATAAATGGAAGAAGGATTGCCAAATTTTTCGGTCATATAGGGCAGCATAGCATCCAGTACTTCTTTATCTAAAGCGGTAGTAGCTGCATTATCAAAATAAATACGATTCATGTTGTGCTTTTGTTTTGCGCTGCAAAGATAAAATTTCGGTGCTGCACCTTAAGATAATAATTGCTGCAACACTTTTTCTGCAAAAAAAGTATTGCTGATGGATTTTGATTTCTCAAGAATATCTTTCATCTTCATTTGCCCCTCACCCAATAAAACAGTTGCTCTTTCTTCAGCAATATGTTTATCTAATCCTGCTTCAGCAGCCAGCATCGTTTCGGCTACGGCTTCTATTTTCAATCCGCTATCTTTTAGCTTACCCAGCTCAGCTATCAACCAACTCATCGCATAAAAATGATTGGCATCCAGATAAATGATATGCGCTTCATCTTTTGCTTCCGGCATTTTATTAAATGAGGAATTTACAATTTCGGGGGTCAGGTATTTTGAAATATAATCAGGTGCTGGGTTTATCGTTTTTAATTGCATCACCCCACGCAAAGCCTGCGGATATATACTCAGCCATCTGATTTCTCTTCTCAATTCGTGTACATCTTCTTCCACGTTGTCAAAGTTTATTTCGCCTTTATCTAATGAAGCAACTATTGCATTGATGGTTTCCCGATAAAATGATTTGATATCCTCATTGTCCTTTTCAGACACCTGCCAATCTACTTCATTCAATTTTTCATTAATTTTTTTCATTCGTTTGTTATCATCGCCAATCCATCCATCTTCTTGCATTAGGGTTTTCAGTTTTCCCAATTCCTCATTCATTCTTTTTGCCAAATAATCTTTTGCCTGCTGTGCAATAGCCGGATGGGTAGCCAGTTCTTTCGAAAATGCATCATAATAATCAACAGCCCCCAGTTGATCTTCCAGCGCTTTAAAGCGGTCTTTCATTTTTTTGAAAGGCC
The DNA here is from genome assembly GCA_022708055.1 of Bacteroidota bacterium. Classification (GTDB taxonomy): domain Bacteria; phylum Bacteroidota; class Bacteroidia; order Chitinophagales; family Chitinophagaceae; genus JJ008. Next base: position 1,780 of record JAKIZK010000023.1, read on the forward strand.
TTTCAGATAATGTTTTTCGATATATGCGGCTTAATGCCTCCAGCATAAAAAGCGGCGTGCGGGCACCTTGCTGATAAAAACTTAAAGCAGGGTTATCTGCTGATGCGGCTTTATCTAATATGGGTTGAAGCAGATTGAGAAAATAATTAAACCGCTGTAATCCCTTGGCTTGTGTAGTTGACTCCATAAATTATTCTTTAACTCTTTTTGCAAAATTAGGCTCTACTATGGGTAGCGCTTCGTTTTTAATAGAAGTTGCACCAGTAACCGATCCTATGGTAAAATTGAGAGCAAGTAATGTGGTACCCGGAAGCCCTGTCCACATAAAAGGGCCAAATGATGCAGGCAAATCTTCACTATACCAAACTTCATATTTCATATTATTCATAATTCCTTCAGCTCTTTTGCATTTGTAACCCAAAATCATTTTCACATCATCAAAATATTCCCAATAGATTTTTTCATGATCCCTTTCTACCAATACAAGTTTCTTCTTTTTCCCTTTTTCAAACTTTGGATAAATAACTACTTTATTATTTATGAATGAAAACTTCGATTTGAATGAACTTTCCAGAGGCCACTTTACCAAAATAGAATCCCCATGTGGTGTAGTTGTATAATAACAAATTGCAATCGTGTCTTGAATAACCAGATCAAAAGCGGCTCCACCTAAAATTATTTTATCGGAAAGCGACGGTTGATACCCGCCTCCTCGATAGGTTATGGTAAAATGCTTTTGACCATTGCTAATACTAAAAGCAAATAACAACAAAATACAAAATCCTATTTTCAGTTTCATTAACTAAATTCTTTTATATCCCTCATTATTTGCATGGCCATATTGGCTGCTTTTGTTTCCAAGTCGCTTTCTGCATAAATTCGAATAATCGGCTCGGTATTGGATGTGCGTAAATGTACCCAGTCATTCTCAAATTCAATTTTCAATCCATCTTCCGTATTTATGGGATTATGCTTGTACTTGTTTTTTATTTTTTCAAAAATGCCTTTTACATCCGTTCCGTTGGTCAGTTCAATTTTATTTTTTGAAATAAAATAATCGGGGTAAGTATTGCGCAATGATTTGATTCCTTTATTGTGCGAAGCCAAATGGCTTAAAAAAAGTGCGATACCAATTAATGCATCCCTGCCATAATGAAAATCAGGCACAATGATGCCGCCATTGCCTTCACCACCAATGATGGCATCCACCTCTTTCATTTTTTTTACCACATTTACCTCACCTACGGCCGATGGAAAATATTGACCTCCATGTTTTATCGTAATATCTTTCAAAGCTCTTGTGCTGCTCATATTACTCACCGAGTTACCTTTTATTTTTCCCAATACATAATCAGCTACTGCTACCAGCGTATATTCTTCGCCAAACAGGCTGCCATCTTCACATACAAAACAAAGCCGGTCCACATCAGGATCTACTGCAATACCCAGGTGCGCCTGCTGCTTTACTACTTCAGCACTCAAATGCGTAAGATGCTCCGGCAGCGGCTCGGGATTGTGTGCAAAGTTTCCGGTGATTGCTCCATTCAATACAATCACTTCATTGATGCCCAACGCATGCAGTAAGGCAGGTACATACATAGCTCCTGTCGAATTGATACCATCCACCACTACTTTAAAGTCCTGTTTCTTTATCTGCTTTGCATTTACCAGCGGGTATTGAATAACTGCATCTATTGTTTTTTGCAAATAGTCAAATGTGGTTACCTGCCCCAGTCTATCCACAGTCGCAAATTCAAAATTTTCATTTGCCGCCAGTTCCAGAACCTGAGCTCCTGTTTCTGCAGAAATAAATTCTCCATCACTATTCAACAACTTTAGCGCATTCCATTCTTTTGGGTTATGACTTGCCGTTATGATTATTCCGCCATCTGCCTTTTCAAGTTTTACAGCCAACTCTACTGAAGGCGTTGTAGAAAGCCCCAGATCCAATACATCTATACCCAATCCGGTCAATGTATTTACCACCAGGCTTTGCACCATGGCACCACTGATTCGGCCATCTCGTCCAACTACAATAGTTGTTTTTTCTTTTCCTGATGCCATTATTTTGCCATAGGCCGCTGCAAATTTTACAATATCAAGGGGTGTCAGGTTATCACCCGGTTTGCCTCCTATTGTTCCTCTTATTCCTGAAATACTTTTGATTAATGCCACTTTGTTGTGTTGTGATTTTGTATCTAAAATGAGACGGCAAAAATACAAAATAGCAATCTGAATCAGTTCTTTAATATTTACATAAAGAAAACGGTTTCGTAGTCTTTTCGGTCAGTATTATCTTTGCGCCATGTCGAAAAAAGATTGGTACACCGGCTGGTTCAATTCTCCTTTTTATCACAAACTATATTTTCAAAGAGATGAAAAAGAAGCAGCTGCATTTATTCAAAAACTAATCTCATATTTAAAACCACCACCACAAAGCCTAATGTTAGATGTAGCCTGCGGTCGTGGTCGACACAGCAAGATGCTGGCCTCGCTGGGATATCATGTTACGGGTATTGACATTTCGCCCGAAAGCATTGCCTACGCCAAAAAATTTGAAAATGAGCAGCTTGATTTTTTTGTACATGATATGCGACTTCCTTTTTGGGGCAATTATTTTGATTATGCCTTTAATTTCTTTACCAGCTTCGGTTATTTCAAAAACCGGAGAGAGCATGATAATGCACTGCGCACCATTGCCAATGGATTGAAACCCGGCGGACATTTTATCATTGATTATCTGAATGTTCATTTTGTTGAAGATCATATAATACCCAATCAGGAAAAAAAGCTGGGAACCACACATTATGAAATTCATAAATGGAGTGATGAAAATTATTTTTATAAAAAAATTATTATAACAGATCCCGAACTGCGAAAGCCCTTGGAACATACAGAGCAAGTTGCCAAATTTTCATTGGGCGATTTTACCGATATGTTGGCCTATCAGGGAATGCAGGTAATGGAAATCTTTGGCGATTATCATTTGAGTAAATACGACATCAGGCAAACGCCACGGTTGATATTAATTGCCAGAAAGAAAAATTAAAATCCTGTCATTTCAAAGCTTACTTCCCTTTTTTATTGTTCATGATCAGATATTTCGCCGTTTCGAAATATGCACTAGTAAATGCCGACAATGCCTTTTTGATGGAGTCCGATTGTTCTGGTGTTACTTTGATATCATTGCGCATCGTAAACAATTGTTCATCGGGGAAATTGATATTGCGAACGAAATAAAAACTATCGGTTACCATTCCTATGGTACCGGTGGTGCTGGTTATAAACGCAAAATCATTTCTTTTGTTGGTGTCCAATAAATCACGACCCAGTGTCGTGTTGGTATAACTTATATGTGCCAAACCGGCGATGGTTGGCAAAATATCAATTTGCGAAACAACTTCTTCTCTTTTTTCAGCCTTTAGCAATGTGGGTGCATAAAACAATAATGGCACATGTTCATTGGTAAGACTTTGCTGCGTCCATACTTCAGGATACATTTCGGTAGCATTGCCCGCTACGCCATGGTCTCCTACAAAAACAAAAATTGTATTCGTAAAATAAGATTCCTTTTTTGCAGCTTCCATAAATTTTTGGATACAATAATCGGAGTAGCGAAAGGCATTGAACTCAGCTTCATTTCGAAAGCCATAATTCTTCAACACTGCTTTTTCTTTATCTATTTTTACAAAATCAGTATCCACAGGTGCTATTGATTTGTCGTAAGGATGATGGTTGCCTGCAGTTTGTATATAGGCAAAAAATGGTTTGGTTTGTTTTTTAAAAACTTTATTTGCTTCCAGATATAAATCTTTATCGCTGATGCCCCACACATTGATGGGCTGTTCCGAAAAACTTCCTTCAGTATGCATCTGCAATCCATTTATATTTTTCAGTATGCCTTCAAAATTGTTGAAGCTGGGGCTGCCGCCCAGAAAATAAAATTTTTCATAACCTTTGAAATCATTGACAATGGTATGCTGATCCAGCGCCTCGGGTATGCGGGTAGAAAATTTAAATAGCTGCGCATCTGGTATTCCTGTAAGAATAGCAAACAAGGCTCTTGCGGTGGAAAAATGTGGAGTAAAGCAACGATCGAAAAAAATACCGCTGTCGCTTAACGATTTTAAATAGGGGGTTGTACTGAGCGGATTGCCACTCATGCTGCTTTTGTACATACTGAAAGACTCTAATTGTACCAGTACTATATTGGGCATATTGCTTCCCACACTATCCGTATTATTAATTACACGTTTATAAGAAAATGAAGTGTCGGAAACAGGCCACTGCATCCATTGCGACATAAGCGGGAAAACTGCTTTTGCTTTTTCCTTACTAAAATTGGGTTTTCGTTCTTTCAATGTAGAAAAAAAGTTTTGCATGGGATTTATAGCGAGATAAGACATGTACTTATTCTTGAACCGAAAACTGTCTTTCCTGGTTAAAGGCATTCCCCAAAAGTTGCCCCAGATGAATACTAAGAGTATAATAGCGGCAACTATGAAAAACTTGCGCCGGTATGGAATTCCTTTGCCATCTGTTTTGGTTACCACCTGCCAGTGATTACGCCGGTACATCCAACGAAAAAACAAAACAGCTGCTATCAGCCCACTGATGATCCAAAACAATGGATAACTCTCCACAATCATTTTAAAGGAAATGCTGGGATCTTCGGCAAAGTTCATAGCACCGGCATCCAGAGGCTCAATATTGTAATCAATATTTACAAATCCCGCTGCAAAAAAGAAAAACACCAGAAAGGTACCAATTGCAAGATACCATGTCCATACTTTTTTATTGAATGGAGAATGAAAGGGCGACCATTTTCTTTCCATACTGATAAGCACAATGGGCAATAGCAAAATTGATATCCAGCGAATATCGTATCGCAAACCCATTAAAAAAGCAGGCACCAAATCTACCAGATTGATGTCGTAAGTACGAAACCATTGCCGAAGTACAAAATATGTTGCCAGCCGGTAAATGGTAAATAATATTACGAATATGAGAAAGAGTTTCACTACCCATATTATCGTTTTTGGTATTCGGTATTTTACCAGCATATTATTTCTGAATGGCTTGAATCTACAAATAAAATCAATTTAACTGGCTTCATCAAACAGAATCAAAGACAAAACAATTTTCTTTGCCCAAAGCTTACATTTGCTCCATGTTTTTGTTGAATTCATTTTTGCAGCGTATCGACCACTTGGATAAGGAAATGTTTCTCACGATTAATCGCCGGTGGCCAAACCGGCTTTTTGACGAATTAATGCCTTTCCTTCGTCAATCTGAATATTGGGCGCCCCTCTATCTTGTTTTATTGATTTTTGTTTTAGTAAATTTTAAGATGAAGGGCTGCTGGTGGGCTGCTTTTTTTATATGTACCGTTGCCATTACCGATTTGACGGGTAATTATTTATTCAAACACACAATTGAAAGACTCCGACCCTGTTCCGACCCCGATTTTTCAGTTCATGTTCGCCTGTTGGTCAATCACTGTTCAGGTGGCTATAGTTTTATTTCCAATCATGCTGCCAATCATTTTGGCATGGCATTATTTTTTTATATCAGTTTCAGAAATGTACTGGGCCGTTGGGTGTGGACAGCTATTTTGTGGGCCGCCGCTATTGCGTATGCACAGGTTTATGTAGGTGTACACTATCCTATTGATGTTTTGGCAGGTGCTGTATGGGGCAGTCTGATTGGCATTACAACGGGCAGGCTTTTCAATAAGCACATTGGATTTGCTATCTTCGATAAATAACTGGTTGCATACATGGAAATAATCATACTGCTTGCTTTAATTTTTTTAAACTCCCTTTTCGTGATGTCGGAAATTGCGTTGGTTTCTGCCCGAAAGTCAAAGTTGGAAACTATGGCGGAGAAAGGAGACGTCAAAGCAAAAAAAGCACTCAATCTTTCTAATAATCCTGAAATTTTTTTAGCCGCAGCCCAAATTGGAATTACATTCATCGCAATTGTAACCGGTGTGTATTCGGGCGAAAGGTTTAGCCATTACATCAGCCCCTGGTTCGAAAAAATTGATTTTTTAAAACCCTATGCGCAAACCATTGCGACCACCATCATTGTTATTGTGGTTACTTTTCTATCTATCATTTTTGGAGAGTTAATTCCAAAAAGAATCGGCCTGCTACGCTCGGAAAGTATAGCCAGAATGATGGCAGGGCCTATGTATGGATTTGCGAAACTTACACATCCTTTCGTGTGGCTGCTCAACAAACTCAGTAGCATATTTTTCAACATCTTCAACATCAAAAGAAGCAAAGACGATGCTGTAACAGAAGAAGAGATAAAAACCTTGATTACAGAGGGGACAGAAGCCGGAACAATCGATGAAACTGAACAACATATTATAGAAAGAGTTTTTCACCTGGGCGACAGAAACATCACCTCGCTGATGACGCACCGTAGCGACATCATTTGGTTTGAACTGGATGACACGGAAGACAAGATCAAACAAAAGATTATTCAAGAGCCACATTCAGTGTATCCCATTTGCGAAGGAGAGATTGATAATATAAAAGGTGTGGTTTCAATAAAGGACTTATATGTAAGTGCCGACAGCACTTTGTTTAAAGAACTGATGAAGCCGGCATTATTTGTACCCGAAAACAATTCAGCATATCAGGTTTTAGAAAAATTCAGAGAGTCAAGGGAGCATTGCTGTTTTATAGTAGATGAGTATGGAAGTGTATTGGGCCTTATCTCACTTAACGATATACTGGAAGCCATAGTAGGCGATATACCACAGCCGGATGTACCCGATTATGAAATTATAAAAAGAGATGACGGCAGTTATCTGGTAGATGGGCAAATTCCTTTTTATGATTTTTTAACCCATTTTGAAAAAGCCGAATGGATGAATGAAGGTGAACACGATTTTGACACACTCGCCGGTTTTATACTTCATGAACTGGAACGTATTCCTAAAGCAGGTGAAAAATTAAAATGGAAAGGTTTTTCTATTGAAATAATAGATATGGATGGTCATCGTATTGATAAAGTGCTAATAAAAATCAGCGACGAAATAAGAGAGGAAATGGAAAATTAATTTAGAATCACCTTTAATACATTGAACTAAAAACTAAAATTGGCTTTTGAAGCAGGATAGTCCAGCTTGGTACTTTGTCTTTTTCCGTTTACCACTACATGTATTATTTCGGACTGATCATCAAAAATATCGTGCATTAAGGAACTGGTGATATTAATTTGTTTAACAGTATTCACATTGCTGGCCTGCAGATAAGAATAAACTACTACATCTTCTTTTTCAAACCCAACAAATTCTAACGGTATTGCTTTGCCATCCACAATTATTTGCAAGTGAGCCTTAATATAATTGAATACTTTTTGGTTATTTTCTGTTCTTGCCTTTTCGCTGGTAAGATCTACTCTCGATTTATTAATGCGGCTTAGTATATCTTCAAAATCATCCCAAAATGTTTTGCAGGTTATTTCCAGTGTTTTATCCGTTGCATTATGGTCAATTTCTACCGTAGCAATGTGTACGGGGTGAGGTTTTACAGGTTTCAATTCGGCTTTTGCTGAGGGAGTGGCGAAAAGAAATACCACTGCAAAAGCAGTAAAACACCATTTATTGAGCTTTATAACCATTGGGCAAATTATTTTTTACAATTGCAAAAGTCTGGTTTATTTTGATGCGCACCAGATTTTGATGATAAACCTCCGGAAATGGTTGCTACCGGTTACTAATCAATATGAGTGATTTTTCATTTTACTTTAATATAGGCTGGAAACACATCATCAGTGCAGATGCGCTGGATCATCAATTGTTTATTTTAGCCTTGGCGGCCATTTATCTTTTAAAAGACTGGAGGCAAGTATTGGTTTTGGTTACTGCCTTTACTATTGGTCATTCCATTACACTTTTTTTGAGTGTAAAAGAAATCATCAGTATTAGCAGCAAATGGGTGGAGTTTTTAATTCCCTGTACGATATTGATAACTGCTGCTACCAATTTATTTCAAAAAAAATTCAGCCCAAAAACGATTCGCATCAATTATTTTCTTGCCTTGTTTTTCGGGTTGATTCATGGGCTGGGTTTTGCCAATACCATACGTATTGCATTAGCCAGCGATCAAAGTTTGGGCTGGGGCCTGTTTGGCTTTAATGTAGGGCTGGAAGCAGGTCAAATAGTAGTAGTGGCGGTTATATTACTTATTTCATTAGTAGTTGTCGATCTCATAAAAGCGAATCGAAAAGAATGGGTGGTTTTTGTATCAGGAGGTGCATTTGTAAGTGCCCTTGCAATGGTTATAGAACGATGGCCTTTTTAAAAAACATATTTTCAAAAACAAAAATTAAATTATGAAACGTTTGTTGTTTGCTTTGTCGTGCTTATTAAGCTGTTGCGGTTATGTCTTTTCGCAAGACATCAAAAACAATAACAGTGCAAATCATGCCAATAAATTTGAACAGTTGGGAACTATTTTACCATCGCCCAACGAATATCGTACTGCCAGTGGCGCACCGGGAAACAAATACTGGCAAATGCGTGCCGATTATGATATAAAATGCGAATTGGACGAAGTGAATAATAAATTAAATGGCACCGAAGTAATTACCTACTACAACAGCTCACCCGATGTACTAAATTATTTATGGATGCAGTTGGATGAAAACCAACACAGCACCGTAAATAATGCCAACTACCAAAACAGTAATTCAATGCAAACACAGGTAACAGATAAATCCCTAGACAGGTTTGCAGATGCAAAAACAGATAATGGCTACGGTTTTAATATCGTAAAACTTACAGATATGGCCGGCAATCCCATGAAGCATTTCATCAATAAAACGATGATGAAAGTGGATTTAGCAAAACCGCTTTTACCGGGGCAAAAAATTAGTTTCAAAGTAGAATGGAATTATAAATTAGCCGATCGCAGCGATTTTCAAAAATTTGGTGGTGCCCGTGGTGGTTATGAGCCTTTTGAAGATGGCAATAATAATTATACAATGACGCAATGGTATCCACGTATGTGTAAATATGGTGATGAAGTAGGTTGGCAAAACCATCAGTTTACCGGCAGGGGAGAATTCACACTTAGTTTTGGAAATTTTAAAGTGCAGATGACTGTGCCTGCCGATCATATTGTAGGGGCTACCGGCGTTTGTCAAAACTATGCGCAAGTACTTACACCTGCACAAATGGCAAGATGGAATAAAGCGCAAACAGCAAAAGAACCCTTACAAATCGTAACACAAGCTGATGCATTGAATGCTTCTAAAGTAAAAACCAATGCCAATAAAAAAACATGGATTTATAAAGCAGATAATGTTCGTGATTTTGCATGGACAAGTTCACGCCGATTTGCATGGGATGCCATGCCCATTGAAGTAGCCGGAAAAAAAATAATGACGATGAGCTATTATGCAAATGAAGCCTATCCCATCTACAGTAAGTTTTCAACAAAAGCTGTTGCGCATACTGTAAAAACATATTCCAAATTTTCCATCCCATATCCTTATCCGGTTGCCATCAGTGTAGAAGGCAATCAGGGCATGGAATATCCAATGATTTCATTTAACCCCGGCAGAGCCGAAAAAGACGGTACGTATTCCGAAGGTTCAAAAAATTCAGCCATTCAGGTTATTATTCATGAAGTAGGCCATACCTTTTTCCCAATGATAGTTAACAGTGATGAAAGACAATGGACCTGGATGGATGAAGGTTTAAATTCTTACCTGCAATATCTTACACAAGAGCTATGGGATAATACAACTCCATCAAACGGCGGACCTGCATGGAGTATTACCGACTATATGAAACTACCTAAAGATCAACTGGAACCCATTATGACGAATAGCGAAAACATAAAAAATTTTGGTTCCAATGCATATAGCAAAGTAGCTACGGGATTGAACATTTTAAGAGAAACGATTGTGGGCCGTGAGTTGTTTGATAATGCATTTCGAGAGTATGCTCGCCGTTGGGCATTCAAGCATCCAACACCAGCCGATTTCTTCCGCACAATAGAAGATGCAACAGGTGAAGATCTTGACTGGTTTTGGCGTGGCTGGTTTTATGGTACTGATGCTTGTGATATCTCAATTGATACCGTAAAATTTGCAAAAGCTGATGTAAATGCAACTCCTGCACAAAAAGAAGACCAGATAATTTATCGTTCACTACCAAAACCACAGGTAGGCAAGGAAGATATTTCAAAAATGCGCAATCGTGAAGACAAGAATATTGTATTTGAAACTGACAGAGACACAACGCTGCGTGATTTTTATTGGAGATACGATCGCAATATTGAAAAATACGATACAACAAAATATGCTTCAACTATGAAACCTTTTACAGAATCTTTAGATGAAGCCGGCAAGGAAAAATATGCGGATAAAAACATGTATGAAGTTACTTTTAGTAACAAAGGCGGACTGATGATGCCAATCATTATTGAATGGACTTATAAAGACGGAACCAAAGAAGTTGAAAGAATACCGGCACAGGTTTGGCGAATGAATGAAAGTAAAGTAATAAAAACTTTTGTAAAAGATAAAGAAGTAGCTTCCGTAAAACTGGATCCTTATCATGAAACGGCCGATATCAATACCGACAACAATACTTATGGCGACATAAAAGAACCCAGCAAGTTTAAAGTATTTAAGCAAAAACAATTTACAAGACCAGCAGGCTTGAACCCCATGCAAAAAGCACAAGAGAAAAAAGGATTTTAACTTGTAATTCAACAAGTTTTGAAGCCGCTCATCAAAAAGCGGCTTTTTTATTACATTTATGAACCAATAAATAAATAGGTTTTACTTAGATTTGGCTACCTGATTCCTACTTTCTATTTCTAGAATGAAATTTCATTAATCATTAATTTCAATTTTAATATTTAGAATTTTTTGATACCAATTATTAAATTAAAAAGAACGACATGAAAAAATGGTATGCTTTTACTGCAGTTATTTTTTGCCTATCTGCCACTGCTTTTTCTCAAAACACTCAAAACAACCCCGGTAGTAATCACGGCAATAAATTTGAACAATTGGGAGCTACATTGCCTACACCAAATGAATACCGAACGGCCAGCGGCGCACCCGGACCAAAATACTGGCAACAGCGTGCCGATTATGATATTAAATGTGAACTCGACGAAAAAAATTTGAAACTCACGGGTACCGAGGTTATCACTTATTACAACAACTCGCCCAATTCGCTTAATTACTTATGGTTGCAGCTGGACGAAAACCAACATAGCAGTGTTAACAATGCCAATTATCAAAATGGCAATAACATGAGTAACCGCGTTGGCATCAATCAACTTGAAAAAGAAGAAGAAAATAAAACAGATAATGGTTATGGCGATATCATCACCAGCATCACCGATGCTGCAGGTAAAAAACTAAGCTATAACATTAATAAAACCATGATGCGGGTTGAATTGCCTGCTGTTTTAAAACCCGGACAAAAATTTGTATTTAAAGTTTCCTGGTATTATAAACTTGCCGATCGTATGGGCCGAGGCGGCCGTGGCGGCTACGAATATTTTCCCGAAGACGGCAATCATGAATTTACAATGGCACAATGGTATCCACGACTTTGTGTTTACAGCGATTTCCAAGGATGGCAAAATCACCAGTTCACTGGTAGAGGAGAATTTGCTTTGACCTTTGGCAATTTTAGAGTGGCCATGACAGTGCCTGCCGATCATATCATTCTTTCAACCGGCGAAGCTCAAAATTATCCAGCTGTGCTCACTCCTGCACAATTAGCCAGATGGAAGCAAGCACAAACATCGAGTGAGCCAATTGAAATAGTAACACTTGCAGAAGCAAAAGCTGCCGAAAAACAAAAAAGTGATAAAAAGAAAACCTGGATATTTAAAGCTGAGAATGTAAGAGATTTCGCATGGTGCTCTTCTCGCAAATTTGTGTGGGATGCCTTAGCAACTAAAGTACAAGGCAAAAAAGTAATGTGCATGAGTGGCTATAGCAAAGAATCTTATGGGTTGTACAGAAAATTTTCAACCAAAGTGGTTGAACATACAATTCAGACTTATTCAAAATTTACCATTCCTTATCCCTATCCTGTTGCACAAAGTATAGAAGCAAGTAGCGGTATGGAATATCCGATGATCTGTTTCAACTATGGACGCACCGAAAAAGATGGCTCCTATAGCGAAGGAACCAAATACGGAATGATAGGTGTGGTAACACATGAAGTAGGTCACAATTTCTTTCCCATGATCATTAATAGTGATGAGCGTCAATGGAGCTGGATGGATGAAGGTCTGAATACTTTTGTACAATATCTTACACAAGAGATGTGGGACAGTAAATATTTTAATACTCGTGGCCCTGCCAGATTTATTACAGATTATATGAAACTTTCAAAAGACCAGTTGGAACCCATAATGACTAATAGTGAAAACATTGTACAATTTGGTCCCAATGCTTATTCAAAACCCGCAACCGGGTTAAATATTTTGAGAGAAACCATTATGGGTCGCAAAAATTTTGATTATGCTTTTAGAGAGTATGCAAGAAGATGGGCTTTTAAACATCCAGAACCTGCAGATTTCTTTAGAACAATGGAAGATGCAAGCGGAGAAGATCTTGATTGGTTTTGGAGAGGATGGTTTTATGGTACTGATCCCTGTGATATTTCATTGGACAGCGTAAAGTGGGCAAAGGCAGATGTGGACTATGTACCCACAGCTACCAAAGACAGAACCATGAAGTTTACATTAAGTAAGCCTAACATTCCACCGGCAGATGATATTTCTAAAATCCGAAATCTGGAAGATAAGTCCATTGTATATAAAACAGATACCGATACCAGCCTGCAAGATTTTTACTGGAAATATAAAAGAGGAATAGAGCCTTATGACAGTACTGAATATGAAATAACAATTCCAGGTTCTACTCCACCTGCCCTTTCAGCTCAAGAAAAAGAAGAATATAAAAACACAAATCAATACGAGCTCACTTTTAGCAATAAAGGTGGATTAGTAATGCCCTTAATCATTCAATGGACATATAAAGACGGAACAAAAGAAATAGAAAGAATACCGGCTCAGGTTTGGCGTCTAAATGAAAATAAACTTGTAAAAACTTTTATTAAAGACAAAGAAGTAGCTTCTATACAGCTGGATCCCTACCAAGAAACAGCAGATATTGACATGAGCAATAATAGCTGGCAAACTATTGCTGCTCCTTCTAAATTCACCATCTTTAAAGGCAGAATGGGATTCCCCAGAGGAGCAAGCGGCGGTGGCGCAAATCCCATGCAAAAAGCAATGGAGAAAAAAGCATTTTGATTTTTCAAAATAATACCTAAACCAAATTTTGAAAAAGGCACGGCAAATCAGCTGTGCCTTTTGTTTTGTTCCAAAAAAAATCAAACAGATTACTATTATCTTTATTCAATGAAAAAGTATATTTTATTCGCTTTTCTCTTCTTTGTTGTTTATCATTCAAATGCTGCTACTGTAGATACTGTCTCCATTTACAGCAATGCAATGCGCAAGAGTTTTAAATGCGTTGTAATAAAACCATCACTAAAAAAAAACAAAGCTGCTTCATTGCCTGTCGTTTATTTACTGCATGGCTATAGTGGATGGTATAGCAACTGGATTATACGAGTGCCGGAGTTAAAAACCTATGCAGACGCTTACAAGGTTCTGATTGTTTGCCCCGATGGCGGTTACAGCAGTTGGTATTTCGATAGCCCGGTGGACAGCACAATGAAATATGAAACTTATATTGGAAAAGAAGTTCCTGATTATATCGACGCCCATTACAAAACAATTAAAGACAGAACTGCAAGGGCCATCACCGGATTAAGTATGGGCGGGCATGGTGCACTGTTTATTGCCTTTCGGCGTAGTAGTTTTTTTGGTGCCTGCGGCAGTATGAGTGGCGGAGTCAATTTAATGAGCTCAAAAAACAAATATGACATTATTAAAAGAATTGGCGACACCATTACTCATGCTGACAACTGGAAAAACTACACCGTATTGAGTGCGGTGAATCAAAAAACATCCGACTCATTAGCCATCATTTTTGACTGTGGAACCAGTGACCCCTTTTTTAAAGACAACGCTTTATTGCATGAACGAATGCTCTCATTAAAAATTCCGCACGATTATATAGCGAGACCCGGTAAGCATAACTGGGACTATTGGCGCAATGCTGTACAATATCAGCTACTTTTCTTTAGAAATTATTTTGAAAAAATGAAGGCTGATACAATGCAATAAAAGTAGTTTGGATATCACATTTACGTGGTGCGTGGCCGTGGTTCGTGTCCCCACGAACCACGGCAATGAAAACATAAAACATAATCAATATCCCGTCTCTCCATCTCTCGTTTTTACTTTCTTTTTGCCCGAATTTTTCTTTTCGTACTCCAACACTTCTTTGGGTTTTACTTTCGTTTTAGTTGCAGTATCATTTTTTACCACCTTAGCGCCTGTAGCAAGTGAAAGTGGCCTTATATCATCATCCGACACCATTTCATCATCGCCGGTTCTCAGCTTGTTCATCCAATAATTTTCTGTTTGTGTTACTACCCCTTCCGAAGGATCGTAGTACAACCACTTACCATGTTTCATAGAGAAGCCATCATTCTTTACCACTACCCTGTCTTTTACAATATTGGGATTATTTACATCATAAACATTTACCGTATCAAAAGCGACTTTGGGATCCATTGCACGCCAACTTTCTTCACGTAGCAAACCTCCGTTATATGTATAGTAATACTGTTTGCCATTAAGCTTGCCCCATCGGTAGTTCTCTTCGGCAATTTTTACACCTATCAGTGAGTATCTTTTCCAAACACCTTCTTTGTTACCATCTTCAAAATAACCTTCTTCCTCATAGCCTCTTTCACCACGCAAATCCGGCACTTTTATTACCCAGGGACCTTGTTTGTATCCTTTCATGTCAATCCTGTCCAAGGTATCGCCTTTGGGACCAATTCTATACGATTTCCATTGCGAAAACCCATTCATAGCAATGCCATTCATGGAAATAAAGAGCAAAAAAACAATGATGCTGCGCATAGTTTAGTAAGTTTGATTGAAACTGAAACCTGTCAGTTAATTAACGCCAAAACAATTTTATTATGTTGTCAAAATTAAGAATTTCATTATCCATTTTTGGTTGCATTATTGTCATTCAGTCTGCTTTTGCTCAGGTCAATCCTACTTCCGGCACCGACAGATTGAAAAGTATTGAGCAACGTAAACTTTTAGAAAGCAAATCAGTTCTAAAAGATATAAAATTTCGCAACATTGGCCCTTCGGTTATGAGTGGCCGGGTAGTTGACCTGGACGTAAACCCTGACGACCCAACTGAGTTTTATGTTGCTTATGCCACAGGCGGATTATGGCACACCACCAACAATGGCCAAAGTTTTACACCGATCATGGATAGTCTTGATTTGCTTTTTATTGGCGATATCGCCGTTAACTGGACTTCCACAAAAAGAACCATCTGGGTGGGTACCGGCGAAGAAAACAGCAGCCGTTCCACTTATGCAGGTTTAGGAATTTATAAAACTACTGACAACGGAAAACATTGGGAATACCTGGGCCTGCCCGAGTCGCACCATATCGGTAAAATACAATTGCACCCCACCAATCCAGATATTGTGTGGGTTGCTGTTCTCGGCCATCTTTATTCAGCCAATAAAGAAAGAGGTATCTATAAATCTACCGATGGCGGTCATCATTGGAAGCAAACTTTATTTATTGACGATAATACATCGGCTGTCGATCTTGATATTAATCCGACAAACCCAAATGAACTTTATGCGGCCATGTGGTATCGCACACGTCGAGCATGGAATTTTGTAGAAAGTGGTGCCACATCCGGAATTTATAAAAGTACTGATGGCGGCGAAAACTGGAACCTGATTACAGGACCCGGATCGGGTTTTATGAGTGGCACTAAAACCGGAAGAATTGGAATTGCCGTATATCCAAAAATTCCAAATATTATTTATGCCGTAGTGGACAATAACACACCATTAAAAGAAACGGAAAAAACTTCAGACACCCTTTATAAAACATCAGATTTTAAAGGATTATCAAAAGAACAGTTTGCAGCACTTAATAATAATAAACTAGATACGTTTCTGAAAAAATCATTTGTGCTGCGGAAGTATAATGCCAAAATGATAAAAGAAATGTTAGCTACCGATAAAATAAAAGCCACCGCTCTCTACGATTATTTTGATACTGATGATGGATTTCAAAACAATGGCATTGCCGGCTGCGAAGTTTATAGAAGTGATAACGGAGGTAAATCGTGGGTAAAGACTAACAAATCTCCAATCGGTATATTTTTTACCTACGGATATTATTTTGGAAAAATTTATGTTTCTCCGGTCAATGAAAATAAAGTTATCATCACCGGTGTGCCCCTTCAACTTTCAAACGACGGTGGCAAAACCTGGAAAAATATTGACAAGGGAAATGTACACAGCGATCATCATGCTGTTTGGATAAACCCCAAAAGAGATGCACACATCATCAATGGTAATGATGGTGGGGTAAATATTACTTATGACGATGGCGAAAACTGGTTCTTTGCTAATACACCTGCAGTAGCACAAGCCTATCAGGTAACCACTGATGATGAAAAACCCTATAATGTTTATGCGGGCTTTCAAGACAATGGTTTGTGGTACGGCCCATCAACGTATAGAGCAAATATTCGCTGGCAAAGCACCGGTAGCTATCCTTATAAAGGATTAGGTGGTGGCGATGGTATGCAAACCCAAGTGGACACCAGGGATAATACTACTGTATATGTAGGCTCGCAATTTGGCGCTTACCAGCGCATGAATAAAATTACCCGTGGCGATAGAAAAAGTGTAAAACCTTCGCATGAGCTTGGTGAACTACCATTACGTTTTAACTGGCAAACACCGATAGTTCTCAGTCGTCATAATCAGGATGTATTTTACATTGGAGCCAACAGGCTGTACCGTTCATTAAACCGCGGCGATTCTCTGACAGGAGTAAGTGCTGATCTTACCAATGGCAAAGTATCCGGCAATGTACCTTATGGCACTATTACCACATTGAGTGAATCACCATTTCGCTTTGGCATGTTGTATGCCGGTACGGATGATGGAAATGTACAATTAACTAAAGATGGCGGATATACCTGGACGAAAATAAATGTTCGAATTGAAGTGCCTTCACAAAAAAGAAAGCCACCTGTAAACATTGTCCCATCTGGTCTATGGGTAAGCCGTGTAGTTGCATCGCAATATAAAGAAGGAAGAGTATATGTTACCTTGAATGGATATCGTAGCGATAATTTTGATGCCTATCTTTATGTAAGTGAAGACTATGGTGCCACTTGGAAACAACTGGGAAAAGACCTGCCCACAGAACCCCTAAACGTAGTAAGAGAAGATCCAAAAGATGAAGACATATTATATGTAGGCAGTGATGGTGGATTATATGTAAGTTTCGACAGAGGGAATAGTTTTATGTTGTGGAATGCAGGAATGCCAAGATCAGTTCCCATACATGATATTGCCATTCAGCAAAGAGAAAATGATATTATACTGGGCACCCATGGCCGCAGTCTTTACCTGTGCAACTTAAGCGATGTACAAGGATTGAAAAAAGATCCTGATTGGCTGAAAAAGAAACCAAAAGAAAAGGCGACACCTCCATCCTTCAGAGGCTTTGATGAAGCCACGCCAGAGAAAGACTAAAAATGAAATCAGGGGCACCAAAAGTACTCCTGATTTTTTTTGAAATAAACTTGAAAGGTTTTTTACCTATCCCATATCCAACTATTCATTCTTTGATGTTACTTTTTTCTCTTTCCTGAAAATGCTAAATAATAACCCACCCATCAATGCACCATAAAGTGTACTATTAACAGGTTTGGATGTTATGGTACATGTACCCGAATTACACCCTACAAAATGGTAGTATAAATATCCACCTACAGCCCCTATCAATATGCCAATAATAGTAATGAAGTGCTTCTTAAAAAAATTAGCGATAGCCATTATTCAAAAAATTTATTTTATTAAGCATTACAATTAAACATTTTCAACAACGCTTTTCAATTTAACGCTTACCTGTTGTGCCAATTCGACTAAGCCTGGGTTTACAATTGCCATCATTGAAGCCACAGGATCCACAGCCGATATTTCAACTTCACCATTTTCTCTTTCCTGCACGACTACATTGCAGGGCAGCATAGTACCAATTTGGCTTTCGGCCAATAATGCCTGATGTGCAAATTGTGGATTACATGCTCCCAGAATTTTATACTTTCTGATATCAACATCTAATTTCTTTTTTAATGTCTCTTTCATATCAATATTAGTAAGCACACCAAAGCCTTCTTTTTTCAATTCTTCCGTAACTTTTGAAATGGCTGCTTCAAAATCTGATTTTATAACTTTCGAAAAATAATAACTCATAACATTTTATTTTAAACCTGAAAATTGTGAGGTGAAGTTCGGAAGTATATTGCAACCTGTGCGTAACATTTGTTTCATAAATAACTCGCTAATTAGTTCTTACATCCATTTGCACAGCCCATATCCCCCTTAATTGATTTATACCATATCCTATAGCATTATCCGAAGGATATAAAGTGCGAATCTTATTAAAAGTTTCCGTATTAATATCCTTGTCTTTGTTTCCATGGCACTGCAGGCAAAGAGCAGTGGTAGTAATCGCATAGTAAGCAGTAACTTTCCCGATATTCCGAACTAATTGAGGCTCCGGAGATTTTCCTTCATCTATATTCTTTTTCATAGCACTTAATATCTCCAATTCTGATTCATTGGCCCGATTAGCTCTATTTCTTTCTTTATCAGTTACTCTTTTAAGTAATACATTAAACTTTTTCGACATACTATCCGTAAGCGGATAGGCACGAGTGTTGCAAAAATCAACAGCATAAGTAGTGCCCTTTTTCTGTATCGCTTCCGTCAGGTTTTTTCCTAAAACCGTTTGAGCACCGAGTGCGTACTCTTTTCCCATTCGGAGATAAACTGAGTCTGGAAGAACTTTAGCGTCAGATGAGGCAGGCGTACTTGGATTTACTTTGTTTGAGTCAGATGACTGGCAACTGAGTACCAAACTAATAACTCCAAAAGTAAATGTTATTAAACTTATTGTTATATTTTTCATTTCGAGTTATTGTTTCTGTTTATCAATATATTTTTTAGCAACCAATGTAAATCCAATTGTCAACAATGTTCTGAAAGACATGGCTGCTATAGTTTTCTTTTCATAAATACCTCCTCTAAAAATATGAAAAGCCAATGCAATAAACGTTATCAGAAGTATTGCCGTAGCGATGGACAGAATTGTTGTTGCCCAGTTTTTATTTAAAAATAAACCATAAGCAGCAACCATGTACAGAATACCACAAATGAAATTTGCGATAACCACAAACAAAACATAATTGCCTTCATTTTCTCGAATTCCAAACAAGTCAAAAATTACTGAAGTACTCATAAACAAGGTTACGAGACCGAAAAAAGCCAGGATAGTGCCAGCAGTATATAAGAAAATTGACGATTTCATATATTAGAGAGATTAGCAAAAATATTAACGCCTGTCTGCTTACCCCTTAACATTTATTTTTGTCAGTTGGCACCCCGAATTTATCCAAAATTTTCTCTAAAGGGCAAAATCGGGTGAATGATGATTGTAACAAATTAATGCCAACAAAGACAGATAACCATAACCATTGAATATTTACATTAAACGCCAGTAACACGCTTAACAATACCATAATACCGGCTACAGCTCTTACAATTTGTTCTCTCATAAAATTATTTTTTAGATTAATTAAACACTAAAGCGCTCAACCGGCAAAACAAAACCTCGTATAGGAAAGCCGTTTGATTCATTTTTATTACACCCTTCTATTAATTTGATTGCTGCAGCTGCTTTTTCCTCTTCTGTAAAACTGAAGAGCATAAGTGACTCAAATGTTTCACCACTGCCACCAAACCAGTTTTGAGAAATCATATCTTGTCCACCCTGCTTGTATCCTGATATTTCAGAAATACTGAAGACCTGTATTCCGGTTTCTTTGAAAATTGAGGATACATTTTGCTGATGCTCTTTAATACAAGTAACAATAAGAAGTTTCATATTAAATACATTTTAAAAATTATTTTACTTTTTTTCGCATCATTCTATAATACAATAAAGGCACAACTAACAATGTAAGGAAAGTAGATGTAACCGTTCCACCAATAAGTGAAATTGCCAAACCTTGAAATATAGGGTCAAATAAAATGATGATAGCACCTAAGGCCACAGCACCGGCAGTAAGAAGAATTGGGGTAGTACGCACAGCTCCTGCTTCTATTATTGCTTGCTTCAATGGTATTTTCTCTTTTAATCTGATGTTTATGAAATCAATAAGCAAGATTGAATTTCGCACCATTACTCCAGCCAGCGCAATAAAGCCAATCATTGACGTAGCTGTAAAATAGGCCCCCATCATCCAATGTCCGAGTATAATACCAATAAGCGACAAAGGAATAGCCGAAAGCATTATCAATGGCACTTTGAAGTTCTGAAACCATCCTACAATAAGCATGTAAATGATTAATATTACAACGGCAAAAGCAATTCCCAAATCACGAAAAACTTCAAAAGTAATTTGCCACTCTCCATCCCATTTTAAAGAAAACTGATCTTCTGTTTCAGGTTGTTGCATATACTCTTCATTCAATGTGTATCCTGAAGGGAGTTTGATGTCTTTTAGTTTTTTTGACATATCGCTCATGGCATAGGTAGGGCTTTCCAGGTCTCCGGCCATATCTGCTAACACAAACACCACTCTCTTTTGATTCTTGCGATAAATACTTTTCTCTTTAATTTTCGGAACCACACTTATAATATCGCCCATTGAAACCATATTTCCCTGTTGCCCAATGATGTTTATATTTTTCAAATCGCTCACACTTGCTTTTTCTGCATCATTTAATTGAAGCATAATATTAACAGGCTCAAAACTCGCTGGCTGGTATAGTGTCCCTGATTTCAGACCTGTCAATGCTGCATTCATCGTGGCTACAGCCTGGGCGGGTGCCACACCATTTCGCATAGCTTTTTCTTTATCTACTTCAAAATATAAGGAAGGCAGATCTTCTTCCACCATCCAATCTACATCTACAACATCTCTTGTGCTGTCCATCAAAATTTTTACCTGACGTGCCACTTGAATTTGCTGTTCATAATCGGGTCCATAAACTTCTGCAACAATTGTTGATAATACAGGCGGGCCGGGTGGTATCTCAACAAGTTTAATATTTGCATTATATTTTTTCCCTATTTTAATAATATCAGGCCGCATTTTCTTCACAATATCATGGCTTTGTGTACTTCTTTTTTTCTTATCCAAAAGATTTACCTGTATATCTGCTACGTTTTCACCACTTCGCAAATCATAATGTCGTACTAAGCCATTAAAACTTATTGGGCCGGCAGTACCTACATAGCTCTGATAATTTCGTACATATTTTTGCTGGCTCAAATACTGACCGACTTCCTTTGCTACCACATTTGTCTTTTCAAGGGTAGTACCTTCCGGCATATCAATCACTACTTGAAACTCATTTTTATTATCAAAGGGTAGCATTTTTACAGCAACACCTTTCGTATAGAACAAAAACATAGAGCCCAAAAGTGTAATCGCCAGCACAATCATAAATGTCCAACGTTTACGTTGCGATGTCAACATGGGATTAATAACCTTGTAATAAATCTTATAAATTCCCTTTTGTTCTAATTGCTGAGGAGCCTTATTAATTTCATTTCTCTTTGCTTTTTCACGAAGAAAAATATACCCTAAATAAGGTGTAAGTGTTAATGCTACTACCAACGAAAGCATCATTGCAATAGATGCACCTATTGGCATTGGACTCATATATGGCCCCATCAAGCCTGATACAAAAGCCATAGGCAATACAGCTGCGATTACTGTAAATGTTGCCAATATTGTAGGATTGCCTACTTCATTAATTGCATAGATTGCTGCTTGCCTAAATGGTAAACGACGCATTTTAAAATGTCGGTGCATATTTTCAGCAACAATTATTGAGTCATCTACTACAATACCTGTTATGAAAACTAAAGCAAATAATGTAATTCGATTTAAAGTATAATCCATCAAGTAATAACTAAGTAATGTCATCGCAAATGTAACCGGCACTGAAAGAAATACTACTAATCCGCCTCGCCATCCCATGGCTAACATTACAAACAACGTTACTACAACAATAGCTATAAAAAGATGCAACAATAATTCGGAAACTTTTTCAGATGCAGTAGCTCCGTAATTTCTTGTAGGAGTAATGTGCACATCATCAGGAATAATTTGATTTTTAACATGATCAATCTTTGACAATATCTGCTCAGAAAGTTGCATAGCATCCGCACCGGGTTTCTTAGCAATGGAAAGTGTAACCGCAGGATATTCAGATTGAAATTGTTTTAAATTTTTATCATCGCCTTTTGCATATCCGAAAGAAACATATTCCTTTGGCGATGCAGGCCCATCTTCAATTTGCGATATCTGACGAAGATAAACCGGTTGTTGCTCATTAACTCCAATAACCAAATTCGCAACATCTTCAGCTGAAGACAGATAACTACCGGTTTCAATGGGAAATGCGGTATCCTTTGACAACATATTTCCGGAAACAACTTGAGCATTACTACCCAAAATATTTTTTTGAATGGAAAGAAAGTCCAAATGATTGGCCGTCATTTTGGCTTTGTCCAAAAGAACTTTAACCTCTCTGTTTCTACCTCCCAACAATTTTATTTCAGCAACATTTGGAATCTTCTTGATTTCGTTTTTTAATTCTTCGCTCAATTGCCTTAGTGTAAAATCATCATATTTTTCACTCCAGACTGTGAGCCCCAAAACAGGCACATCATCTATGGCTCTTGATTTTATTAAAGGCATCGTCACTCCTTGTGGGACCTTATCCATATTCTTCATTATCTCATTGTAGAGTTTTACTAAACTGCGTTCCACATCTTCACCTACATAAAACTGTACAATCAGCATTGCCTTTTCTTTCATTGAAGTGGAGTACACATATTCCACTCCCTTGATGTTGGAAATAATTTTTTCCATAGGCGCTACCACCTTTGATTCTATTTCCTGTGGAGCTGCCCCGGGATAACCTATAAAAATATCAGCCATCGGCACTTCTATCTGCGGCTCTTCTTCGCGGGGTATATGCATAGTAGCATAGGTGCCTATAAGCAGAAATACTACCATTAACAATATGGTTAACTTAGACCTCAAAAAAGAGGCAGCTATTTTTCCGGCAATCCCTTCTTTCATAAATTTTTTGTATTTGTTCTTTTCTGTTGGTTATTGAAATTATTTTGCTTTTACAGGAGCGCCATTATATAATTTCTTTTCAGCGAATGAGATATAGCTTTCATTTTGTCCTAGCCCCGATAAAATCTCAACATTGTTTCCATAATTTTTGCCCAGTCTTACATAGCGAAGCAGTGCTCTGCCATTATTACCAATTGTAAAAATCGCATCCAACTGCCCTATTCGTTGTACTGCAGCGATGGGAATCAAGATTATAGGAGCATTGCTCGAAGTCGTTTTAACTTCACTGCTGATGATCACATTTGCATACATTCCTGCACTCAATTCCTTCTGTATTTCCTGAGGCAAGCTAATCTTTACAACAAATTGTCCACCTGTACCAAGTGATGAAGGACTAATCTCCGAAACCGTTCCTTGAATAGTTTTGTTGATTGCATTAATAACAACTGTTGCATTCGCCAGATGTTTAATTCGACTTATTTCTGTTTCAGGTATTTGAGCTTTTACTAAAAGATTTTCACCTTGTTCCAAAACCAAAATTGGCATACCCGGATTTGCCATACTTCCGGCATCCGCCATTTTTTGAGAAACTATTCCGGAAAATGGAGCAGTAATATTAGTGTAAGCCAACATAGAATTTACTTCAGCCCTCATCTGCAAGGCAGACTGTACACCGGCCTTTGCTGCCCGGTGCTGTAACGTTACATTATCCAACTCCTTAGCAGTTGCACTTTTTTGCTGATATAAGTTATTAAACCTTTGTAAATCTTTTTCAGCACTTTGGAGTGAGGCATTAGCACCTGACAACATCGCATCTATCTGTGCTCTTTTTGCTAACATATCATCATTGCTTATGGTTACCAACAATTGCCCCTTTTTTACATAGTCCCCAACTTTTACTTTAATACTCGTGATGTAACCCATAACCCGGGTACTTATATCTGCAGATTGTGCAGAAACGATTTGACCTGTGGCAGTTATTGTGTTATCCGTATTCATAAGCGGGTTTGATACGTTTACTGCGATAGGCACCAACTGATCTTTCTCAGCTTTTTTGCTATCAGATGAAGTGCAAGAAACAATACCGGTTGACAAAATACCGAACAGAAATAAATAGATAAGCTGTTGATGTTTCATTTTTATTTTGATTAATTATGTTTAATTATTTTTGTTTGGTAAGAAATTCAATATTAGCATTGGCGATATTATTATTGCAAACAGCCTGTGCCAACAGTAATTTTTGTTTAGACACCTGTGTTTGTGCATTCAAAATATCAGTTATACTTACCAATCCTTCCTGATATCTGTTTTGAAGTATCCGCCACGATTCCTCCGCCTGAGCAATAGCAGCTTTTTGTTGTTTAATTCTAAAGAGCGCATTCCCCTGATCACGAAAACTTTTATCAAGCATCATCTGATTTTCCAATTGCATTGACTGAAGTTGTACCTGCAACTTAGATTGCTCTAACTTCATATGATTCAACTGATATCTGGTAGCATTGCCATCAAACAAATTCCAACTAAGTTGAATACCTGCGAGGTAAGCGTTTGCATTAAAAGAAAATATCTTTTTGTTATTAAGTTGGTATGAAGCAAATAGGTTTAATCTTGGAAGTTGTTTCATTTTTAACGATTTCATCACTATGCCCGTAGCTATTATCGCTTTGTCCATTGCGAGGAAATCAGATCTTTTAAGCGGAATTACACGTGATAATTCAACATTGGGAAGTGATTCAAACATTTTTTCTGTTGTGTAAGTTGTGCCGGTAGGCTGGTTCATTAATACACTCAGATAATCTGATGCATTAACAATATTTGATTTCGCTTCATCCAATTGGCTTTCAATATCCAGCATCTGTACTTCTACGTTCAACAAGTCTGATTTTTGTATGAGCCCTTCATTGAAACGATTCATTGTATTATCATAAAATGATTTTGCAGCTACCAATGCTTCCTCAAAAACAGATACGGCCTGATGAGTTAATTGCAATTGGTAATAAGCTTTTTGTACTTCATAGGTCAGAAAGTCAAGTACCCTTTCTGTTTTTAACTGATAGCTTTCCAGCTGCACAGCAATGCTCTTTTTCATGTACACTGCATCCATGTTTAAAAGTGGCTGTAGTACATCAATTTTTGCTGAAAAATCAGAAACTCCTGAAGGATGGTTTAATAACGCAGGATTAAAATCTTCCTGTTTTACTATGCTTTGCTGAAGCTTAAAGCCAAAGGCATTTAGAGGGTTATTGGTAAACAATGATGTATATGAAAAATTGGCCTGTGGCAAGAAGGCAACGTTACTTTGATTCAACCTTTCACCCATTATTGCTTCATCGATTTTTGCAGTTTGAAAAGAGTTATTATCCGCAATCGCAGTTTCAATTGCTTTTTGCAATGACAAAAACACTTTCTTTTGTTGCGCAAAGACAGTTCCAGACATTAAAAAAACTAAAAGAAAAGCTACCCATACTTTTCCATAGTGAAATTTCCGGTTATTAAATAATTTCATTTGATTTTTAGATATTACTTTAAAAATGAGTGGCAAAAATGCATAAGAACAACTTCAAGTTCAGATACATTTGTTACATATAATTCTTTTTGGTTTAAATAAATACAAAGCCACGAAAAAATATTTCGTACACTATTGATTTATTACAAATCATTGTTAAGTTCATATATGATATTTTTTATTTCGACTTTTCTCTCATTACATTATATTAAAAAAGAGAGGTCGCCTCTATGGAGACGACCTCTCTTTAAATACATTACAAGTTACTAATCTTATGCAGCCTTCTTTTTTCTTTTCAAAACCACAACCAAAACCAATATCACCACCAGTGCACCAGCCCCAATCATTAATGGCATCTTGTTTTTATTTACAAAATCCATAAAACCGCCATCCCCCTTATCCAATCCTTTATCAATATTGGTTTGTGTATCTTCCAAAAATTTATCAATAAACGGAAATGCCGGATTTTGACTCTTGACTTCCTTTAATTTTTCCAATGCTTTCTTATAACTGGCCTTGTCAAAGAGATTCATTGCTTCTTCATACAATAACGAGATATCGCTCATTTGTGGTTTCACATTTCCTTTTTGCAAAAACTCTTTTACAATTGTCGCCGGTACAATAAAATTCATACCCTGCACTTCCTGTCCTCTTTGCTCAT
Source organism: Bacteroidota bacterium (assembly GCA_022708055.1). GTDB lineage: Bacteria > Bacteroidota > Bacteroidia > Chitinophagales > Chitinophagaceae > JJ008. Next base: position 28,323 of record JAKIZK010000023.1, read on the forward strand.
CGGCACTACCAAATGTAGCCAGCCCAATTACTTCTCCCTTATCATTCATCACCGGGCCACCGCTATTGCCATGTGTAATGGCTGCATCTATTTGTAATACATCCCAACCACCTTTCATTTTCTTTCTTGCACTTACCAGTCCGGTGGTAAGAGTGGCTTCCGACATTGATTCTTCCGAAATTAAAGGATGAAACGTAGCTACACCGGGATATCCAAGTACATAAACAGGGTCGCCTGTTGACATTTGTGTGTCATCGCCAATTCTGATGGTGGGATAAATATGTTTTTCCAGCAATTTTAAAATGGCAACATCTTTTCCCGGAATGGGATTTCCACGGGTTACCAGCTTGGCAGGTATTGTCATTGCAACAATCTCTCCTTTCTTGCCGGTAACACCCAACACCACATTATAATCCGCCTGAATATCATCAACCGTAAGCGTCTGGCTGAAATACCAGCTCTCTGCATCTACAATAGCTTTGGCTTCCTCCTCATTCATTTTTCTTCCCATTGATTGCTCCAGCGCTGCTACATCTTCATTGATGATTTTAGAAAACGCCTGTTGTGCAAAACTTTGCTTGGTCGATTCTTCATCAGCATCTATTACATGTGCATTGGTAACCACATACCCATCAGGCGTAATGACAAAGCCCGAACCGAGCATCGTGGTGTTCAATTCTTCACTCATAGTTTCATTACTACGAGCCATATACTTGTCCACATTTGCTGCAAATGTTTTGATATAAGTAGTCCAGAATAAATCTGTAGTAAATGTACCATTTTCTTCAAGCTGCCGTTTGATATCCTGCGCCAATACGCCCAACGATGCTTCATCAATATAAGGCTTTACAGCACTTACGTTTCCTTTAAAGGTAGCCAATATCATAACGGTTCCCGGCTTATTACGTTCAGCAATCTGCCTTGGATTCATACCACTGTTTTGTTGTGCAGCAGCAGCAGTGCTACATACAACAAATAAAATAAAGATGAGTTTTTTCATTTGTTTTCGGTTTGGTTTCAATGATTTGTGCTACAAGATAATACTATCAATTCAAAAAAATATTGACAGGAAAATAATCTTATAAGTTTTTGAATCTTTCAAAGCATATTTTTTCTAATGCTTCTCTTTCATCCGGATGTGCTATGTTGATTAGTGCTTTTGCTCTTTGTCGCAGGTTTTTTCCAAAAAGATATGCAATTCCATATTCTGTAACTACATAATGTGCATGCGCCCTTGTTGTAGTTACACCTGCCCCGGGTTTTAATACAGGTACAATTCTGGAAACCCCTTTGGCCGTCCGGCTGGGTAAAGCTATAATGGGCTTTCCACC